>NZ_QCWA01000005.1:0-537591 GCF_003058245.1 Pseudomonas sp. GV047 | reverse complement strand
GACGCATCATGAGGTGCTGGCTCCGGAAAGGAATCGGGAGCACAGCATCGGGGATCAGATGGTGACTTTGAATGTGGGGTTCATGGAGCGCTTACCACTTTCCTAACTCAAAGCACGCGACCAACTACAGCAGCACCAAGGACGAAAGGCTTGGGGCATTGCTGGAGCGGTACAAGCCGTTGAAGGCTGTCGACATCACGCCGATGACCGAGGAGAAGTACGGCTATGCCTTGGACATCTGCACTGCCTTGGTTGGAATTGATCGTCTCGCCGGAGTTTTGTTGCCCGAAGACATTCAGTTGCTGAGGACGTTGCTGATTGCAGAACGAGCACCGTCAACCGTCAATCACTACTTGGCGACGTTCGCCGGCTTCTTGGGGTGGTGCGAGACCAATGGATATTGCCGCACGGGATTATCGGAAGCATGTAATAGGTTCGCAATGCAAGGCCAAGAGCCGGATCCCCTGACTCGTGACGAATTCCAACAGCTGGTCGATAAAGGATGCCTTCACCCCCAGGACTCTGCGGCGATTACCTTGGCCGTGTATACCGGGCTTCGGCCAGGTGAGCTATGTGCGCTGGCTGTTGAAGACATCGACCTAGACGCCGGGCGGATCAACATCACCCGCGCCATAACTGCCAACGGCACGTTCAAGGTTCCCAAAACGGGAAAGCCGCGCTCAGTATTATTAATGCCGCCAGCGGTCGAAGCCTGCCGGGTGTTGGTTTCACTCGTTGCCGATCATCCTGCACGCATCATTGATGTATTCCAGAACAGGCACGAGAGTCGGAAAGAGAAGGCTACTCCACTGCTTTCTCCATCCACCCTGGCGCGCAAGAAGATCATAAACTTCTGGTATGTCCCCACCGCTTGGAATACTAAGTGGGCAGCGATTCAAAAGCGAGCAGGGATACGTCCTCGCCGCCCATATCAAACTCGCCATACTTATGCATGCTGGTGCCTGACTGCGCGCGGAAATATCGCATTCATCGCAAAACAAATGGGGCACAAAGATTTTACAATGCTCGTTAACGTCTATGCGAAATGGATGGATGATGAGTCTGATAAGGAACTACAGAACATATGGTCAAACATAAGCAAGCAATAACATAGACTTATTATAATTTTTGAAGCTCACCGATTATCGTCTTACACACCTTAATATCCTTTAAAGCGTCTTGCCTACAGTAAGACGCCTTCAAAGTGTAATCAACAGTTGACCTAACCGTTCGCATTTTATCGATCATACCGGCAATCACTTTGAGTCTTTTGCCTCCAGCGCTGTAGCGCGCAATGAGACGTTTGTGCTCGCCCATCGTTGCTGTGCCACCAGCAGCAGGAAGACTCAGCTCATCAGCCTTCAAAAGAGCTTCATGATACACACTGTAATAAGCCCGCCCCAGAGCGGCCCGATTAAAAATCTCGTGCTGATTGCTTGAAGAAATAAGAAAATCAGACACATCTAGAAAATCTGCACATTCAACCGGCATATAATCCCTTAAGCCCTAAAAAGTTATTGCGAAGGGTAACTAACATTAACAGTAAAAAGCCCCGAAGCATCCAAGTCAACTTCTTCAACCAAATGCTCCATAATTTGCCATTCGAGATCAACCATCACTTCCGCGGGCTCATTCAAGCTGAACGAATACAAAACACCCGACTCGAAATCAGCGGACAATGAATACTTTGCGAGGGGCTTTCGCAACTTCTCCCCGATAACTTTGGCTGCGACACAGACCATCTCAAATATCTTTTCGGAATCTATACCTGATTGCCCAATAAGCTCATAGGCTTTAAGGAGCGCAGGAACTAAACTCGGCACGCGCACTAAGTCGTGATCCTCCGAGCTCATTTTAACGAGACTCCTCGCGCACTCCAAAGCCTGCTCAAACAAGCACATTGAAGAGTAGATATTGAACTTATAATTCAGCCACCAAACATCATTATCATAACCAACCGAATCTATCAATTGCCTGGCTTCGCTGAAGTAGCCAAGATTTACAGCCCCGGAAAGGTACCCATAACACCAATCCTCATTTCTCCCGGCCAAACCTTCTGCGCGACTCAAGTAATCAAAAAATTTTACGCTATCAAACTTATAACTTACTAAATGCGCCAGTTGCGCATAGGCTTTAGCAGCTTCTGTAGCCTTTGCCTTACGGGCAAAGCTCTCCAGATCGGCTTTGAGACGAGCATAATGAATCTCATTTAAAGTCAAGCTATGTGAATAGCCCAACGCAAAATCATCAAAAGACTTATGCATTTCACTTAGCTTGCTTTTAGGTACACCACTCATAAATTCTCTCAATGCAAAGCAAACAACACACCTTATTTATTGCTTAATACATAGCACAAAGCAACCTTAGGCCGCCCTACAAGCATCTAGATCCTCAACCAACTTTATAGCTATATCACATCGCTGTACGAGAGCATCCGCTTCCATAGAGGATAACCGATGCGTAAGCAATATGGAGTCGCCAGGTAACTTTTCAGCCACCTTATTGAACATTTTATTAGCCAACGTGAAGTCACCGACCGTCTTCATTGATATGCCAAAGTTGAAAAAAGTAACCTCATCAGAAACTAGTCGCAGTGTTTTCTCATGAAGCTCTTTTGATTCACCAGAGTCGCCTAGAGTCGCTGCAAGCATTCCACCGAGCATGAAAAATTCAGCGGCATTGACAGACGCAAGTTTTTCAATATCTTTTTTTAGAGACGGCACTTCAAAAGGGTTCACTTCGGAACGTTTCGAGAGAATCTCGAGACGGGCGGTGATTTCTTCACCTTTCGTATTCGGAAGGGACATAGCTGTCTCCTGAATGGCTATCCATCGCCGCAGTCAACTGATTTCGCGTACACGCACCAGAGACCGATTAAAAATGCTTACTTTGACCCACCGCTTAACAATGGGTCAGAGAAAACATTTTTTCACACGCACAACCCAAATAAATCTACGCACCCCACCTTCTATAGTCAATGGCTTACCCGCCATTCCGACAGACGCAATCATCTCGCCTTACCCTCGCCTTGCACACAGCGTGGTAACCTTCACATGACTGTATCTCATAGCTGTAGCTCCCACTTGAGCTTGTTTGTTTTCAGTTGCCCCATTTTTGCCCCAAGAATTTTTTTGAGCCAACTAAACCACTGATGAATAAAGCTATTTCAGAATTGTCCTCCCACACCCCGATGATGCAGCAGTACTGGCGCCTGAAAAACCAGCACCCTGATCAATTGATGTTCTATCGCATGGGCGACTTCTACGAGATCTTCTATGAAGACGCGAAGAAGGCCGCCAAGTTGCTGGACATCACCTTGACCGCGCGCGGGCAGTCGGCGGGGCAGTCGATTCCGATGTGCGGGATCCCTTATCACTCGCTGGAGGGTTACCTGGTCAAGCTGGTGAAGCTGGGCGAATCGGTGGTGATCTGCGAGCAGATCGGCGATCCGGCCACCAGCAAGGGCCCGGTGGAACGCCAGGTGGTGCGCATTATTACGCCGGGGACGGTGAGCGATGAGGCGCTGCTGGATGAGCGTCGCGATAACCTGATCGCCGCGGTGCTGGGCGATGAGCGCTTGTTCGGGCTTTCGGTACTGGATATCACCAGCGGCAATTTCAGCGTGCTGGAGATCAAGGGCTGGGAAAACCTGCTGGCGGAGCTGGAGCGCATCAACCCGGTGGAGTTGTTGATCCCGGATGATTGGCCGAAGGATCTGCCTGCGGAAAAACGCCGTGGGACCAAGCGTCGCGCGCCGTGGGATTTCGAGCGTGACTCGGCACTGAAAAGTCTATGCCAGCAGTTCTCGGTGCAGGACCTTAAAGGCTTCGGTTGCGAAACCCTGACCCTGGCCATCGGCGCTGCGGGTTGCCTGCTCAGCTATGCCAAGGAAACCCAACGCACCGCCCTGCCGCATTTGCGCAGCCTGCGCCACGAGCGCCTGGACGACACCGTGGTGCTCGATGGTGCGAGCCGTCGCAACCTGGAACTGGACACCAACCTGTCCGGCGGGCGCGATAACACCCTGCAATCGGTGGTCGACCGCTGCCAAACCGCCATGGGCAGCCGTCTGCTGACCCGCTGGTTGAACCGTCCGTTGCGGGATTTGACGGTGCTCCAGGCGCGCCAGACGTCGATTACCTGCCTGCTGGACGGCTATCGCTTTGAAAAGCTGCAGCCGCAGCTGAAGGAAATCGGCGACATCGAGCGCATCCTGGCGCGGATCGGCCTGCGCAATGCGCGGCCCCGTGACCTGGCGCGTCTGCGCGATGCCCTCAGCGCCCTGCCGCAACTGCAAGTGGCAATGACCGAACTGGATACGCCGCACCTGCAACAGCTCGCCGTAACGGCCGGTACCTACCCGGAACTGGCAGCGCTGCTGGAAAAGGCCATTATCGACAACCCGCCGGCGATCATCCGTGACGGCGGCGTACTCAAGACCGGCTACGACAGCGAACTGGACGAACTGCAGTCCCTGAGCGAAAACGCCGGGCAGTTCCTGATCGACCTGGAAGCCCGCGAAAAAGCCCGCACTGGCCTGGCCAACCTGAAAGTGGGCTACAACCGCGTGCACGGCTACTTTATCGAGTTGCCGAGCAAGCAGGCCGAGTCGGCCCCCATCGACTATCAACGCCGCCAGACACTCAAGGGAGCCGAGCGTTTTATCACCCCGGAGCTGAAAGAGTTTGAAGACAAGGCGCTGTCGGCCAAGAGCCGTGCCCTGGCCCGGGAAAAGATGCTCTACGAGGCGTTGCTGGAAGACTTGATCAGCCAGTTGGCGCCGCTGCAGGACACCGCCGCCGCCCTGGCGGAGCTGGATGTGCTGAGCAACCTCGCCGAACGGGCGCTGAATCTCGACCTGAACTGCCCGCGGTTCGTCAGCGAGCCGTGCATGCGCATCGTGCAGGGGCGCCACCCGGTGGTGGAACAGGTGCTGACCACGCCGTTCGTCGCCAACGACCTGTCGCTGGACGACGATACGCGCATGTTGGTGATCACCGGTCCGAACATGGGTGGTAAATCCACCTACATGCGTCAAACCGCGTTGATCGTACTGCTGGCGCATATCGGCAGTTTTGTGCCGGCAGCCAGTTGCGAGCTGTCCCTGGTGGATCGTATCTTCACCCGGATCGGCTCCAGCGATGACCTGGCCGGTGGCCGTTCGACCTTTATGGTGGAAATGAGCGAGACCGCCAATATCCTGCACAACGCCACCGAGCGCAGCCTGGTGCTGATGGACGAAGTGGGTCGCGGCACCAGTACATTTGATGGCCTGTCCCTGGCGTGGGCGGCGGCCGAGCGATTGGCGCATCTGCGTGCCTATACGCTATTTGCCACCCACTACTTCGAACTGACGGTGCTGCCGGAAAGCGAGCCGCTGGTGGCCAACGTGCATCTGAATGCCACCGAGCACAACGAGCGCATCGTATTCCTGCACCACGTGCTGCCAGGGCCGGCCAGCCAGAGTTACGGCCTGGCCGTGGCGCAATTGGCCGGCGTGCCGAACGACGTGATCACCCGTGCCCGCGAGCACCTCAGCCGCCTGGAAACCACGGCCCTGCCCCATGAAACCGTGGTGGCCAGCCCGGCCAAGGCCAGCCGCAAACCTGCTGCGCCGCACCAGAGCGATATGTTCGCCAGCCTGCCCCATCCGGTGCTGGATGAACTGGCAAAGCTTGACCTGGACGACTTGACGCCGCGAAAAGCGCTGGAAATGTTATATGCACTGAAGACTCGGATATAACGCTCACGCTTGCAAGCTGATAGACTCTCGCGCGGTTTGGGATGCTGCTGGCTCTTAGCCTGGCCTGCAGACTATCGCTCCCGAACCTCGCGAGCCCTACCACAAAGGGTTTCGCTGCCGCCGCCTGAGGAGAGAATTAGAAATGACCTTCGTCGTCACCGACAACTGCATCAAGTGCAAGTACACCGACTGCGTAGAAGTGTGTCCGGTGGACTGCTTCTACGAAGGCCCGAACTTCCTGGTCATCCACCCGGACGAGTGCATTGATTGCGCCCTGTGTGAACCTGAATGCCCGGCCGTCGCCATTTTCTCCGAGGACGAAGTCCCGGCGGGCATGGAACAGTTCATTCAGTTGAACGTTGAATTGGCTGAAATCTGGCCAAACATCACCGAGAAGAAAGACTCGTTGCCGGATGCCGCCGAATGGGATGGCAAACCCAACAAGATTGAGCAACTAGAGCGCTAAAAGCGCCGCTGCCCAACAAAAAAAGGCCCTTCAAGGGCCTTTTTTGCGTTCCGGGGAACGCATTCACTTTTCTATAGACGAAAAAAGGGGCGGTATGACCCGCCCACATTTTTTCCCTAGTCCCTGTGTTCCTTTTCATCATCCTGATGAATCGCATCCTGCGACGTTCCTTCAACCATCGTTCCTTGATGGCTGTGTCAATCCGTGGACACAGGGCTGATGTTAGAGAGTTCCAAGGGAAGTTCAACGGGATCCAAACCGGGCACTGACAGGCTCCAGCCCCCAGACAAAGATAATTAATTGTTATCTTTCAAATAGATAGAAAACTCCTTCAAAGATTCGAGACTCACACACCCAGCAAAAAAACCAAACACTTACGAGAAAGTAAGCGAATGCTTACGCGCGCCATTGCGTAAAAGCGTAAAAGAACCCCATTGACCGATCTCCAGGCAAGAAAAAGCCCCGACAAGTCGAGGCTTCTTGTCCTTCAGCGAGTTCAGTCGTCGCTGACGGTAATGGTCGGCATTGCCGGGGCCGCCGCTTCCTGCAGGACGATCCGTGCGCCCACATGGCGAGCCAATTCCTGGTAGATCATGGCGATCTGGCCATCGGGCTCTGCCGCTACGGTGGGCTTGCCGCCGTCGGCCTGTTCACGAATGCCCATCGACAATGGCAACGAGGCCAGTAGTTCAACGCCGTACTGGGTCGCCAGCTTCTCGCCACCGCCTTCACCAAACAGATGCTCTGCGTGGCCGCAGTTGGAGCAGATGTGCACCGCCATGTTTTCCACCACACCCAACACCGGAATGTTGACCTTGCGGAACATCTCCACGCCCTTCCTGGCGTCCAGCAAGGCCAGGTCCTGGGGCGTGGTCACGATCACCGAGCCCGCCACCGGGACTTTCTGTGCCAGGGTCAGCTGGATATCGCCGGTGCCTGGCGGCATGTCGATCACCAGGTAATCCAGGTCGCCCCAGGCGGTCTGGGTGACCAACTGCAGCAACGCGCCGGAGACCATCGGCCCGCGCCACACCATCGGCGTGTTGTCATCGGTCAGGAACGCCATGGACATGACCTCCACGCCCATGGACTCGATCGGCACGAACCACTTCTGGTCCTTGACCTTCGGCCGCGTGCCTTCGGCGATGCCGAACATCACGCCCTGGCTCGGGCCGTAGATATCGGCGTCGAGAATACCCACGCGCGCGCCTTCACGGGCCAGGGCCAGGGCCAGGTTGGCTGCGGTGGTGGATTTGCCCACGCCGCCCTTGCCGGAAGCGACTGCCACCACGTTCTTGACGTTGGCCAGGCCCGGGATCTGCGCCTGGGCCTTGTGCGGGGCGATCACGCACTGGATGTCGACCTTGGCGGCACGCACGCCGTCGAGGCCCTCGATGGCCATTTGCAGCATCTGCGCCCAACCGCTCTTGAACAGGCCGGCGGCATAACCCAACTCCAGTTGGACCGAGACCTGGTCACCCTGGACCTCGATGGCACGTACACAGCCGGCGCTGACCGGATCCTGGTTCAAATAGGGGTCGGTGTACTGGCGAAGAACGGCTTCCACCGCTGCGCGATTGACGGCGCTCATGGGCAACTCCCGAAAAAAGACTGACTGAAACAGGCGGCTATCCTAACCGTTCCAGCCGCGTTACGGCATGCTTTCGCAGGTGCGGAAGATTCTGAAACAGCACCACGGGGTGAAATAAATTTCCCGGCGCTTTATAGTGGCCGACCTCCGTTTCATCAAGTAGCCGAGCCCCATGTCCGAGCCACGCAAGATCCTCGTCACCAGCGCCCTGCCCTATGCCAATGGTTCCATCCATCTTGGCCATATGCTTGAGTACATCCAGACCGATATGTGGGTGCGCTTCCAGAAGCATCGCGGCAATCAATGCATCTATGTCTGCGCGGACGACGCCCACGGTTCGGCCATCATGCTGCGCGCCGAAAAGGAAGGCATCACCCCGGAACAGCTGATCGCCAATGTGCAGGCTGAACACAGCGCCGACTTTGCCGAGTTCCTGGTGGATTTCGACAACTTCCACTCGACCCACTCCGCCGAAAACCGCGAGCTGTCGAGCCAGATCTACCTGCGTTTGAAGGACGCCGGGCACATCGCCACGCGCTCGATCACGCAGTACTTCGACCCGGAAAAGAAAATGTTCCTGGCCGACCGCTTCATCAAGGGCACCTGCCCGAAATGCGGCACTGAAGACCAGTACGGCGACAACTGCGAAAAATGCGGTGCCACCTACGCACCGACTGACCTGAAGAACCCGCGCTCGGCGATCTCCGGCGCCATCCCGGTACTCAAGGATTCCCAGCACTTCTTCTTCAAGCTCCCGGATTTCCAGCAGATGCTGCAAACCTGGACCCGCAGCGGCACCCTGCAGGACGCCGTGGCCAACAAGATCGCCGAATGGCTGGATGCAGGCCTGCAACAGTGGGACATCTCCCGCGATGCGCCGTACTTCGGCTTCGAGATCCCAGGCGAGCCCGGCAAATACTTCTATGTATGGCTGGACGCACCGATCGGCTACATGGCCAGCTTCAAGAACCTCTGCGACCGTACGCCGGAGCTGGACTTCGATGCGTTCTGGGGCAAGGACTCCACCGCCGAGCTGTACCACTTCATCGGCAAGGACATCGTCAACTTCCACGCCCTGTTCTGGCCAGCCATGCTCGAAGGTTCGGGCTACCGCAAGCCCACCGGCATCGCGGTACACGGCTACCTGACGGTCAACGGCCAGAAGATGTCCAAGTCCCGTGGCACCTTTATCAAGGCACGCACCTACCTGGACCACCTGTCGCCGGAATACCTGCGCTACTACTACGCCTCCAAGCTGGGTCGTGGCGTCGACGACCTGGACCTGAACCTGGAAGACTTCGTCCAGAAGGTCAACTCGGACCTGGTGGGCAAGGTGGTCAACATCGCCAGCCGCTGCGCCGGTTTTATCCACAAGGGCAACGCCGGCCTGCTGGTGGCCGAGAACGCCGCGCCGGAACTGACCGACGCGTTCCTGGCTGCCGCGCCAAGCATCGCCGACGCCTATGAAGCCCGTGACTTTGCCCGTGCCATGCGCGAGATCATGGGCCTGGCCGACCGCGCCAACGCCTGGATTGCCGACAAGGCCCCCTGGTCGCTGAACAAGCAGGAAGGCAAGCAGGCTGAGGTCCAGGCGATCTGCGCCACCGGCGTCAACCTGTTCCGCCAGCTGGTGATCTTCCTCAAGCCCGTGCTGCCATTGCTGGCCGCCGACGCCGAGGCGTTCCTCAATGTCGCCCCGCTCACCTGGAACGACCACGCCACGTTGCTCAGCAACCATCAGTTGAATGAATTCAAGCCTCTGATGACCCGCATCGATCCGGTCAAGGTCCAGGCAATGACCGACGCCTCGAAAGAAGACCTGGCCGCCAGCCAGACCGATACCGGCGAATCGAAACCGGCCGGTAACGGCGAGCTGGCCAAGGACCCGCTTTCCCCGGAAATCGACTTTGACGCCTTTGCTGCCGTGGACCTGCGCGTGGCGCTGATCATCAAGGCCGAAGCCGTGGAAGGGGCCGACAAACTGCTGCGCCTGACCCTGGATATTGGTGACGAACAACGCAACGTGTTCTCCGGAATCAAGAGCGCCTATCCGGACCCGTCCAAGCTCAATGGTCGTCTGACCATGATGATTGCCAACCTCAAGCCGCGGAAAATGAAGTTCGGTATCTCCGAAGGCATGGTGATGGCGGCCGGTCCCGGCGGCGAAGAGATCTACCTGCTGAGCCCTGACAGCGGCGCCAAGCCGGGTCAACGTATCAAGTAAGCGCCGCAAAACAGCCCTGTCGTTTCGGCGACGGGGCTTTTCAACTAGTCCCCCCTTCTCGCTTGCCGGATAATCAAACCCTGTTTGTTCAACCGGCACGCCAATGATCACTCCATGAATCTGATTCAACGTATCGACGCACTGCTGCCGCAGACACAATGCGGCAAGTGTGGGCACCCGGGCTGCAAGCCTTACGCCGAGGGTATCGCCCGGGGCGAGGCAATCAACAAATGCCCACCCGGAGGACAGGAGACGATCACCGGCCTCGCGCTATTACTGCGTGTACCCATTCTGGAGCTGGATACCAGCCGTGGGGACGCCCCGGCCCAGGTCGCCTACATCCGCGAGGCCGAGTGCATCGGCTGCACCAAATGCATCCAGGCCTGCCCGGTGGACGCGATTGTCGGCGCCGCCAAGTTGATGCACACCGTCATCGTCGATGAGTGCACCGGTTGCGACCTGTGCGTCGCGCCCTGCCCCGTCGACTGCATTGAGTTGCGCCCAGTGGTCACAGGGCTGCCGATCATCGGCGGCCTGGCAGCGAACGAAAACGAACGCCGTGAACGAAATTTCAAGCGCGACCGTGCCCGGCAACGCTTTGAACAACGCAATGCACGCCTGCAACGGGAAGAAGAGCACAGGACTGCCCAACGTGTGGCGCGGCCTCAGCGCTCAGCACCAACTCCCCCTTTGCCATTTGACGCAGCGCGGGCCGCCCAGGATGCGGAGGTGAAAAAAGCCAAGATCAATGTGGCCATGAGCCGCGCCCAATTGCACAAATCCTTGCAGGCTTTTGGGCACCCGCCGACCTTTGAACAACAATCCCAACTGATCGCCCTGCAACAGCAATTCGAGGCAGCGGAGCAGGCGTTGGCAGCCCTGGGCCAGCATCACACACCCGCGACACCGCTGCCTGCCGTCAACAACGCCGACCTCAAGCGCGCCAAAATCCAATTGGCGATGCGCCGGGCCGAGTTGAAGAAAGCCCTGGACCAACAGGCGGATCCGCAACAATTAGCCGACGCGCAACACAAGCTCGATGACGCGCAGCGCCAAGTAGACGCCCATGGCACATGACTGATAATCCTGGGGGGGTTGTTACAGTCCATCGCCGACACCACATTGATACCGTCGGGTTATCCTTCTCGCAGGACTCCGTGCCTGGACCCACTATTCAACACTACGCTGACTGCCCGAAAGGAACCTTCCGCCTCATGAACGCCGCAAAACGCCTGGAAATTTTCCGCAGGCTTCACGAAGACAATCCGGAACCCAAGACCGAACTGGCCTACTCCTCGCCGTTCGAGTTACTGATTGCGGTGATCCTGTCGGCCCAATCCACGGACGTCGGCGTCAACAAGGCCACGGCCAGGCTGTATCCCGTGGCCAACACGCCAGAGGCGATTTACGCCCTGGGCGTGGACGGGCTGTCGGAGTACATCAAGACCATCGGCCTCTACAACAGCAAGGCCAAGAATGTCATCGAGACCTGCCGCTTGCTGATAGAACGGCACAATAGCGAAGTGCCAGAAACCCGCGAAGCACTGGAAGCCCTGCCGGGGGTGGGCCGTAAAACCGCCAACGTGGTGCTCAACACTGCATTCAGGCAACTCACCATGGCCGTGGATACCCATATTTTTCGGGTCAGTAATCGAACCGGCATAGCACGCGGCAAGAACGTGGTCGAAGTGGAAAAGCAGCTCATGAAGTTCGTACCCAAACCGTACCTGCTTGACTCCCACCATTGGCTGATCCTGCACGGACGCTATGTTTGCCAGGCCCGCAAGCCGCGCTGCGGCAGCTGCCGCATTGAAGACCTGTGCGAATACAAGGACAAGACGTCGGACGATTGAGGGTTCATTGGTTTTCTCGATCAGTCGATTGAAAAAATCTTTTTTACCCATTCATGGATTATCGTTATAAGGAGCGCCAACGGCAGTCTTACTCCGGAGTTAACGTTATGAGCACTGACAAAGAACAGTTGGATGTGGAAGACGACCTCGTTGAATCGGAGGACGATGGCGTGGAAGCACCTGTGGCAGAGGTCGCCAAGACCAATCTGAGCAAACGCCGTACTATCGACAACCTTCTGGAAGAACGACGCTTGCAAAAACAACTGGCCGACTACGACTTCGACCTCTGATCAAGCGGTCGACGGCCGGAAGCCTCCCTGTCGGAGGCTTTTTTCTGCCGGTTGTGCGGCCTATGCGCAGTGCTGTGCCCTCACCTATACCAAGCCGTTACGCTGGGCCAGCTCGATCAGGTCCACGAGAGAGCGGGCATTGAGCTTGAGCAGCAGACGAGTCTTGTAGGTGCTGACGGTCTTGTTGCTGAGAAACATACCGTCGGCAATCTCCTTGTTGGTCCTGCCCCGAGCCAATTGCTGCAACACCATCATTTCCCGGCCGGACAGACGCTCGACCATATCGGCCTCACTGGCATTACCCATGGTGGAGCGTACCGAGTTGAGTGCCTGGTTTGGAAAATAGCTGTAGCCCGACAACACCGCCTTGATCGCACTCAGCAACTCGGTCAGGTCCTGTTGCTTGCACACATAGCCTGCAGCGCCCGCCTGCATGCAACGCATGGAAAAGTGACCTGGAGCCTGGGAGGTGAGCACCAGTACCTTGAACGGGACAGCCTGCTTGGTAGACGAAAGCCGGCAAATAACTTCCAGGCCATCGAGCTTGGGAATCCCAATATCCAGTATGACAATGTCCGGCATATGCTCCCGCGCAAGTTGCAACGCATCGACACCGTTATTGGTCTCTGCAACGACCTCATAACCATGACGCTCCATTAGCATACGCACAGCAAGACGAATGACGGGATGATCATCTACGATCAGCACTTTATTCATGAGAAAGTCCAATTTCGCTGTTCGAATTATTTAGAGCAAACACAATAGCCTAGTCGTTTCCTAGTTGGCATAGCGTTCCCCCCCGAGCAACAGCAAGCAGAGACCCAACCCACAGAGATAAAGGAAACGCCCTACAAAAAAACACCGATACAGATGTTTCCAGTTTTATGGGGCCCTTCAGAACTTTCCGGGACCTCACATATTTTGAGTGAAATTTCCAGCCCCTCCAGGGGATAAGGTAAACGTGCCGCACGCAACTATCAGGAAATGCCCCTTGCCTGTCGACTGCAGGTAGCGGAGCTGGCAGAGAAAAATCGGTAGTTTCAGTTCCATTTAACATATTTACTTACATCCTTATTTCCTACAGAATTTTTGGCTTCTTACATACTCCTCGCACCTACATGAGTGAATTATCTGTAAGACTGGTTCCTACATAAATGATAAAAAACATTCCCCCGACAAAAAAACAGCGCCCCAATAATCAACAACACTGATTAAACAAGTTTAAACAAAGTGGACTTAATCAAGAATTCAAGACAAAAAAAATGGCCCCTTGAACAAGGGGCCATTTTTACAACCGGCTTGACACTCAGAACAACGAACGACCTTTGTTGGCAGCAATGCGCATGCGCAATGCATTCAACTTGATAAAGCCCGCTGCGTCAGCCTGGTTGTAGGCACCGCCATCTTCTTCGAAAGTGGCGATGTTGGCGTCGAACAGCGAGTCATCCGACTTACGGCCGGTAACGATCACATTGCCCTTGTACAACTTCAGACGCACAACGCCATTCACGTGGGCCTGGGAAGCATCGATCATCTGTTGCAGCATCAGACGCTCAGGGCTCCACCAGTAGCCGGTATAGATCAGGCTGGCGTACTTGGGCATCAGCTCGTCTTTGAGGTGAGCCACTTCACGGTCCAGGGTGATGGACTCGATGGCGCGGTGGGCACGCAGCATGATGGTGCCGCCCGGGGTTTCGTAGCAACCACGGGACTTCATGCCCACATAGCGGTTCTCGACGATGTCGAGGCGGCCGATGCCGTGTTCGCCACCGATACGGTTCAGCGTCGCCAATACGGTGGCCGGGGTCATTTCCACGCCGTCCAGCGCGACGATGTCGCCATTACGGTAGGTCAGTTCCAGGTACTGCGGCTTGTCTGGAGCGTTCTCCGGGGAGACGGTCCATTTCCACATGTCTTCTTCGTGCTCGGTCCAGGTGTCTTCCAGCACGCCGCCTTCATAGGAGATGTGCAGCAGGTTGGCGTCCATCGAGTACGGGGACTTTTTCTTGCCATGACGCTCGATCGGGATCGCGTGCTTTTCAGCGTAATCCATCAGCTTTTCACGGGACAGCAGGTCCCATTCACGCCACGGGGCAATCACTTTTACGCCGGGCTTGAGCGCGTAGGCACCCAGTTCGAAACGCACCTGGTCGTTGCCCTTGCCGGTGGCGCCATGGGAAATGGCATCAGCGCCGGTTTCGTTGGCGATTTCGATCAGGCGCTTGGCGATCAGCGGACGTGCGATGGAAGTACCCAGCAGGTACTCGCCTTCGTAGACGGTGTTGGCGCGAAACATCGGGAAGACGAAATCGCGGACGAATTCTTCGCGCAGGTCGTCAATGTAGATCTCTTTCACGCCCATGGCTTGCGCCTTGGCACGTGCAGGTTCGACCTCTTCGCCCTGACCCAGGTCAGCGGTGAAGGTCACCACTTCACAGTTATAAGTATCCTGCAGCCACTTGAGGATCACCGAAGTGTCCAGGCCGCCGGAATACGCGAGAACGACCTTGTTTACGTCGGCCATGCCATCACTCCACGGGGTTGTACGGAAAGGCGTCGATTCTACCGATCAAAACCGTGGATTTACAGGGGCGCGACAGCAAATGAAGATAAAGCGACAGATTATGTCGAGCGAGCGACCGATGGTCGCACGTCAGGAGGTGTGTGCCGGGTTGCTCGGCCCCGTGGCCTGGGGGGCCGGTTTCTCAGGGGCAGCCACGCGTTCGAGCTGAATATTCACACGGCGGTTACGGGCCCGGTTGGCGGCAGTGGTGTTGGGCGCCAAGGGGTAGCTTTCGCCATGGAACCGCAGGGTGATCTGGGACTCCGGGATACCGTTGGCCTTGAAGTAGTCCATCACAGCCAGCGCGCGACGGCGTGAAACGTCACGGTTGCTCAGGCGATTGCCGCTGTTGTCCGAGTGGCCGTTCAATTCGATATGGTTGACGGTTGGGTCCGCCTTCATGAATTCGAGAATCACCGCCAGCTTCTGCTTTGCCGCAGCGTCCAGCTCGATGCCGCCACCGGGGAAGCCCACTTCGGTCTGCTTGACCTGATCGTAATTCATCGGCAGCAGCTTGGCGGTGCACAGCTGATAATCGCTGTAGGCCTTGTTGAATTTCACCGGCAGCAGGCGAATCTCCGAATAGCCACCCTCACGTCCATAGTGCCGCACCGTGGGCGAGCGTCCATCGAGCAAACCGTTGAAGAGACGCCCGGCCTGGGCCTGAGAGCTGTTGAACAGCACATCACCGCTGCCGGCACGTACGGCGCCGAGATTGATGTCACCCCGACCGGGCTGCCAGGGGGCTGCGGCGGACAACAAGGTGGCCGACCCTGCGCCCAGCGACCCGTTATAGGCTTTCAGACGAAACGTCGCCTGCTCGCCGGCCCGGCGCACGAACTCACCCGAACCGAAGTCGGTGATCGGTTGGCTCAGGCGGCACTCGAACTTGTCCCCCTCCACCTTCCACTCAATGTTCTCCAGACGAGTCTGGAACGTGAGGGCCATAGCAGGCAGGCTGGCGAACACACTGAGCAGGGCTAGATAATGCTGGCGCACGGGAGGCTCCACTGGTTTCTACAACACTTCAAAGCGTCATACATCGATAAGGCATACGAAAGGCTATCGGATGCATCCTGCAAAACTTGATAGCGAGTGCCTGCAAGAGTCTTTTCCGGTAGCATTCCCACCAGATTGACCCGCCTGGAATCCCCAATGTCCGACCGCCTGACCCTGCTGCGTCCCGACGACTGGCATATTCATCTTCGCGATGGTGCTGCGTTGCCCCAAACCGTGGCCGATGTAGCGCGTACGTTTGGCCGCGCCATCATCATGCCTAACCTGGTACCACCGGTGCGTAACGCCGCCGAAGCCGACGCCTATCGCCAGCGCATCCTCGCTGCACGGCCGGCCGGCAGCCGCTTCGAACCGTTGATGGTGCTCTACCTCACCGATCGCACCCAGCCCGAAGAAATTCGCCAGGCCAAGGCCAGCGGTTTCGTGCACGCCGCCAAGCTGTACCCGGCCGGCGCGACCACCAACTCCGATTCCGGCGTGACCAGCATCGACAAGATCCTGCCGGCCATCGAAGCCATGGCCGAAGTCGGCATGCCGCTGCTGATCCACGGTGAAGTCACCCGTGGCGACGTGGACGTGTTCGATCGCGAGAAAATCTTCATCGACGAGCACATGCGCCGCGTGGTCGAGCTGTTCCCGACCCTCAAGGTGGTGTTCGAGCACATCACCACGGCCGATGCCGTGCAGTTCGTCACCGAGGCCTCGGCCAACGTCGGCGCAACCATCACCGCCCATCACCTGCTGTACAACCGTAACCACATGCTGGTGGGCGGGATTCGGCCGCACTTCTATTGCCTGCCGATCCTCAAGCGCAACACCCACCAGGTTGCCTTGCTGGATGCCGCGACCAGCGGTAATCCGAAGTTCTTCCTCGGCACCGACTCTGCGCCCCACGCCCAGCACGCCAAGGAAGCGGCATGCGGTTGTGCCGGTTGCTACACCGCGTTCGCCGCCATCGAGCTGTATGCCGAAGCGTTCGAACAGCGCAACGCCCTGGATAAACTCGAAGGTTTCGCCAGCCTCAATGGCCCGCGATTCTACGGCCTGCCGGCGAATACCGACCGTATCACCCTGGTCCGTGAAGACTGGACCGCCCCCGCCAGCCTGCCATTTGGCGAGCTGACCGTTATCCCGCTGCGCGCCGGTGAAACACTGCGCTGGCGCCTGCTGGAGGAAAGCAAGTGAGTGAAGACCATTACGATGACGACCAGGAACACGGTGGCGGTGGTGGTTCGCGCCACCCGATGGCCGAACGTTTCCGCGGCTACCTGCCTGTCGTTGTCGACGTAGAAACCGGCGGCTTCAATTGCGCCACCGATGCACTGCTGGAAATCGCCGCAACGACTATCGGCATGGACGAACAGGGCTTTGTGTATCCGGAGCACACCCACTTCTTCCGCGTCGAGCCGTTTGAAGGTGCCAATATCGAAGCAGCAGCCCTGGAGTTCACCGGGATCAAGCTCGATCACCCCTTGCGCATGGCCGTCAGCGAAGAGGCGGCACTCACCGATATCTTCCGTGGCGTACGCAAGGCCTTGAAGGCCAACGGCTGCAAGCGCGCGATCCTGGTCGGACATAACAGCAGCTTCGACCTGGGCTTCCTCAACGCCGCCGTGACGCGGCTGGACATGAAGCGCAATCCGTTCCACCCGTTCTCCAGTTTCGACACCGCCACCCTTGCTGGCCTGGCCTATGGCCAGACCGTCTTGGCCAAGGCCTGCCAGGCGGCCGGCATCGACTTCGACGGTCGCGAAGCCCACTCGGCCCGCTACGACACCGAGAAGACCGCCGAGCTGTTCTGCGGCATCGTCAACCGCTGGAAGCAGATGGGCGGCTGGGAAGACTTCGGCGACTGAGGTCAAATCCCGCGCACAAAAAAACCGGCCTTCTCAGGCCGGTTTTTTTGTCCCGCGAATCCGGCTTACAGCTTGCCAGCGTTCTCGGTCAGGTAAGCCGCAACGCCTTCTGGCGAAGCGTTCATGCCTTTGTCGCCTTTTTTCCAGTTGGCAGGGCAGACTTCGCCGTGCTCTTCGTGGAATTGCAGGGCGTCGACCAGACGGATCAGCTCTTCCATGTTACGGCCCAGCGGCAGGTCGTTGATGATCTGGGAGCGCACAACGCCCTTGTCATCGATCAGGAACGCGCCACGGAAAGCCACGCCGCCTTCGGATTCAACGTCATAGGCCTTGGCGATGTCGTGCTTCATGTCGGCAGCCATGGTGTATTTGACTTTGCCGATGCCGCCATCGTTGATGGCCGTGTTGCGCCAGGCGTTGTGGGTGAAATGGGAGTCGATGGAAACGGCAACCACTTCAACGTTACGTGCCTTGAAATCGTCCATGCGGTGGTCCAGAGCGATCAGCTCCGAAGGGCAGACGAAGGTGAAGTCCAGCGGGTAGAAGAACACCAGGCCGTATTTGCCTTTGATGGCTTCAGACAGTTTGAAGCTGTCAACGATTTCGCCATTGCCGAGCACGGCAGGTACGTCGAAATCCGGGGCTTGTTTGCCGACGAGTACGCTCATTGGGTATCTCCTGATGTAAGGGTGACGATTGAAGTAAAAGGACCGGCCTTGAGTCTGCCGCATTCAAGCGACAGCCCTGTGACGCAGTCACGCTTCGTGAAGACCGACCATCATACACTGAAAAAACCGTTCGTCAGCGTGAGGGCGGTGCAGGCCAATACCCTACGAATCTACTTTGACAATCATTCTCGTTAACATTAAGATCCATCGCACTTAAGCCTTAAACCCGCGACGGTTCTCCCTTATGTATGTGTGCCTGTGTACCGGCGTCACCGACGGACAAATCCGCGAAGCAATCTATGAAGGTTGCTGCAGCTACAAGGAAGTGCGTGAAACCACCGGCGTTGCCAGTCAATGTGGTAAATGTGCTTGCCTCGCCAAGCAAGTGGTACGGGAAACCCTGACGCAACTGCAAACAGCCCAGGCCGCTGTTCCTTACTCAGCAGAATTTACACACGCTTGAATAGGCGTGTTTTGAAGAACCGGACCGAGTGTCCGGTTTTTTTATGCCTGTAATTCAATTAGTTAGCGCTAAGACGCGGAACACAAACATTCTTATTCCGATTAATTTTCATTTATTATTCAATAACTTAGGTTTGACACTAGGGTTTTCGCCGCTCAAACTCCGCCTTATACACAGCTACTACAGGGCAGGACCCCAGTCATGAAAGGCGACATCTCAGTCATCCAGCAACTCAACAAAATCCTTGCCAATGAACTGGTCGCGATCAATCAGTACTTCCTGCATGCGCGCATGTACGACGATTGGGGCCTGGAAAAGCTTGGCAAGCGTGAATACAAAGAATCCATCAAGGCCATGAAGGACGCCGACGCGCTGATCAAGCGGATCCTGTTCCTCGAAGGCCTGCCGAACGTACAGGACCTGGGCAAGCTGAACATCGGCGAGCACACCCAGGAAATGATCAGCAGCGACCTGGGCTTTGAACGCAAGAGCCACAGCGACCTCAAGGCCGCCATCGCACATTGCGAGACCAAGGGCGACTTCGGCAGCCGCGAGCTGCTGGAAGACATCCTTGAAGACCAGGAAGAACATATCGACTGGCTGGAAACCCAACTGGGCCTGATCGACAAAGTCAGCCTGGAAAACTACCTGCAATCGCAGATGGGCGAATAATCCCGTCGCTCTCTCAGGTACAAAAAAGCCCCGCTCTCTCACGAGAAGCGGGGCTTTTTATTGCAGGCGAATCAAGCGTCGGTCTTGGCCGCCGCGTTTGCCGCTGCATCTTTGATCAACGCCTGCAACGAACCATCAGCTGCCATTTCGGTGATGATATCGCTACCGCCGACCAGCTCGCCGGCTACCCACAGTTGCGGGAAGGTAGGCCAGTTGGCGTACTTCGGCAGGTTGGCGCGGATTTCCGGGTTTTGCAGGATATCCACGTAAGCGAACTTCTCGCCACACTGCATAACAGCCTGGGAAGCCTTCGCGGAGAAACCGCACTGAGGAGCGTTAGGTGCGCCCTTCATGTAAAGCAGAATGGTGTTGTTGGCAATCTGCTCTTTGATCGTTTCGATGATATCCATGGAACACCTCGGCTGGAACTTTGCGACTCACAGGTCGGCACGGTGGCGCATTGTAACGCAAAATTCCAACGCGGTGCTCGGGCTCCTTATGCGGCAGCGACTTGGACCGGTACGCCATTCAATGCCGCATTGCCCGATAACTCATCCAATTGCCGCTCGTCGGTCAAGTCATTCGCGCTCGCCCCCGGTTGCTCGCTGGCGATGGTCATCTGGACGCCAGGACGGGCGTGGCCCCAACCATGGGGCAGGCTGACCACGCCGGGCATCATGTCCAGGCTGGCGACCACCTCCACCTCGATCATGCCGATACGGGAACTGACGCGCACCCGCTGGCCGTCTGCCAACTGGCGACTGGCCAGGTCGTCGGGATGCATATGCAACTGGTGCCGAGGCTTGCCCTTCACCAGCCGGTGATAATTATGCATCCAGGAATTATTACTGCGCACATGGCGACGGCCGATCAGCAGCAACTCGTCAGCCACAGGCATCGGCTGCGCCGCAAAGCGCGCCAGATCCGCCAGAATCACTGCCGGTGCCGCCTGCACCTTGCCATTCACGGTTTTCAAGCGCGCTGTGAGATTTGGCTTGAGCGGCCCCAGGTCCATGCCATGGGGATGATCCGCCAGCTTCGCCACCGACAACTGATGGCTCGACGCATCACCATAAGCGCCGGCGCGCAGGCCGAAGTCGATCATTTGCGCAGGCGGCATGGTGGGCTTGAGCGCCATACCGGTGTGCGCAGCGAATGCCGTGGCCAGGCCGACGAAGATCTCCCAGTCATGCAACGCCCCCTCAGGCTTGGGCAGGATCGCGCGATTGAAACGGGTGACATTGCGCACGGCGAACATGTTGAACGTGGTGTCGTAGTGGTCGTTTTCCAGCGCCGAAGTGGACGGCAGGATCAGATCGGCATAACGCGTGGTCTCGTTGATATAGAGGTCGATGCTGACCATGAACTCCAAGCCGTCCAGGGCCTGCTCCAACTGGCGGCCATTGGGGGTCGACAGCACCGGGTTGCCCGCCACCGTCACCAGCGCGCGGATCTGTCCTTCGCCGCCGGTGAGCATTTCTTCGGCCAATGCAGACACTGGTAACTCGCCGCCGTACTCCGGGCGCCCGGACACGCGGCTCTGCCAGCGATTGAAATGCCCGCCACCGGTGGACGCGACCAAATCCACCGCCGGACTGGTGCATAACGCGCCGCCCTCGCGGTCGAGGTTGCCCGTGACCAGGTTGATCAACTGCACCAGCCAATGACACAGCGTGCCGAACGCCTGGGTCGACACCCCCATGCGCCCGTAGCACACCGCTTTATCCGCAGCAGCGAAATCCCGTGCCAACTGGCGAATCTGCCCGGCAGGTACGGCACACTGGCGGCTCATGGCTTCGGCGGTAAAGCCGAGGATCGCACGGCGCACATCCTCAAGGCCCTCTACCGGCAAATGACTGTCACGCGTCAGGTTCTCGGTGAACAGTGTGTTGAGTACCCCGAACAGCAACGCCGCATCCCCGCCAGGCCGCACGAACAGATGCTGATCAGCGATCGCCGCTGTCTCACTGCGCCGAGGATCGACCACCACCACCTTGCCGCCCCGGGCCTGGATAGCCTTGAGACGCTTCTCCACATCAGGCACGGTCATGATGCTGCCGTTGGAGGCCAGCGGGTTGCCGCCGAGGATCAGCATGAAGTCGGTGTGGTCGATGTCCGGAATCG
Source organism: Pseudomonas sp. GV047 (assembly GCF_003058245.1). Lineage (NCBI taxonomy): Bacteria > Pseudomonadati > Pseudomonadota > Gammaproteobacteria > Pseudomonadales > Pseudomonadaceae > Pseudomonas > Pseudomonas sp. GV047. The sequence continues at coordinate 516,061 of NZ_QCWA01000005.1, read as the reverse complement.
GCAGCAACAGGCCATGGCCGTACATGAGGTGGCTGGTGAGGTGATGGGGCAACTGGTCTACGGAGGTGGCAGAAAACCGGTTGCGCGTCTTGAGCTGGCCGAGGAAGTAGTTGCTGTGGGTCATCAGCCCATAGTTGTGCACGCTGGGGTTACCCTGATACACCGCCACTGCATTCTGCCCATGCCGCGCCTGGATGCCCGCCAGCCGCTCGGCGACCAGGGCAAACGCCTCATCCCACGGGATTGGCTGCCATTCGCTGCCCACCCGCAACATGGGCTGGTGCAGGCGGTCAGGATCATTCTGGATGTCCTGCAACGCCACGGCCTTGGGGCAGATATGGCCGCGACTGAAGCTGTCCAGCGTGTCGCCCTTGATCGAGGTGATCGCCAGGCTGCCGTCTTCGGCCTGGGTGGTTTCCAGGGTCAGGCCACAGATGGCTTCACACAGGTGGCAGGCACGGTGGTGGAGAGTCTTGGTCATGGCCAGTCTCTTTATTGGGCTTTGGCCTGACTATGGGCCGTGACCATGACAGGCGCCAGCATCGTTCGTCCTGTGAATCGATAGCCATCAGGCCAGGCCATGCGCAAACATGAGCAAATGTTACAGAACCTGTCATCAACCTCTGAAACCGACGCAGCCTGATCCAGGCCCGCCCCCGCGCATTGCAAAAGGTGATGGCGTCAGTGTACAAATGGCCCGCTGCTGTCAGGAAATCGTCTTCAAAAGCGCTCTCGCGCCCTTCTTGAACACCCCTAAAAACGTAGCCCTATTGGTAAGACGCGACATTTAATGTCAATATCGCGCCTTCCCCTATTTCGTCGCCCCGTGCGGCTTTCGCCGCAGGTCTCGCCCGTTGTCACAATAAACAAGGCTTTGAGTATCTGCGGTCTGTTGCAAAAAGGTAGTTAATGATGAGCGCAAGGCACTTTCTCTCCCTGATGGATTGCACGCCCGAAGAGCTGGTCAGCGTGATCCGTCGAGGCATTGAGCTTAAAGACCTGCGTAACCGCGGCGTACTGTTCGAGCCTTTGAAAAACCGCGTGCTCGGGATGATTTTCGAGAAGTCGTCGACCCGCACTCGCCTGTCGTTCGAAGCCGGCATGATCCAGCTGGGTGGCCAGGCCATCTTCCTGTCGCCGCGTGACACCCAACTGGGCCGTGGCGAGCCGATCAGCGACTGCGCGATCGTCATGTCGCGCATGCTCGATGCGGTGATGATCCGTACCTTTGCCCACAGCACCCTGACCGAATTCGCCGCCAACTCGCGCGTGCCGGTAATCAACGGCCTGTCCGATGACCTGCACCCATGCCAGTTGCTGGCCGACATGCAGACCTTCCTTGAGCACCGTGGCTCGATCCAGGGCAAGACCGTGGCCTGGATCGGTGACGGCAACAACATGTGCAACAGCTATATAGAAGCGGCGATTCAGTTCGACTTCCACCTGCGCATCGCCTGTCCGGAAGGCTTCGAACCGGCCGCCGAGTTCCTGGCCAAGGCCGATGGCCGTGTGCAGATCCTGCGCGATCCAAAGGATGCAGCGATCGGCGCCCACCTGGTCAGCACCGACGTCTGGACCTCCATGGGCCAGGAAGACGAAACCGCCAAGCGCCTGGCCCTGTTCGCGCCCTTCCAGGTGACCCGCGCCCTGCTCGACATGGCCGCGCCGGACGTGCTGTTCATGCACTGCCTGCCCGCCCACCGGGGTGAGGAAATCAGCCTCGACCTGCTCGATGACCCACGCTCCGTGGCCTGGGACCAGGCCGAGAACCGCCTGCACGCGCAAAAAGCCCTGCTCGAATTCCTCGTCGAACCGGCGTACCACCACGCATGAGCCAGCCATTACTGCTGAACTTGCGCAATCTGGCATGCGGTTACCAGGATCAACGGGTGGTGCAGAACCTCAATCTGCACCTCAACGCGGGCGATATCGGTTGCCTGCTGGGTTCTTCGGGCTGTGGCAAAACCACGACCTTGCGCGCGATTGCCGGTTTTGAGCCGGTGCACGAAGGCGAAATCAGCCTCGCGGGCGAAGTGATCTCCAGCGCCGGTTTTACCCTGGCGCCGGAGAAACGTCGCATCGGCATGGTGTTCCAGGACTACGCGCTGTTCCCCCATCTCAGCGTGGCCGACAACATCGCCTTCGGCATTCGCAAACACCCGCAAAAAGACCGTGTGGTCGCCGAACTGCTGGAACTGGTCAACCTCAAGAACCTGGGCAAGCGTTTCCCCCACGAACTGTCGGGCGGCCAGCAACAACGCGTCGCCCTCGCCCGCGCCCTGGCGCCGGAGCCGCAGCTGTTGCTGCTGGACGAACCGTTCTCCAACCTCGACGGCGAACTGCGGCGCAAGCTCAGCCACGAGGTGCGCGACATCCTCAAGGCACGGGGCACCAGTGCGATCCTGGTCACCCATGACCAGGAAGAGGCATTCGCCGTGAGCGATCACGTCGGGGTGTTCAAGGAAGGCCGCCTGGAGCAGTGGGATACCCCCTACAACCTCTATCACGAACCCCTGACGCCTTACGTCGCCAGCTTTATCGGCCAGGGTTATTTCATTCGTGGCCAGTTGAGTTCGCCCGAGTCCGTCCACACCGAACTCGGCGACCTGCGCGGAAACCGCGCCTACACCTGGCCTACGGGGGGGGCGGTGGACGTCTTGCTGCGCCCGGACGACATCGTCTACGCGCCGGACAGCGCCTTGAAAGCGCGGATCGTCGGCAAGACCTTCCTCGGCGCGTCGACCCTGTACCGCCTGCAACTGCCGACCGGTGCGCAGTTGGAGTCGATTTTCCCCAGCCATGCCGACCATCAGGTGGGCGCGCAAGTGGGCATTCGCGTGGCCGCTGAGCATCTGGTGCTGTTCCAGGCCTCAGGCAGCGTCGCGGCGCAGGTTCCTCACGCCGAATCCGGCGTACGACGCTACAGCCCGGCTGGCTGAGTCAATGATCAACGTGTGGGGGGGGGCAAGCCTCCTCCCACATTGGTTATCCAGGATACCGGGATTACGGCCGGCCAATTTCTGCGAATTTGGCCTGGGTATGTTCCGCCAGCACTGCGGCGGACAACTCCACTTCCAGTCCCCTTCTCCCCGCACTCACAAAAATTGTCGCAAACGGCTGCGCCGTTACATCGATAAATGTGCGCAGCCGCTTCTTCTGCCCCAGTGGGCTGATACCTCCCAGCAGGTAACCGGTGGAACGCTGCGCCGCAGCCGGATCAGCCATTTCGACTTTTTTAACCCCCGCCGCATGAGCCAGGGCCTTGAGGTCGAGACTTCCGACGACCGGCACCACAGCCACCAGTAATTCGCCTTTTTCACTGCTGGCCAACAAGGTCTTGAACACCTGCGCCGGGTCGAGGCCCAATTTCTCTGCGGCCTCCAGGCCATAGGAGGCCGCCTTGGGGTCGTGTTCATAACTGTGGATGCGATGTTCGGCGCGAACTTTTTTCAACAAATCCAATGCGGGGGTCATGACCTCTCCGAGCGTGGCAAACTGACGGCCAATTCTAGGCCAAGCCCGCATAAAACGCTCTAGTCCGCCCTCCCCGTCCACAATACTTAACGTGGCGAGCGTGATCATTCATCAAACCAATAGTTGGAAAGTGACCGACAGTTCACTTTCGACCTTTGACAGCCGTCATTCTTGTCTATATTTTTTCGTTTCCGAATACTGTAGGAATACACCTGCAGCGTTCCAGCAGTAAGCCGTGTCTTGGATGGGGATCCTCGTCACGGTGAAAATCGCGCAACCGTCCGTTGAGGCAGTGCGCCAGACAAGAACAACAATCGAGGTTTTCCATGACAACTGCTCTTCAACAGCCTTCACTTTCGAGCCAATGCATGGCCGAGTTCCTGGGGACTGCGCTTCTGATCTTCTTCGGTACAGGCTGCGTTGCTGCGCTCAAGGTCGCGGGTGCCAGCTTCGGGTTGTGGGAAATCAGCATCATCTGGGGGATCGGCGTCAGCATGGCGATCTACCTGAGCGCCGGTATTTCCGGGGCTCACCTCAATCCGGCGGTCAGTATCGCCCTGTGTATTTTTGCCGACTTCGACAAGCGCAAACTGCCGTTCTACATCCTGGCCCAAATCGCCGGAGCCTTCTGCTCGGCGGCGCTGGTGTACACGCTTTATAGCAATCTCTTTTTCGATTACGAACAAACCCACCATCTGGTACGCGGCACCCAGGCCAGCCTGGAATTGGCCTCGGTGTTCTCCACCTACCCCCATGCACTGCTGAGCACGGCGCAGGCCTTCCTGGTGGAAATGGTCATTACCGCGATCCTGATGGGCGTGATCATGGCCCTGACCGATGACAACAACGGCCTGCCGCGCGGTCCGCTGGCACCACTGCTGATTGGCCTGCTGATTGCGGTCATCGGCAGTGCCATGGGCCCGCTGACCGGCTTTGCGATGAACCCGGCGCGGGATTTCGGGCCCAAGCTGATGACCTTTTTCGCTGGCTGGGGTGAAATGGCCTTTACTGGCGGCCGCGATATTCCTTACTTCCTGGTTCCGATTTTCGCGCCGATTGTCGGCGCATGCCTCGGTGCTGCGGCCTATCGCGGGCTGATTGCTCGCCACTTGCCGAGCGCCGCACCTGCTATAGCGGAAACAACTGACACGGCTGTCAACGGCAAGACTCGTATTTCCTGAAAGCGCCAGCCTGGTCCTCTGCCCTTCGCGGCCCCGGCTGATTTCTGACTTCCTTATTTCGTCCAAGGCAATAGACATGACCGATATCGAGAATAAGAACTACATCATTGCCCTTGATCAGGGCACCACCAGTTCCCGGGCAATCATCTTCGATCGCGACGCCAACGTGGTCTGCACCGCCCAACGTGAATTCACCCAGCACTACCCGCAAGCCGGCTGGGTCGAGCATGACCCGATGGAAATCTTCGCCACCCAGAGCGCGGTGATGGTCGAGGCCCTGGCACAAGCCGGCCTGCACCATGACCAGGTCGCCGCCATCGGTATCACCAACCAGCGTGAAACCACCGTGGTATGGGACAAGATCACCGGCCGCCCGATCTACAACGCCATTGTCTGGCAATGCCGCCGCAGCACCGAGATCTGCCAGCAGCTCAAGCGCGACGGCCACGAGCAATACATTAACGACACCACCGGCCTGGTCACCGACCCGTACTTCTCCGGCACCAAGCTCAAGTGGATCCTCGATAACGTCGAAGGCAGCCGCGAGCGTGCGCGCAACGGCGAGCTGCTGTTCGGCACCATCGACAGCTGGCTGATCTGGAAATTTACCGGCGGCAAGACCCACGTCACCGACTACACCAACGCCTCGCGCACCATGCTCTTCAACATCCACACCCTCGAGTGGGATGCGAAGATGCTGGAGATCCTCGACGTTCCGCGGGAAATGCTGCCGGAAGTGAAGTCTTCCTCCGAGATCTACGGCCGCACCAAAAGCGGCATCGCCATCGGCGGTATCGCCGGTGACCAGCAAGCGGCCCTGTTCGGCCAGATGTGCGTGGAGGCCGGCCAGGCCAAGAACACCTACGGCACCGGCTGCTTCCTGCTGATGAATACCGGCGACAAAGCGGTCAAGTCCAAGCACGGCATGCTCACCACCATCGCCTGCGGTCCCCGTGGCGAAGTGGCCTATGCGCTGGAAGGCGCGGTGTTCAACGGTGGCTCCACCGTGCAATGGCTGCGTGACGAGCTGAAAATCATCGCCGATGCCACCGACACCGAATACTTCGCCGGCAAGGTCAAGGACAGCAACGGCGTGTACCTGGTCCCGGCCTTCACCGGCCTGGGTGCCCCCTACTGGGACCCGTATGCCCGTGGCGCACTGTTTGGCCTGACCCGCGGCGTACGCGTGGATCACATTATTCGTGCCGCCCTGGAGTCGATTGCCTACCAGACCCGCGACGTACTCGACGCCATGCAACAGGACTCGGGCGAACGCCTCAAGGCCCTGCGTGTGGACGGCGGTGCGGTGGCCAACAACTTCCTGATGCAATTCCAGGCCGACATCCTCGGCACCCAGGTCGAGCGCCCGCAAATGCGCGAAACCACTGCACTCGGCGCCGCCTACCTGGCAGGCCTGGCCTGCGGCTTCTGGGGCAGCCTGGACGAGCTGCGCGGCAAGGCCGTGATCGAGCGCGAATTCGAACCGCAACTGGAAGAAGCCGCCAAGGAAAAACTCTACGCCGGCTGGCAAAAAGCGGTGAGCCGCACCCGTGACTGGGAGCCCCACGAAGGCGCCGAATAAGCCATGCGCCGGCCCCATATCGGGTTGTAACTGGCAGGGAGCAGATTCCTGCGTCATCATGGGCCACTTTTGTATGGCAGCCCAAAGGACGCCCCATGAATCTGCCTCCCCGCCAGCAGCAAATCCTCGAACTGGTCCGCGAACGCGGCTACGTCAGTATCGAGGAAATGGCGCAGCTATTCGTTGTCACCCCGCAAACCATCCGCCGCGATATCAACCAGCTGGCGGACGCCAATCTGCTGCGCCGCTACCACGGCGGCGCGGCCTATGACTCCAGTGTCGAGAACACCGCGTACGCCATGCGCGCCGACCAGATGCGCGACGAGAAACAGCGCATCGGCGAAGCCATTGCGGCACAAATTCCCGATCACGCCTCGTTGTTCATCAATATCGGTACCACTACCGAGTCCATTGCCCGTGCGCTGCTCAATCACAATCACCTGAAAATCATCACCAATAACCTCAACGTCGCCACCATGCTCAGCGCAAAGGACGACTTCGATGTGTTGCTGACCGGCGGTAATGTGCGCCGTGACGGCGGCGTGGTGGGCCAGGCCAGTGTCGACTTCATCAACCAGTTCAAGGTCGACTTCGCGCTGGTGGGTATCAGCGGCATCGACGAGGACGGCAGCCTGCTGGACTTCGACTACCAGGAAGTCCGGGTTTCCCAGGCGATCATCGCCAATGCACGCCAGGTGATCCTGGCGGCGGACTCCAGCAAATTCGGGCGCAATGCCATGATTCGACTGGGGCCGATCAGCCTGGTGGACTGCCTGGTGACGGATCAGGAGCCGGTGCCGGCCCTGGTGCAGTTGTTGAACCAGCATAAGGTTCGCCTGGAAGTCGTATAGCGTCTGCACTGAAGCCATCGGGGGCAAGCCCCGATGGCGATTTATCCAGCGCCTTTTTCTCGAGCCTGCCCAGGCTTATGTTCACAAATTTTCCTTTTCCCGCCCTTCGATGAGTTTTTTCAATCGAAGTCGACTGGCTGTGCCCACGTTTATCAGCTACCATTTTCGCAAATGAACATTAATGTTCGAATTCCAATACGAAAAAGCTCCCGAGGCCAGTCGATGAACCCTTCTACCTTGCCTGCTCCACCGCTTGCCGAAGTCTATGACGTTGCCGTAATCGGTGGCGGGATCAACGGCGTCGGCATTGCAGCAGACGCAGCCGGTCGCGGTTTGTCGGTATTCCTTTGCGAAAAGGACGACCTGGCCAGCCACACCTCCTCCGCCAGCAGCAAGCTGATCCACGGCGGCCTGCGCTACCTCGAACATTACGAATTCCGCCTGGTACGCGAAGCCCTGGCCGAACGTGAAGTGCTGCTGGCCAAGGCCCCGCACATCGTCAAGCAGATGCGCTTCGTGCTGCCACACCGCCCCCACCTGCGCCCGGCGTGGATGATCCGTGCCGGCCTGTTCCTCTATGACCACCTGGGCAAGCGCGAGAAACTCGCCGGCTCCAAGAGCCTCAAGTTCGGCCCTGACAGCCCGCTGAAAAGCGAAATCACCAAAGGCTTCGAATACTCCGACTGCTGGGTCGACGACGCCCGTCTGGTCGTCCTCAACGCCATGGCCGCCCGTGAAAAAGGTGCGCATATCCATACCCAGACCCGCTGCATCAGTGCCCATCGCAGCAATGGCATGTGGGACATGAACATGGAACGCGCCGATGGCAGCCTGTTCTCGATCCGTGCCCGCGCCCTGGTGAACGCCGCCGGCCCGTGGGTCGCCAAGTTCATCAAGGACGACCTGAAGCTGGACTCGCCCTACGGTATCCGCCTGATCCAGGGCAGCCACCTGATCGTGCCGAAACTGTATGAAGGCGCCCACGCGCACATCCTGCAGAACGAAGACCAGCGCATCGTCTTCACCATTCCGTACCTGAACCACCTGACCATCATCGGCACCACCGACCGCGAATACACCGGCGACCCGGCGAAAGTGGCGATCACCGAAGGTGAAACCGACTACATGCTCAAGGTGGTCAACGCGCACTTCAAGAAACAGCTGAGCCGCGACGACATCGTCCACACCTACTCGGGTGTGCGCCCACTGTGCAACGACGAGTCGGACAACCCGTCGGCCATCACCCGTGACTACACCCTGTCGCTGTCCGGTGGTACGGGCGAGGCACCGATCCTGTCGGTGTTCGGCGGCAAGCTGACCACCTACCGCAAGCTCGCCGAATCGGCGATGGCGCAACTGGCCCCGTACTTCACGCAGATGCGTCCCAGCTGGACCGCCACCGCCAGCCTGCCCGGCGGCGAGGACATGACCACCCCAGAAGCCCTGGCCGAGGCCATTGGCAGCAAGTTCGACTGGTTGCCGAGCGAAATCGCGCGCCGCTGGTCCACCACCTATGGCAGCCGCACCTGGCGCCTGCTCGAAGGCGTGCAGTCGCTGGCTGACCTGGGTGAACATTTGGGCGGCGGCCTCTACACCCGCGAGGTCGACTACCTGTGTGCCGAGGAATGGGTAACCCAGCCCCAGGACGTGCTGTGGCGCCGGACCAAACTCGGCCTGTTCACCACCCCACAGGAACAGGACAACGTGCAGCGCTACCTGTCCAAGGTTGAGCAGACCCGCAGCAAGATCGAAGCGGCCTGACAGGCCCGTCGTACAAAAGCCCCTGCGCCGTAAGGCCCAGGGGCTTTTTTATAGCGCCTGGCATTCGGTTTTCCGAACGCCACAGGCAAGCCTATTCGGTTTACCGGATCAAACGGTTACATATTTGTCGTCATACAAAATTAATCCTCATGTAAATCAACTTGTTAAGCTTTTATTTCCGGTCTGGCACGACTCATGCTCTACACTCCTAGACGATTGCCTGGGACGCTTCAGGAGCCGTCACGGGCATTCGCTGTACAAGAGAGCCGTCTAGCCGGCTTCATAAAAAAAACAAATGTCGAGGAAGTATTGATGCGCATCGTTCCCCATATCCTGGGCGCAGCTATCGCTGCTGCTCTGATCAGCACTCCAGTTTTTGCCGCCGAACTCACCGGCACACTGAAGAAAATCAACGACTCCGGCACCATCACCCTCGGGCACCGCGACAGCTCCATTCCGTTTTCCTACATTGCGGATGGTTCGGGCAAACCTGTGGGCTACTCCCACGACATTCAGCTGGCCATCGTCGAAGCCCTGAAAAAAGACCTGAACAAACCCGATCTGCAGGCCAAGTACAACCTGGTCACCTCGCAGACCCGTATTCCGCTGGTTCAGAACGGCACCGTCGACATCGAGTGCGGTTCCACCACCAACAACGCCGAACGCGCCCAGCAAGTCGCCTTCACCACCAACATCTTCGAAATCGGCACTCGCCTGCTGGTCAAGAAAGACAAGGAAGGCAAGCCTAGCTACGCCGACTTCGCCGACCTGAAGGGCAAGAACGTCGTGACCACCGCCGGCACCACGTCCGAGCGCATCATCAAGGCGATGAACGCTGACAAGCAGATGGGCATGAACGTCATCTCCGCCAAAGACCATGGCGAGTCCTTCCAGATGCTGGAAAGCGGCCGTGCCGTAGCCTTCATGATGGACGACGCCCTGCTGGCCGGTGAAGAAGCCAAGGCCAAGAAGCCGGATGACTGGGTCATCACCGGTACTCCACAGTCCTTCGAAGCCTACGCGTGCATGGTTCGCAAAGAAGACCCTGCCTTCAAGAAAGCGGTGGATGACGCCATCGTTGGCCTGTACAAGTCCGGCGAAATCAACAAGATCTACGCCAAGTGGTTCGAAAGCCCGATCCCACCAAAAAACCTGAACCTGAACTTCCCAATGAGCGACAAGGTTAAGGAACTGATCAAGAACCCGACCGACAAGCCGGCGCCTGAAGTAAAAATCTGATTCCTGACTAACCTTATCGCCTGAGGGAGCCAACCCTCCCTCAGGCGTCTGTTACTACCTGCTGGCTATACTTTGGAACACTCGACCGGGCGGTTTTCGAGCCGATCGCGTGTGCCTGGCGTTCATCGCCAGGCGGGAATGGACTTTCCCCAAGCGGGTGCTTGTACATCGATCGATCTCGAGGGGAGACCCTAATGAATTACAACTGGGACTGGGGCGTGTTCTTCAAGTCTACCGGCGTGGGCAGCGAGACTTATCTCGACTGGTACATCGCCGGCCTGGGCTGGACCATCGCCATCGCTGTCGTGGCATGGATTATCGCCTTGCTGCTGGGCTCCATTCTGGGGGTCATGCGCACTGTGCCAAACCGCCTCGTATCGGGCATCGCGACCTGCTACGTGGAACTGTTTCGTAACGTGCCGCTGCTGGTGCAGCTGTTCATCTGGTACTTCCTGATACCCGACCTGCTGCCGCAGAACCTGCAGGACTGGTACAAGCAGGACCTCAACCCGACCACCTCGGCCTACCTGAGCGTTGTCGTGTGCCTGGGCCTGTTCACCGCTGCCCGTGTGTGCGAGCAAGTGCGTACCGGTATCCAGGCGCTGCCACGTGGCCAAGAGGCCGCTGCACGTGCCATGGGCTTCAAGTTGCCGCAGATCTACTGGAACGTGCTGCTGCCCCAGGCCTACCGGATCATCATTCCGCCGCTTACCTCGGAATTCCTCAACGTCTTCAAGAACTCCTCCGTGGCGTCCTTGATCGGCCTGATGGAACTGCTGGCGCAAACCAAACAGACCGCCGAGTTCTCGGCCAACCTGTTTGAAGCCTTCACCCTGGCCACGCTGATCTACTTCACCCTGAACATGAGCCTGATGCTGCTGATGCGCGTGGTCGAGAAGAAAGTCGCAGTGCCCGGCCTGATCTCCGTGGGGGGTAAATAATGGAACTCGATTTCAGCGGCATCATCCCCGCCATCCCGGGCCTGTGGAACGGCATGGTCATGACCTTGAAGCTGATGGTCATGGGCGTGATCGGCGGTATCGCGCTGGGTACGATCCTGGCACTGATGCGCCTGTCGTCCAGCAAACTGCTGTCCCGGGTGGCCGGCGCCTATGTGAACTACTTCCGCTCGATCCCGCTGCTGCTGGTGATCACCTGGTTCTACCTGGCGGTGCCGTTCGTGTTGCGTTGGATCACCGGCGAAGACACCCCGATCGGCGCGTTCACCTCCTGCGTCGTGGCGTTCATGATGTTCGAGGCCGCGTACTTCTGCGAGATCGTGCGGGCCGGCGTGCAGTCGATCCCCAAGGGCCAGATGGCGGCGGCACAGGCAATGGGCATGACCTATGGCCAGACCATGCGCCTGATCATCCTGCCCCAGGCGTTCCGCAAGATGACCCCGTTGCTGCTGCAACAGTCGATCATCCTGTTCCAGGACACCTCGCTGGTCTACACCGTGGGCCTGGTGGACTTCCTCAACTCCGCCCGTTCCAACGGCGACATCATCGGGCGCTCCAATGAGTTCCTGATCTTCGCCGGTGTCGTCTACTTCATCATCAGCTTTTCCGCCTCGCTGCTGGTCAAGCGTCTGCAAAAAAGGTTTGCCGTATGATCTCGATCAAGAACATCAACAAGTGGTATGGCGACTTCCAGGTGCTGACCGATTGCAGCACCGAGGTTAAAAAAGGCGAAGTGATCGTGGTGTGCGGGCCATCGGGCTCGGGCAAGTCCACCCTGATCAAGTGCGTCAACGCGCTGGAACCGTTCCAGAAAGGCGACATAATCGTCGACGGCACCTCCATCGCCGACCCGAAGACCAACCTGCCGAAACTGCGTTCGCGCGTGGGCATGGTGTTCCAGCACTTCGAGCTGTTCCCGCACCTGACCATCACCGAAAACCTGACCATCGCACAGATCAAGGTGCTCGGCCGCAGCAAGGAAGAAGCCACCAAGAAAGGCCTGCAACTGCTTGAGCGCGTCGGCCTGTCGGCGCACGCCCACAAGCACCCGGGCCAGCTTTCCGGTGGCCAGCAGCAACGTGTGGCGATCGCCCGCGCCCTGGCCATGGACCCGATCGTCATGCTGTTCGACGAACCGACCTCGGCCCTCGACCCGGAAATGGTCAACGAAGTACTGGACGTGATGGTGCAACTGGCCCAGGAAGGCATGACCATGATGTGCGTCACCCACGAAATGGGCTTTGCCCGCAAAGTGGCCGACCGCGTGATCTTCATGGACGCCGGCAAGATCATCGAAGACTGCCCGAAGGAAGAGTTCTTCGGCGACATCAGCGCCCGCTCCGAGCGCGCGCAGCACTTCCTTGAGAAAATCCTGCAGCACTAAGTACCACCCAGTTGTGGTGAAGGGGCCACCCCCTTCGCCACAACTGGTTGACCCAAGGCATCTGTGATGAAATGCGACCCCAACCTCTATCGCGCCGCACCGCCATCACTTGCCGTGAAACCTCGTCTGATTCGCCAACTGTTCCTGCCGCCGTTGATCATCGCCCTGATGATCGGCCTGGGTTATATCGGCTTCTGGATCAGTGAGTACTACGGCATCCGCACCCTCAGCGACAACGGCGAACGCCAGCTGGAGCTGCATGCCCGCACCGTCGAGAGTGAAATCAGCAAATACACCTACCTGCCCAGCCTGCTGGAGCTGGAATCGAGCGTCTCCAAGCTGCTGGCCGAGCCGAACCAGGAAACCCGCAAAACGGTCAACGACTACCTCGAAGGCCTGAACCGACGCAGTCGCAGTCGGGCCATCTACGTGATGGACACCACCGGCCGTGTGCTGGCCACCAGTAACTGGCGCGATGCCGACAGTTACCAGGGTGAAGACCTGTCCTTTCGCGCCTATTTCCAGAATGCCGTGCGCGGCCAGCCCGGGCGTTTCTACGGCATCGGCAGCACCAACGGCGAACCCGGCTACTACCTGGCCCACGGCCTGGAAGAACACGGCAAGATCATCGGCGTGGCGGTGGTCAAAGTGCGCCTCGAAGCCCTGGAAGAGCGCTGGCAACGCGCGCGCCTCGAAGCCTTTGTGAGCGACGAGAACGGCATCATCATTCTCTCCAGCGACCCGGCTCGACGCCTCAAGGCGGTGCGACCGCTGAGCGACGAGACCAAGGATCGCCTGGCCCACAGCCTGCAATATTACTGGGCCACGCTCAACGAACTGGAACCCCTGGCCCGTGAGCGCTTGAATGACCGCAGCGAGAAGCTGACCTTCCCGGCCAACACTGAAGTGGTCAACGACGAGCACGAAGTCAGCTACCTGGCGCAAACCCGCCCACTCAATGACACACCGTGGAATTTCACCCTGCTCACCCCGCTCAACGACCTGCGCCGCGCGGCGATCAACCAGGGCATCCTGGTGGCTGTCGCGTTTGGCCTCGTCGCGTTTTTGCTGATTGCCTGGAACGAGCGGCGCAAAGTCATCGCCACCCGCCTCGCTGCGCGGGAAGCCTTGCAGGAAGCCAACAGCCAGCTGGAACGGCGGATCGCCGAACGCACCGCCGACCTGCGCGCCAGCAACGAGCGGCTCAAGGGCCAGATCCGCGAACGGCGCCAGGCCGAGGAAACCCTGCGCCGCGCCCAGGATGAACTGGTACAGGCCGGCAAGCTGGCGGCCATCGGCCAGATGTCCACCAGCATCGCCCATGAACTGAACCAGCCGTTGGCCGCGCTGCGCACCTTGTCCGGCAACACCGTGCGCTTCCTCGAACGCGGCGCGCTGGACACCGCCAGCGCCAACCTCAAGACCATCAACGAGCTGATCGACCGCATGGGCCGCATCACCGCCAGCCTGCGCTCCTTTGCCCGACGCGGCGATGACCAGGGCGAAGCCAGCCTGGCCAAGGCCGTGGACGCCGCGTTCCAGGTCCTCGGCCCACGCCTGGACAGCCTGCCGCTGAGCCTGCACCGCAACTTTGCCCCGGCCCAATTGCAGATCGACCAGACGCGCCTGGAACAGATCCTGGTCAACCTGATCGGCAACGCCCTCGACGCCATGCAGGCACAACCGGCTCCCGAGTTGTGCCTGGAAGGCAGCATCGCCGACGGCAAATACCGCCTGCTGGTGCGCGACAACGGCCACGGCATCGACGCCGAGGCGCGCAAGCATCTGTTCGAACCCTTCTTTACCACCAAACCCGGCGAGCAAGGCCTGGGCCTGGGCCTGACCCTCTCCGCCAGCCTCGCGGCAGCCACCGGCGGCACCCTCGCCGTGGAGCACCCGGCCGGCGGTGGCACTGCCTTTGTCCTGAGCCTGCCGCTGGTGGGCGCTCAACAAGCTGAGTCGACATGAATATTGATCCTCAAGACCTCACCGTGCTGATCGTCGAAGACGACCCCCATGTGCTGCTCGGCTGCCAACAGGCCCTGGCGCTGGAAGACATCCCCAGCGTGGGCGTGGGCAGTGCCGAAGAAGCGTTGAAACGCATCGGCGAGAACTTCGCCGGCATCGTGATCAGCGACATCCGCCTGCCGGGCATCGACGGCCTGGAACTGCTCACCCGTCTCAAGGCCCTGGATAAAAGCCTGCCGGTGGTGCTGATCACCGGGCATGGCGACATCTCCATGGCGGTCGGCGCCATGCGCAATGGCGCCTACGATTTCATGGAGAAACCCTTCTCCCCCGAGCGCCTGGTCGACGTCGCCCGCCGCGCCCTGGAACAACGCGGGCTGGCGCGGGAAGTCTGGTCGCTGCGCCGCCAGTTGGCTGAGCGGGATTCGCTGGAAGGCCGCATCATCGGTCGCTCGCCGGCCATGCAGAACCTGCGCGAGCTGATCGCCAACGTCGCCGATACCTCGGCCAACGTGCTGATCGAAGGCGAGACCGGCACCGGCAAGGAACTGGTCGCGCGTTGCCTGCATGATTTCAGCCGCAGGCACGCCCACCAGTTCGTCGCCCTCAACTGCGGCGGCCTGCCGGAGAACCTGTTCGAAAGCGAGATTTTCGGCCACGAAGCCAACGCCTTTACCGGCGCAGGCAAGCGCCGTATCGGCAAGATCGAACACGCCCATGAAGGCACGCTGTTCCTCGATGAAGTGGAAAGCATGCCGATCAACCTGCAGATCAAATTGCTGCGGGTGCTGCAGGAGCGCACCCTGGAACGCCTGGGCTCGAACCAGAGCGTGGCCGTGGATTGCCGGGTGATCGCCGCCACCAAGTCCGACCTCGACGAACTGAGCCGCGCCAGCCAGTTCCGCAGCGACCTGTACTACCGCCTCAACGTGGTGACCCTGGAACTGCCGCCCCTGCGCGAACGCCGCGAAGACATCCTGCAGCTGTTCGAACACTTCCTGCAGCAGTCGTCGCTGCGTTTTGACCGCACCGCGCCGGAACTGGACAACCAGACCCTCTCCAGCCTGATGAGCCACGACTGGCCCGGTAACGTACGCGAACTGCGCAACGTCGCCGAACGCTTCGCCCTCGGCCTGCCCGCCTTCAAGAAAAGCGGGGCCAGCAGCGGCAGCCAAGGCCTGGCGTTCACCGAAGCGGTGGAAGCCTTTGAACGCAACCTGCTCAGCGATGCCCTGCAACGCAGCGGCGGCAACCTGACCCAGGCCAGCCAGGAACTGGGCATGGCCAAGACCACCTTGTTCGACAAGGTCAAGAAATACGGGTTGAGCCACTGATGGATGTTTTTTTGAAAGCCGCCCTGGGCGCGGCGGTGGTGCTGATCCTGGCGGCGCTGGCCAAGACCAGGAACTACTACATCGCCGGGCTGGTGCCGCTGTTTCCGACCTTTGCGTTGATCGCCCATTACATCGTCGGCAAGGGCCGCTCGCTGGACGATTTGAAGACCACCATCCTGTTCGGGATGTGGTCGATCATTCCCTACTTTGTGTATTTGGCGACGTTGTATGTGATGGTGGACCGCATGCGGCTGGAGGCCTCTTTAGCCATCGCAGCGGTAGCGTGGCTGATGGCCGCGACGGTGTTGGTGAGCGTGTGGGTACGCGTCCACGCCTGACACCACTCAATCCAAATGTGGGAGGGGGCTTGCCCCCGATAGCGGTGTATCAGTCACCTTATCTTTAACTGACCCACTGCCATCGGGGCAAGCCCCCTCCCACACTTTTAATCGAGGCGTGTCAGCGGACTATTTTGTCGACCTGGATGCCCAGCTTCTTCAACCGATACCAGAAGCTTCTCTCGGAAATTCCTATCTTCGCCGCCGCCGCAGCCTGCACGCCGTTGCTCTCCTGCAAGGCGGCCAGGATGTAGGCTTTCTCCACCTCCGCCAGCGCCGCATCCAGGTCCTGGGGAATCCCCGGCCCTTCGCTGAGGATCGCGGTCACGCCGCCTTCGCTGGGTTTGGAAGCAAACAGATAACCCGGTAAATCAATGTCTTCGATCACAGGCGTGGCGGCCACGATGGTCGCGCGCTCCACACAGTTTTGCAGCTCACGGATATTGCCCGGCCAGTGATACGCGGCCATGGCCTGCAACGCCTCAGGGCTGAAGCCGGTAATCCGCTTGCCGGCAGTGGCGCTGAGGGTCCGGGCAAAGTGGCGGGCCAGGGGCGCGATGTCTTCCACACGCTCACGCAGGGCCGGCAGCGGGATCGGGAACACATTGAGGCGGTAATACAGGTCTTCGCGAAACTCCTTGTTAGCCACCGCCTCCAGCAGGTTCTTGTTGGTGGCCGCGATCACCCGCACATCCACCTTGCGCTCGCGGGGGTCGCCCACCGGCTCGATCACCCGCTCCTGCAAGGCGCGCAGGATCTTGGCCTGCAAGGCCAGGGGCATATCGCCCACTTCATCGAGAAACAGCGTGCCCTTGTCGGCCTGCTGGAAGCGCCCGACCCGGTCAGACACGGCGCCGGTAAACGCGCCCTTGCGATGGCCGAACATTTCGCTTTCCAGCAACCCTTCGGGGATCGCCGCGCAGTTGACCGCCACAAACGGCTTGTCGGCACGGCTGCCGTGCTTGTGGATGGCGCGGGCGACCATTTCCTTGCCGGTGCCGCTTTCGCCGGTCAGCAGGATGGTGGTGCTGCTGTCGCGCACCGAATCCACCGCCTGCAACACTTTGCGAAACGCCGGGCTGTCGCCCACCAGGCTGTCGAACTGCGCCTGCTCATCCAGCTCGGCGCGCAGGCGCGCGTTGTCGCGCATGATGTCGCGAAACTGCAGGGCCTTGGCCACGGTGATGTCCAGCTCGTCGATATCGAACGGTTTGGCAATGTAGTCGTAGGCACCGTTGCGCATCGACTGCACGGCGTTTTTCACCGTGCTGTAGGCGGTCATCACGATCACCGGCACGTGGGGATAACGCACCTTGATCTCGGCCAACAAGGCCGGCCCGTCCATGCCCGGCATGCGCCAGTCACTGATCACCAGGTCGATGTCTTCCTGTTCCAGCACCTTGAGTGCATGCAGGCCGTTGCCCGCAATGAACACCTGCACGCTGTTCTGGCCCAGGGCCGACGCCAGCAGGTCGCAGAGCTTGGGTTCGTCGTCGACTACCAGAATGTTATGCGTCATGACTGTCCTCGTCGTCTTCGCCTGTCGCTGGAATGTACAGGCTGAAGGTGGCGCCGGCATCGTTTTCGCTGGCGCATTCGATGCTGCCGTCGTGACTTTCCATGATCGAATAGACTTTGGCCAGGCCCAGGCCCGTGCCCGAGGCCTTGGTGGTGACGAATGGCGTAAAGATACGCTCGATCATCTCCGGCGCGATGCCCTGGCCGGTGTCGGCGATGGCGATGACGGTGTTGTCGCCCTCGCTGCGGATGCCCAGGGTCAGGCGCCCGCCTTCAGGCATGGCATCGATGGCGTTGAGAATCAGGTTGAGGCAGGCCTGCTTGAGTTGCTTGGCATCGGCGTAGATCGTCGCCCCCGGCGCCTGGTCGTCGATCTGCGCGTCGATGTTATGGCTGGCCAGTTCCGGCGCGCAGAAGCCCAGGATCTCCTCCACCAGCGGACGGGCCGGCTGCAGCACGCGCAACGGTGGGTTGGGTTTGGCAAAGTCGAGGAACTCGGTGATCAAGTCATTGATGCGGCTGACTTCGCTGATCACATATTCCAGGTGGCGCTTGTCGGCGTCCGGCAGGTCAACGCGGCGGTGCAACAACTGGGTGGCCGTCTTGATGATGCCCAACGGGTTACGGATCTCATGGGCCAGGCCCATGGCGACTTCACCCAGGGCATGCAGGCGATCGCGCCGGCGCAGTTGGGCCTCGAGGTGGTGCAGCTCGCCCAGGCGCTCGGTCATATGGTTGAAGGTGCTGCTCAATTGCGCCAGTTCATCGCCGCCACTGACCAGCACGCGGTGCGTGTAGTTGCCTGAGATCACCGCGCCCACGCCTTCGGACAAGTCCCGCAACGGCTTGGTCAGGCGCCGAGACACCAGCACCCCCGCCGCCAGGGACAGCGCCGAGCTGAGCAGGAAAATCAGCACGAACAGATTGCTCTGGTTCACCAGCCCCACCAGGCTGGTATGGCGCAGCAGGCCGCTGAAAATCACGCCTTGGAGGTCACCGGCGTCATTGAAGATCGGCCAGTACAGCCCGCTGTAGCTGTTGGTGAACTGCTCGCTGGGCTGCTTGGTACTGCGCATCGCGGTCTCGACACTTTTCGGAATGCGCGCAGGATGGTCCACGAAGCGCTGGGTCGAAAATATCTCCGAGAACCCCTCGGGGTTGGCCAGGTACAGGCGCAGGTCGAGGGAATGCACATCGGCCACGCTGGTGAGAAAGCTGCTGTCCAGGTAGGTCGCCACCAACAGGCGGTAGTCGACGCCGTCCTGGCTGGTTTCGAAGGTCGAGACCACAATCCCGGTGCTCACCCCTGCCACTTGCACGGTCTGCAGCACCGCGTTGCTGGTCAGGCTGATCTGTTTGACGATGTCATCGGAAGCCGTGCTGAACACCACCTTTTGATCGCTGGTGCGGATCAGCGCCACCACGTCGATGTCAGTGGCATCGGCGATGTCCGCGGTCAGCCGGTCATGCTTGGCCGCCTGCCGGCTCGAGGGCGGGCTGGTGTAGCGCAGGAACAGCTTGGCCATGCGCGCGTTGTCGTGAAGGATGTCGCCGATCTCGTCCTTGACGATCTTGGTTGATTCCTGCAGCCAGATGCGCACGTTGCTGTCGAAAATCTGCGACAGCGTGGTCGCCGCCAGCTCCGCCGCGATCATGGTGGGAATCACGCTGACCAGCCAGAACGCCAGCACCAGCTTGCGCTGGACGCTCCAGCGCGAAATGGCAAAGGGGCGGGCTTTCTGGCGGGTCTTGGTGATCATCAGGTTTCGCTTATCGCAGCAGCCATGGCAGGGTCGGAACGATCCGGTCGAATAAACAGTTTTACAAGCGTGAGCAGGCCGTTGACCAGCCGGTTGCGGTGGCGGAAAAACACACTGTTGCCCTGGAACTCGCAACCCAGGCGCAGCTTACTGGCATACCCGGCCTGGCCGCACTCATACACCGCAATATTGTGTTGAATACAGTAGTCGACGTTGGTCAGCCAGCTGCGGAAGTACAGGTTGTAGTCACGGCTGAACGCAACGTCATGGGCGAAAAACTTGTCCACCAGCCGGTGCTCGTCCAGCAGCAGCAGGTTGAACGCCACCAACTGCTCGTCGACCCAGTAAAGAACACAGACGGCGCGATCGCCAAGGCGTTCCAGCACGCCGGTGAAATAGCCGGCAGGCAGGCGTTCGAACTGCAACTCGGCGCGCGTCAGCGTGGCCTCATACAGGCGCATGACCTCGGGCAGCACGTCGTCGATATTGCCGCGCCACTCCACCCGCGGTCCAGGTGCACGCAGCTTGCGGCGCAAGTCCTTGCGGGTGGATTTGCCCAGCGAGCCGAGGTAGGCGTCCACCGAGCCGTACGGCAGCGGCAACACCCCGGTGGGCAAGCCCGGCATGCTTTGAAAACCCGCCACCCGGCAACTGTCGAGCCAATGGGGGTCCTGGCTGGGTGCATCCTTGACCGCCAGCAGGCCGATACCGAAATCATCGGCATCCTGGCGCGCGGCCTCCAGCAAGTGTTTGAGCAACAACGGGCGACGCGACTCGGGCACGCCACTGGCCACCCCGGCGTCGCAACGCTCGGCCACCGGGGAGCCAATGGCATACAGGCCCAATTGCAAAACACCCGGCCACAGCCGCTCCACACGTTCGGCCAAACGCTTGCCGGCGCCCGACACCGTGGTGTCGAGGCGATAATGGGTGATGAACGCGGCAGCCACGGCCACCAGCGTTCCGTTGTCATAAACCGCCAGGTAGCGCCATTGGAAATCATCGATGGCGGCGTTTTCCACGGCGACGTAATAGTCCCAGTCTTCCAGGGCACCGGGAAAACAGTCGTTCCAGGCGCTACGCTGGAGGGCCCGGATGGTCGGGAAGGCTTGGGTGGTGATCACATCGTTTCCCTTGTTATGGCTGGCGAGCTTGCTGTGGTGAGCGGCTCATTGTGGTGAGCTGGCTTGCTGTGGTGAGCGGGCTTGCCCCGCGCCGGGCTGCGAAGCAGCCCCAAACCCAGGCACCTCAGTTCTAACTGGACGCATGCAGTGTCAGTGATGGGGCGGCTTCGCCGCCCAGCGCGGGGCAAGCCCGCTCACCACAGCAAGCCCGCTCACCACCCAGTAAGCCGGCGTCCACAAACGCGGTGTGCCGTTCGACAAAGTCGGCACTCAACTCGATGACCCGGCGGTATTGCAGGTCGACGGTGATCATGTGGTAGCAGTTGTCCAGCAGGATCTTGGTCACCGGGCCGCCCAGGTGACGCTCCACGTAATCGGCGTTCCAGCGGCTGGTGATGTCGTCTTCGAGGGAATGCAGCACCAGGGCCGGCACCTTGACCTTGGGCATGCGTTTCCTGACCACGGCGTTCATGCGGTGCAATTCGCGCACCGTGATGCCTTCCATGGTCAGCAAACCGGCTTCGCTGCTCTGCCCTTCCTTCATCTGCCGCTCGACGATTGCCCGCAGGCGTTCGTTCTTGATGCCGTAGGGCGGCTTCTCTTCGAAGCGGCAGATGTGCACGCCGAACGGAATCTTCATCAGCAACGGCGTGAGGAATGCCAGCTTGTTGATGCTCCAGCCGTCGTACTTGAGGGTGGTCGAATACATCAACAGCCCGGCAACTTGCCCAGGGTGCTCGGCAGCCACGTACATCGACATCACCGCGCCCATGGACAAGCCACCGACAAACACCTGCTCGTGGCGTTGCCTGACCTGCACGAAGGTCTTGCGCACGCCCTCGTACCAGTCCAGCCAGCCGGTGGCCTGCAGGTCGCTGTTGTCACCACAGTGCCCGGCCAGGGTGGGCACGTACACCGTGCAGTTACCCGCCTTGGCCAGGCCCTTGGCGACCTGGCGCAGTTCCGTCGGGGTGCCGGTCAGGCCGTGGATCAACAGGATCCCGACCGGACCTTCACCGAGAACGAAACCGGCGCTGCCTTCACCGAGGTCGATCCCGGCGGCGCTCACCGTTGGGTCGCCCGTACCAGCAGTTGCTCGAGCAGCTTCAGGCCCAGTTCGATTTCCGGGTAGCTGATTTCCAGGGACGGTGCCAGGGTGATCACGTTTTTGTAGTAGCCGCCCACGTCGAGGATCAGGCCGAGTTTGCGGCCATCGACGACCATGTCGCCTTTCATGCCTTCTTCGACCATGTAGTCCAGGGTCGCCTTGTCCGGCGTGAAGCCGTCCGGGCCGCAGATTTCGCAGCGCAGGGCCAGGCCCAGGCCGTCGACGTCGCCGATGATCGGGAAACGTTTCTGCAGGTCCTGCAGGCCTTCGAGGAAGAATTTGCCCTTGGCCATGACCATCGCGCCGTAGTCGACTTCGTTGGTCATCTTGAACATTTCCAGGCCCACCGCCGTGCCCAATGGGTTGGAGGCGAACGTGGAGTGGGTCGAACCTGGCGGGAAGATCTTCGGGTTGATCAACTCTTCACGGGCCCAGATACCGCCCAGTGGGTTGAGGCCGTTGGTCAGCGCCTTGCCGAAGACGATCACGTCCGGTTGGACGTCAAAGTGTTCGATGGACCAGAGTTTGCCGGTGCGGTAGAAGCCCATCTGGATTTCGTCGGACACCATCAGGATGCCGTGCTGATCCAACACATGCTTGAGTTCGCGATAGAAGTTCATCGGCGGGATCACGTAGCCGCCGGTGCCCTGGATCGGCTCGACGTAGAACGCGGCGTATTCACTCTGGCCGACTTTCGGGTCCCACACGCCGTTGTATTCGGTCTCGAACAGGCGTGCGAATTGCTGCACGCAGTGGCTGCCGTACTCTTCCTTGGTCATGCCTTTAGGCCCGCGGAAGTGGTACGGGAACGGGATGAACTGCGCACGCTCGCCGAAGTGGCCGTAGCGGCGACGGTAGCGGTAACTGGAGGTGATCGACGAGGCGCCGAGGGTCCGGCCGTGATAGCCGCCTTCGAAGGCGAACATCAGGCTTTTGCCGTTGGTGGCGTTACGCACCACTTTCAGGGAGTCTTCGATCGACTGCGAGCCGCCGACGTTGAAGTGCACGCGACCGTCGAGGCCGAATTTCTTCTTGGCGTCCACCGCGATCATTTCCGACAGCTCGATCTTGCCTTTGTGCAGGTACTGGCTGGCGATTTGCGGCAGGGTGTCGATCTGCTGTTTCAGCGCGTTGTTCAGGCGCGGGTTGGCGTAGCCGAAGTTGACGGCCGAGTACCACATTTGCAGGTCGAGGTAGGCCTGGTCTTCGGTGTCCCACACGTAGGAGCCTTCGCAACGGCTGAAAATACGCGGTGGCTCGATGTAGTGAACGGTGTCGCCGTAGGAGCAATACTTGGCTTCTTTATCCAGAAGGATCTGGTCTTCGGCGGTAGCGATGCGGATATCAGACATGGTGGAAGAGTTCCTGATTGTCAGAAGAGGTATTGAAGGTGGTGGCGTTGGCAGCGATGCCCTGAGGCAGGCGGGCCAGCAACGCAGGCACTTCGGCGAAGGTGTCGAAGCGCGCGTGAGGGATGTTGTTGGCTGCGCAGTACTGGGCGAGGCTGCCTTTGGCGAACACGAAGTCGGCGGTGGAGGCCACGCACATGTCCGACTTGCCGTCGCCGATCACCAGCACGCGCTTGTTGCGCGGGGTGGATTTGCACTTGCAGTTGCCGGACGCGGCGCGGCAGGCATCGCTGGCATACGGGAAGTCGATGCGCCAGCTGTTCTGGTCGACCTGGCGCAGGCGGTTGGCAAGGATCGGCAGCAAGGTCACGTAGTTGCGCGACAGGATCCGCGCAATCCCCTGTTCGATGCCGTCGCTGACCACTTCGAGGGAAGCGCCCAGGCCGAGCACGTGATCGACGAAGTCGGGAAAATCCGGGTCGATCTCGACACTGTCGAAATACGCCAGCAGTTCACTTGGGGTGGCCTTGATCAGCGCCAGTTGACGGCTCAGGCATTCGCGGGAACCGATATGCCCATCCAGCCATTCCTGTTCGATGGTTTCCCACTCGGGGCCGGCGAAGCGTTGGAGGACGTTGTCGATGACATCGGTGGGGGTAATGGTCCCGTCGAAGTCACACACGATATGCCAGTGGATCATCTGCGTTTACCTTGAGGAGCGCGCTGTGTGCGCTTGCCCAAGGGGTAGAGCAGGGAGTGTGCCAACTGGCTGAAGCCCAGCCGGGCTGGGGGTTCTGGCGTTAGCGGTGGAGATATGTGTCGTGCAAGCTACAATTTTTGTAGCTCGCTACAAACAAGATGAGTGCTTGCGCAAGGGATGCCCTTCGCGCGTTCATGCGCGCATGTCCACATAAGGAACCTGCTCCATGCTCAAACTCACTTGCGCTGTATTCGCCGGTTTACTGGGGCTGTGGGGCATTGCCGACCCCGCCCTGGCATCCCCGATCACCGGTGAAGTCGGCGCGGGCCTCAGTTATCAACCCCACGACCCCACCGGCAGCCGCTACGAAACCCGCCCCGTGCCCTACCTGGACCTGGACTGGGGCCCTGTCAGCCTGAGCACCGATGACGGCCTGACCTGGAGCGCCCTGAACACCAACGGTTTTACCGCCGGCCCCTACATCAACTACCTGCAGGGGCGTACTTCCAACGGCGAGCTGCAAGGCCTGCGCAATGTGTCGGACATGGCGGAAGTGGGCGGTTTCATCCAATACGCGCCGGCCGACTTCTGGCGCGTGTACGCCCGGATGGGCCAGGCCGTGGGCGGCGGGCACTCGCAGAGCGGTGCGCTGGGCAAGGTCGGCGGCGAGCTGGGCTACCCACTGGGAGGCGGGATTATCGGCAGCAGCGGCCTGGCGGCGGATTTCGCCGATGCGCGCCAGACTCAAACCTATTTCGGGGTAGACGCCAATGAATCCGCGGCCTCCGGCATTCGCCCCTACAACGCCAGCGGCGGTTTCCAGAACCTCACGCTGACCCAGAGCTTCGAGTTCCCCCTGGCCTCCCACTGGTCGCTGCTGACCAGCGCCAGCTGGATCCACCTGGTGGGCTCGGCGGCCAACAGCAGCATCGTCAAGGAGACGGGCGACGTGAACCAGGGCCAGGTGCAGACGGCGATCAGCTACAGGTTCGATTGATCACTTCGGACAACATGTGGGAGCAAGCCCCCTCCCACATGGGTCCGTGTTTCAGTTTTCCTCGCCCTCGGCCAACAGCGCGATTCCGCCGATAATCACCGCAACGCCCACCCAATGCAGCGGGCTGATATGTTCCCCCAGCCCCAGCCACGAACCGAGCAACACCACCACAAACACCAGTGAACTCAGGGGAAACGCCAGGGACAGGCTGCTGCGCCGCAGGATCAGCATCCACACGAAAAACGCGCCGATGTAGCAGGCAATCGCCGCCAGGATTCCCGGGTTGCGCGCCACCTCGGACAACCACTGCCAGTTGAAATCCATCTGCCCCAGCTGGTCCCCTGCAACCTTGGTAAACAGCTGCCCGGCACTCTCGGTGCAGATCAGCAAGGCCCACAGCACCACCGTGCCGAGGCGCCCATGCAACCAACCGGTATGCATCGTTTGCGTACTCATGCCTGACTCCCAGCAATCGCTACCAGCATCACACCCAAGGTAATCACCAGCGTGCCCAGCCAACGGCGGCGGCTGACGGTTTCGCCCAGTACCACCTTGCCGGCCAGCACCACACCGCAATAGGCCAGGGCCGCCGCTGGGAATAACAGGCTCAACGGCGCACGAGACAGCGCTTCAAGCCACACGAAAAACTCGATCACATAGGCCGCGATCCCCGCCCACAGCAACGGCGCATTGAACACCTGGCCCCAGAACGCATTCAGGCGAAAGCCGCCCTCCAGCTCCGGTAAACGGTCCAGACCGAGCTTGAAACACAGTTGACCGATCACATCGAGCACGATGGAAAAGGCCACCAGCAACACCACAGTCAAGGTCACGGGAACAGCTCCTCAAACAGGTCGATCAGGGCTTCATTGGTGGCGGCGTTGCGCTGCAGATCCTCCGGGCTCCAGCGCTCCGCGGGCGGCTGGTCGGACTTGGCTTCCCAACGCTTGAACGCGTTGCTGAACGCCGGCGTGGCGAACTCGCCGCACACGTCGATGCCGATGATGCGCTTGCGCGCCGCCAATGCGCGCAGGGCTTGCAGCAGGTGGGTCAGGCGCATGCCGCCCTGGTCCCAGTTGGTGGCGGCGTCTTCACTGGCGAGCACGTCTTTGTCGATGGTGATCCAGATCGCTTCGGTGGGCAGGCTGCCGATCATCTGCTCGAGAAACGCCGGCCAGTCCAGCTCCGCCAGGTTGCGCCAGTGCAGGTGGTTTTCCTGCTGCTGGTGGCCGGCGCCATCGCCGACCCGGCCCCAGACTTTCGACGGCGGGTGCTGCCAGGGGAACAGTTGCAGGCGCCCGCGCTTGAGGGCTCCGAGGTTGCCGCCACGCAGTTGCGGGTTATGCAGGTCATCGCTGCACGGGCCGAGGGTGACGATGCGTTTGATCGCCGGCATGTTCAATGCGCGGTTGACCCACGAGCCACAGTGACGCTTGGGCGCAAAGCGCACCCAGTCTGGGTGGTTGTCGAAGTGGATCAGGCTGATGGGTTCTTTCAGGTCGGCCAGAAACGCCGGCGTCAGGTGGTGATAATCGCCGGAGCCGACGAACAGGATTTCCGGGCGCGCATCCGTGGGCCGGGGCCGCCGGGCCAGGCGCTCGGCGAAGCGCTTCCAGGTTTTTTCGGTGGACCACAGGCGCAGCTTCGGGCCCAGGTCCAGCAGGTCGATACGCGTGGCACGGCCACTGGCCAGACGCCGGGCAATCGGTGCCTGACCGGTGAGGCTGTGGTCGAGGTCGAGAATATTCAAGGTCATGTTTCCCCTATGGCTTTAGGGGGGCGATGCAAGGGGCGGGCCAGCGTTTACCTCAAGGACAATGAGAAACAAATGTGAGAGGGGGCTTGCTCCCGATAGCAGAGTGTCAGTCAACAAAGATGTTGAATGTGCCACCGCTATCGGGGGCAAGCCCCCTCCCACATTTGGATCAGTGTTCGATTTTAGTTTTTAGCTTCGCTGATGATCTGGCGAATCGCCCCCACAAAGGCTTCCGCCGGCTGGCCACCGCTGACGGCGTACTGGTCGTTGAACACGATGGTCGGCACCGACGTCACCCCACGGGAGGTCCACAACTGCTCTTGCTCGCGGACTTCGGCGGCGTATTCATCGCTGGCGAGAATCTCGGCGGCGCGCTTTATATCCAGGCCGACGCTTTCGGCGATGATCGCCAGGGTGGCGTGATCGGAAGGGTCCTGGCCATCGCTGAAGTAGGCCTTGAACAACGCCTCCTTGAGGTTGTACTGCAAGCCCTCGAGCCCGGCCCAATGCAGCAGGCGGTGTGCGTCGAAGGTGTTGTAGATACGGCTCTGGCCGTCGGTGCGGAAGGCAAAGCCCAGCTCGGCGCCCATGTCGCGGATACGCGCACGATTGGCCTGGGACTCTTCGGCGCTGGAGCCGTATTTCTCGGTGATATGCTCGACGATATTTTGCCCTTCGGCGGGCATGTTCGGGTTCAGTTCGAACGGCTGGAAATGGATCTCGGCCTGCACCTCGCTGCCAAGCTGGTCGAGGGCTTCGGTCAGGCCGCGCAGGCCGATGATGCACCAGGGGCAGGACAC
The DNA here is from genome assembly GCF_003058245.1 of Pseudomonas sp. GV047. NCBI lineage: Bacteria > Pseudomonadati > Pseudomonadota > Gammaproteobacteria > Pseudomonadales > Pseudomonadaceae > Pseudomonas > Pseudomonas sp. GV047. The sequence goes on along the minus strand of NZ_QCWA01000005.1, from coordinate 488,878 downwards.
GTCGCTGACGAAATCGATTTTCAGGGGAGTACTCATGACAGGCAACCTCGCAGGCTTCAATACGCCGTAAAGGGTGCACGATACACCAATGTCACAGCAGCTTCGAAGGCCCGACCGGATCGATCTGCGCCCAATGCGCGGCATCTTCACGATGAGCCTGCAGGTACGGCAGCACCGCCGTCAGCAGCGGCACCTTGAACGCTTCCTGGAAACGATGGGCCATGCCGGGAATCAACTTCAACTGGCTGCCCTGGATATGCGCCGCCAGGTGCACGCCGTGCATCACCGGCAGCAAAGGGTCGGCGGTGCCGTGGACCACCAGTGTCGGCACGCGCAGCTGGTTGAGCAGCGGCACACGGCTGGGTTCGGCGAGGATCGCCATGATCTGGCGCTTCACGCCGTCCGGGTTGAAGGCGCGGTCATAGGACAGCGCCGCCTGGTGCAGCAACACCTCGCGATCGTCCTTCACCGTCGGGCTGCCCAGCGCCGCGAGCAAATCCGCCTGCTGCTCCAGCGCCACTTCACGATTCGGCGCACTGCGTCGCGACAATAACTGCACCAGCGCCGCATTCGGGGCCGGCAAGCCTTCGGCGCCGGAGCTGGTCATGACCAGGGTCAGGCTTTCCACGCGCTGCGGCGCCATCGCCGCCAGGTGCTGGGCGATCATGCCGCCCATGCTTGCGCCCAGTACGTGGAATTGCTGGATCTGCAAGGCGTCCATCAAGCCCAGGGCGTCATCGGCCATATCCGTCAGCGTGTACGGCGCCGATACCGGCAGGCCGAGCTTGTAGCGCAGCACTTCAAAGGTCAGGTTGGCGCTCGCCGGCGCCTGGCGCCAGGTGGAGAGGCCGACATCGCGGTTGTCATAGCGGATCACCCGGAAACCCTGCTGGCACAGGGCAACGACGACTTCGTCGGGCCAGTGGATCAGTTGCCCGCCCAGGCCCATCACCAGCAGCAAGGCCGGGTCGGACGCACGGCCGATACTCTGGTAGGCGATGCTCACCTGGACCAGGTCGACCGTTTGGGTCGGGACATTGACATCACATCGAGACGCCGCAAAAGACGGCAGGCCGAACAGTAGAGCGGCCAGTAAAAGCAACACGCGCATGAAAAACACCGAAACGCAGAACCCCAGTAGAGCGCGAGTCTGATGAAGTTTGTTCAAGGGCGCTGCCACAGTTCCATGACAGTTTGATGAAGAGTGCCCGGCGGTCGTGGTCGACACAGCTTGCAACATGAGACAAACTCACGCTATTCCGCTTCGTCACAAATTGTCTTCATGGAGAGCCCGTGCTCGAGATCCGTCACCTCAAGACCCTGCACGCCTTGCGCGAGGCCGACAGCCTGGTGGAGGCCGCCGAGCGCCTGCACCTGACGCAATCGGCACTGTCCCACCAGTTCAAGGAGCTGGAAGAGCGCCTGGGCATGCCGCTGTTCGTGCGCAAGACCAAACCCGTGCGCTTCACCAGCGCCGGCCTGCGCCTGCTGCAACTGGCCGACGCCACCCTGCCCCTGCTGCGCGGTGCCGAGCGCGATATCGCGCGCCTGGCCGGTGGCACCGCCGGACGCCTGCACATGGCGATCGAGTGCCACAGTTGTTTCCAGTGGCTGATGCCGACCATCGACCAGTTCCGCGATGCCTGGCCGGAAGTCGAGCTGGACCTGGCCTCGGGCTTTGCGTTCGCGCCGCTGCCGGCCCTGGCCCGTGGCGACCTGGACCTGGTGGTGACGTCCGACCCGCTGGAGCTGCCGGGCATCACCTATGTACCGCTGTTCACCTACGAAGCCATGCTCGCCGTGGCCAACCAGCACGCGCTGGCGAACAAGGCGTACATCGTGCCCGAAGACCTGCTGAGCGAAACCCTGATCACGTACCCGGTGGAGCGTGACCGCCTGGACATCTTCACCCGCTTCCTGGAACCGGCCGACGTGGAACCGGCCCAGGTGCGCACTTCGGAACTGACGGTGATGATGATGCAACTGGTCGCCAGCGGTCGCGGCGTGTGCGGCATGCCCCATTGGGCCCTGCATGAATACAGCTCGCGCGGCTACGTGAAGGCCAAGCGCCTGGGCGAGAAAGGCTTGTTTGCGACGCTGTATGCGGGGATTCGTGCGGATATGCTGGATGCACCGTATATGCGCGATTTTTTGCTGACGGCCAAGGACACGTCGTTTTCAACGCTGGACGGCGTGAGCGCGGTGCGCTGAAACAACACCCTCCCACATTGGCTCTCAGTCAGCGTTGAGTTCGCGCCACATGTAGATTTTGTCGAAGTAGTCCACACCCACCCTCACCGCCAACGGTTCCAGGCCGTACTGGATAAACCCGCAGCGGCGGTACAGCGCAAACGCTGCATCGTTGCCGGCGGTGACGGTCAGTTGGATCACTTTCAGGCGCGGATATTGGCGCGCTTCATCCAGCGCGGCCTCGACCAATCGCCGGCCCAGGCCTTTGTGCTGGTGCGCCTGGGTCACGTACATGCCGAACAGGGTCACTTTGTGCCGCGCCTTCTCCCGAGGCTCGAAGGCCAGGCCGACGATGCCGGCCAGCTCATCCCCGACGTACGCGCCGAGCAAACGATCCAGCGGACTCTCCAGGCGTTTTTCCCACCAGCTCAACGGCATCGCCCCACGCTCGGCCACACTGGAAGTGAACGCCTGGGGATAGGCGCCGTAAGCTTCCAGCATCAACGCCCGATAAGCCTCGGCATCGCTGGCCCCCAGCGCACGCACGCTCATTCGCGTCAGGCCGGCGTGGTCAGTGACGCGCGGTAAAACGGCAGGATCAGGTCACGGGTCAAGGGCGCCAGCACCAGGCCGCCATCACCGGCCGGGTCGATCCAGCGCACCTCTTCGATTTCAGCGGCCGGGCTGACCGGAACATCGATCTGCACCTGGAACAATTCAGCGTCCACGGTAAACCCCGGTTCGTTGGCCGCGGGGGCCGAGAAGTGACCCAGGTAGACCGCGTCGCCGGGCTCGATGCGCAGGTTCAGCTCTTCGTACAGCTCGCGGGCCAGCGCCTCGACGGGCTGCTCACCGGCGTCGATCTTGCCACCGGGTTGCATAAAGGCCTGGGTGCCGCGCTTGCGCACCAGCAAGGTGTGGCCGTCGCTGCCGATCAGCAGGGCAGCGGCGATACGGATAGTGCTAGGCATGAACTGAAAACCTTGAACTCAAACAATGAAAATTAATGGAGCACCCCTTCGCTCTCGTCCGGCTCCTTGATGAACACGCTGTACTTGGCGCCTTCCATCGCCTCGAACGCAATCAGCTTGTCCACCAGCGGCAGGTTCAGCACCTTGCCGGCATTGAGCAGCAACATGCCGTTATCGGCGTTGAGGTTACGCGCCAGGACCATGCCGTCTTCCAGCTCACGGGTGGTGAGCACCTTGACGGTCGGATCGCCCAGGGTCACGTCACTGAGAAACGCAGCGCACGCCAGGATGAAGTCCTCGACCAGGTCCGGATCGTAGAGGCGCCCGGCATACTTGCGGATATACAACAGCGCTTCATCGCTGTTCAGGTGCCGCTCAAGGATCAGGCCTTTCTGCAACTCGATGAAGTCCACCGCCAGTTTCAGCAGGCGTGAACCGAACGGAATCGCATCGCCCTTGAGGTGGTCGGGAAAACCACTGCCGTCCCAGCGTTCCTGGTGATGACGGATGATCCGCGCCGCATCCTTCATCGGCTCCAGGGTCATCAGCAGTGATTCGCTCTGGGCCGGATAGCCACGGTAGCGCTCGCGATCGGTGCTGTGCAGCTTGTCGGCGGGCTCGATCAACATGCTGTCGCTCCAGCTCAGCTTGCCGATGTTGTACAGCGCGGCGGCCATGGCCATGTCGCGGGCGCTGGCTTCGTCTATGGACTGGGCGGTGCAGTACACCCGCACCAGTTCGATCAGTGCACGGTTGGTCTGTTTGTTCTTGGGCAGGCGCAGGTTGGCCAGCAACGAAAACACTTCGGTGCCGGTCACGTAGCTGCGCTTGAGCTCGTCGTAGGCCAGGTCGAGCATGTCGGCGGTCTGTTGCAACTCACTGGTGCGTGCTGCCACGCGCTTTTCCAGGGTCGCGTTCAACAGCTTGAGCTGGTCGTTCTGCTGATGGGCCAGGCGTTCCAGCCGCTGAAATTCCAGGGCCTGCTGCAGGATCAGCTTCAGTTCGTCGTCGTTCCAGGGTTTGCCGATATAGCGGTGAATCGCCCCTTCGTTGATCGCCTTGATGATCGTCGGCAGGTCGGCGTAGCCGGTGAGCAGGATGCGACTGGTGGCGGGATAAAGGCGATGAACCTCGGCCAGCAGCTGCGCGCCGTCCATGCCGGGCATGCGCGCATCGCTCATCACCAGGTCGATGGGCTGGGCGGCCATGATCTCCAGGGCCTGGGCGCCGCTGCCCGCGAGCACGACATCAAAGGGTTGGCCGCGCAACAGGCGACGCAAGCTGTTGAGAATCGACTCTTCATCGTCGACCAGCAAAATAGTGGGTTTCGTCGCAAGTTGTTCATCCATGCCTGCTGCGCCTTCACATTGAACTGAATTGAGCTGATTTGAAACCGTGTGCCAAGCCATCTTCCCTCGCTTAAGGCGCGGAGTTGATTTGACGCCAACTGGCCGCCGAATTCAAGGGACCTCGACTACACTGTCACGGCAGGTCTGCGCCCCGCTCAGCCATGGAACCAAGGAAGGAATGGTTATGCCGTCGAACCGTTTGCAGATAAGGCGCGCACTATGAACCCGAACGCAGGGCGGGCCAACCGTCGCATCCTGATCGTCGATGATGTCACGTCCATCCACCTGGACTTTCGCAAGATCCTCTGCGCCGACGCCGACGCCGAGCCCTCCCTGGATACCCTTGAGCAAACCCTGTTCGGCACCCCCACCGTCCCTCGCCAGGCGTTTATCCTGGATTCCGCCTATCAGGGCCAGGAAGCCCTGGAGCTGGTGAATCGGGCCCTGGCAACCAACGCCCCCTACGCCATGGCGTTCATCGACATGCGCATGCCGCCCGGCTGGGACGGCCTGCAAACCATCGAGCAGTTGTGGAACGTCGATCCCAACCTGCAGATCGCCCTGTGCACCGCCTATTCCGACTATTCCTTTGAAGCGATCGAGGCGCGATTGAAGTACAACGACCAGTTGCTGATCCTGAAGAAGCCCTTCGACCACCTGGAAATCCGCCAGATGGCCAGCGCCCTTACGTGGAAATGGCAGCTCGCCCAGGATGCCGCCCTCAAGGTGATCGGGCTCGAACGCACGATTGAGGAACGCGTGCAGGAGTTGCTGAAAGTCTCGCACCTGCTGCAATACGACGCGCTCACGGAGCTGCCCAACAGCACGCTGCTGGGCGACCGCCTGACCCAGGCCATTGCCCTGGGCCGGCGCCATGACACGCAACTGGCGGTGATGTTTATCGGCCTCGACCGCTTCAAGCGCATCAACAACGCCCTGGGTTATCCGGTGGGGGATGAGGTGCTTCAGCAGGTCAGCCAAAGCCTGGTGGCGGCCGTGCGTGAGTCGGACTCGGTGTTTCGCTATGGTTCGGACGAGTTTGTGATCCTGCTCAATGATGTCCAGCATCCCCAGCAAACCCAGCACATCGCCCAGAAGGTGCTCCAGGCCATCAGCGTTACCCGGCATGTCGCGGGGCACGACCTGAGCGTTACCGCCAGCCTCGGAATCAGCATCTACCCGAACGACAGCAGCACTGCGGTGGAACTGATCAAGCACGCCGAAACCGCCATGCACACCACCAAGGAGCGTGGCCCCGACGACCTGAGTTTCTACACCGAAGACATGAACCTGCGCGCCCGGCACCAGCAGAACCTGGAAAGCGCGATCCGCCAGGCCCTGGAGCACGATGAGTTTGCGCTGCACTACCAGCCCAAGCTGGACCTGGAAACCGGGCGGATCCTCGGCGCAGAGGCGCTGATCCGCTGGTTTCAACCGCGCTCGGGCTGGGTCCACCCGGCCGACTTCATTCCGGTGGCCGAAGACAGCGGGCTGATCGTGCCCTTGACCCAGTGGGTGCTGCGCCACGCCTGCGAACAGGCACAGGCCTGGCGCACCATGGGCCTGGCGCCGCTGCGCATCTCGGTGAACATCTCGGCCATCGACTTCCGCCAGCGGGAGTTTGTCGACAACCTGGCCGCCATCCTCAAGCAGACCGGCCTGCCGCCCAACCAGCTGGAGCTGGAAATCACCGAAAGCGTGCTGATGCAGAATGTCGACGAGACGGTCGATATCCTGAACCGGATCAAGGCCATGGGCGTGCGCCTGGCCCTGGATGATTTCGGCACCGGCTACTCCAGCCTCAGCTACCTGCGACGCTTTCCCATCGATGTGCTGAAGATCGACCAATCATTCGTGCGCGGGCTGCACGAAAATAGCCAGGACGCGCAGCTGATCAGCGCTATCATCGGCATGGGCAAGAGCCTGGAGCTGAACATCATCGCCGAAGGGGTGGAGACCCTCGAACAGCTGAACTTCCTGAGAGCCCAGCACTGTGAAGAAGGCCAGGGCTTTCTGTTCAGCAAGGCCGTGCCTGCGAAGGATTTCGCCCAGTTGCTGCAGGTGGGCAGCCCCACACTGATGCCCGACCAATAGCCCTATGCCTGCAAGGAGTGCTCGCTTGAGCGACGTTTCAACCTACCGTTTCGGCTCCATCCTCGCGTTGGGGCTGTGCCTGGGGACGACCGTGACGGCCGCGCCGCTGGACGAAGCGCTCAAGCCCCTGCCGCCGGTGCCGCACCTCGATGCGGCCAAGGTCGAACTGGGCCGCCAGCTGTTCAATGAGCCGCGCCTGTCAGTGAACAACACGCTGTCGTGCGCCAGTTGCCATCACCTCGAATCCGGGGGCGCCGACACCAGGCCCTTCTCCCTGGGTTTCGACGGCAAACCCGTGGAGATCAATACACCGTCGGTCTTCAACGCCAGCCTGAACTTCAAACAGTTCTGGAATGGCCGGGTGGACACCCTGGAAGCGCAGGTCGAGCAAGTGGTCATCAGCCCGGTGGAAATGGGCAGCGACTGGAACACGGTGGTGCAGAACCTGACCGCCCTGCCCGCCTACCAGGCGGCGTTCAAGCAGGCCTACCCCGATGGCGTCACCGCCGCCAATGTGCAAAACGCCCTGGCCACCTATGAACGCACGCTGCTGACGCCCAACTCACGGTTTGACCAGTACCTGCTGGGCAACACGGAAATCCTCACGATCCAGGAAAAGTACGGCTACCAGCGCTTCAAGGATTACGGTTGCATCGCCTGTCACCAGGGCATCAACATCGGCGGCAACATGTTCCAGAAATTCGGCGTGATAGGCGACTACTTCAAGGCCCGCGGCAACCTCGTCGAGTCGGACCTGGGGCGCTACCTGCTGACCAAGGATGAGGAAGACCGGCACGTGTTCAAGGTCCCCAGCCTGCGTAACGTCGCGGTCACGGCCCCGTATTTTCACGATGCCTCGGCCAAGACCCTGGAAGAAGCCGTCGACGTGATGTTCAAGTTCCAACTGGGGCGCAATCCTTCACAGGAGGATAAAGACCTGATCATCCAGTTTCTCAAGACCCTGACCGGCGAATGGAAAGGCAAGCCTTTATGAGCAGACCGTCATGACCCTTTCTCGCCGCCGCACCAGCCAGTTGGCCTTGGGGTTGATCACCCTGTTGCTGGCCTCGACCCTGATTTTTCTGTACATCAAGTCGTCCAGCGACCAGGCGTCTTCCTACACCCACTCCCGGGACCTGATCCGGCAGTTGCAGCAACTCAATGCCCAGTGGGACAGCGAAGTCCTCAAGGCCAGGATAGCCATCACCCACAACTACGACCCCCTGGTGACGCCCCTGACGGAAATGACCCGGTTGTGGGCCGAACTGGAAGCACGCGACTCGTACCACAGCCCGCAAGACCTGCCCGCCTGGCAAGCCAGCCAACAGGCTTATCAGGCGGCCATCCAGGAAAAGGCCCGGCGCGTCGACCAGTTCAAGTCCCATAACGCGGTATTGCGCAATTCCCTGGCCTTCCTGCCGACTGCCGAAGACGATATCCAGGCGCAGTTCAACCAGGTGAACGACGATACAAAACCGCAACTGCAAAGCGTGGCCACCGACACCTACGACTTGCTGCTCAGCAGCCTTGAATTCGCCCAGGTCACCAGCGACGAGCGCGCCGCCGACATTCTCGTCGGCCTGGGCAAGCTGGCCGTCAACCAGGAACTGCTGCCCAGCGAATTCCGCGGCCCGGTGGAGATCCTGAGCAATCACATCGAACTGATCCTGCGCGAGCAGCCGGTGGTGAACACGTTGCTCGAACAGATCGCCGCCATTCCGGTAGCCGAACGCCTGGATGACCTGACCACCCACCTCAACCAGGACCAACAGGCCCTCGACCTGGTCGAGCAGCAATACCACCGTTACCTGCTGGTGTTCTCGACCCTGCTGGTGGCCCTGCTGCTGTTCCTGACGGTTCGCCTGCTGCGTAGTTTCGCCGAGATCAACCGCGTCAACCGCGCCTTGCAGGCGGTGAACGAAACCCTGGAACAGCGTGTGGAACGACGTACCCGACAGCTCAAGGATGCCCAGAGCGAGCTGATGGACAGCGCGCGCCAGGCCGGCATGGCGGAGATCGCCACCAACGTGCTGCACAACGTCGGCAATGTGCTTAACAGCGTGAACATCTCCGCCGACCTGGTCACCCGCAAACTGCGCAGCAGCAAGGCAATGGGCCTGGGCAAGGCCATGCAGTTGATCAACGAACGCCAGGGCGACCTGGGCACTTTTATCACCGAAGATGAGAAGGGCAAGTTGCTGCCCGGCTACTTGAACCAGTTGGTGGACGCCATTGCCGTCGAGCAACAAGGCCTGATCGAGGAACTGGGGCAATTGAGCAAAAGCGTGGACCATATCAAGGACATTGTCTCCACCCAACAATCCTATGCGGGCGCGCCCTCGCTCAAGGAGCCGGTGCAGATCAGCACCTTGATGGAAGACGCCCTGCGCATGAACGCGGGGGCCCTGAGCCGGCACAATGTCACAGTGGTCAAGCACTACGGGCAGGTGCCGGAAGTCCTCGGGGACAAACACCGCTTGCTGCTGATCATGGTCAACCTGATCAGCAACGCCAAGTACGCCATGTCCAACCTCACCGACCGGCCACGGCAGATGACCCTTACGGTCCAGTCGCTGGAGGACAACAGGTTGCAGATCAGCGTGAAGGACGAAGGCGAAGGCATACCGGCCGAGAACATGACCCGGATATTTACCCACGGTTTTACCACCCGCAAGGAAGGCCACGGTTTCGGGCTGCACAGCTGCGCCCTGGCCGCCGTCGAAATGGACGGCCACCTCAGCGCCCACAGCGACGGGCCGGGCCTGGGCGCGCTATTCACCCTGACGATCCCCCTCATTCCTGCCGGAAGCCTCGTATGAACCAGCCTCCCAACCGGCGCATCCTGTTGATTGATGACACACCGTCGATTCATGAGGATTTCCGCAAGATCCTGATGCCGCCCACTGAATCCAACCAGGAGCTGGATGACATGGAGTCGGCACTGTTCGGCGAAACCAGCAAACCCACGGCCCCCCCTTTCGACCTGCACTCGGCCTACGGCGGCGAAGAAGGCCTGCAGTTGCTCATCACCGCCATGGCGCACCAGCAGCCCTATGCCCTGGCGTTTGTCGACATGCGCATGCCCCAGGGCTGGGACGGCGCGAGGACCATAGAAGAGCTCTGGAAAGTCGCCCCCGACCTGCAAGTGGTGGTGTGCACCGCCTACTCGGACTATTCCTGGGAGGACCTGCTCGACCGCCTGCAAGGCCATGATCGCTTGCTGATCCTGAAAAAACCGTTCGATAACATCGAAGTCCAACAGATGGCCAACACCCTGGCCAATAAATGGGACATGGCCCGTCGCGCCACCCTGCAAACCACTCATCTGGAACGGCTGGTGGAACAACGCACCCACGCGCTGCAGCTGGAAATCGAAGAGCGCAAGCACCTGGAAAGCCAGCTGGTGCAGTCGGAAAAACTCGCCTCCCTGGGGCAACTCGCTGCGGGCGTGGCCCATGAGATCAATAACCCGGTAGGCTTTATCTCGTCCAACCTCAGCACCCTCGACGGCTACTTCACCCAGTTGCAACAGATGCTGGAGGCTTACCGGCAGGCCGAAGAAAGCCTCGCCACGGGTGAACAGCACGAGCAGCTCAAGGCCTTGCGCACCCGCCTGGAACTGGAGTTTCTACAGGAAGACATTCCGGTGTTGATCCACGAGTCCAAGGAGGGCATCGGCCGCGTGGTGCAGATCGTCAAGGACCTGAAAAACTTCTCGCGGGTGGACAACGACCAGACCTGGCAATTCGCAAACCTGCAACAGGGCATCGATTCGACGCTGAACATCGTTGCCAGCGAACTCAAGTACAAGGCCGATGTGGTCAAGCACTACGCACCGCTGCCAGAGATCGAATGCCTGGCCTCCCAGCTCAACCAGGTGGTGATGAACCTGGTGATCAATGCGGCGCAGGCCATGGGGCCGGAGCGCGGCATCATCACCATCAGCAACGGTGTGGAAGGCGAGAACGTGTGGCTGGAAGTGGCGGACAACGGCTGTGGGATTGCCCCCGAGGCGGTGCAGAAAATCTTCGACCCGTTTTTCACCACCAAGCCGGTGGGCGAAGGCACTGGCTTAGGGCTGTCACTCTCCTACGGCATCATCAAGAAACACCATGGCGATATCTCTGTCAGCAGCGAACTGGGCAAGGGCACGAAGTTTCGCGTGGTATTACCGATTCGGCAGACGGCGGCGTAGGACACGCCGCCGAATCATCCGCCCCTGCGCAACCTGTTACTTCTGACAGTAGACAGACCCTTTTCCCGACTCGAGACTCCACACAAGCAACACGATTGCATGCCGGTGGCGTGCCGGTGGCGTGCTGAACGTGAGGCCTGGGCTCTCATCGTCGAAGGAAAGGACACCATGTCTACGCGCCGCGAGTTCCTCACATACTCGTCACTGGGCGCCTTGCTCATGCCACTGGGCAGGGGCGCCCTGGCGGCCGATACAGCCGACCCGGCCAGTACTTTTTCCTTCGAAGGCTTGATCGAACAGGCACAGGCCGATGCCTTGAAACCCTACACCTACCCCAGCACCGCATCGGCCGCGCTGCTGGCGCGACTCGACTACGCCGCCCATGGCCAGATCCGCTTCAAACCCGAGCACGCCCTGTTCGCCAAAGGCCCCGGCAAGTTCCCTGTGACATTCTTTCACCTGGGGTCGTTTTTTCGCACGCCCGTCAGGCTGTATGTGCTGGACAACGGCATCGCCCGCGAGATCGTCTACGACCCGGCGCACTTTGATATGCCGGGCGACAGCCCGGCCCATGCCCTGCCCCGTAACAGCGGGTTCGCCGGCTTTCGTATCCAGGAAAGCCGCCTGGGCGACCAGGCCAGGCTGGCGTGGCAACAAAACGACTGGGTGGCCTTTCTTGGCGCGTCGTACTTCCGGGCCATCGGCAAGTTGTACCAGTACGGCCTGTCGGCACGGGCGATTGCTCTGGATGTGGCACAAGCCGGCAAGGCCGAAGAATTCCCCGACTTCACCCATATCTGGTTCGAGCCGCCAAAGAACCAGCACACAAACGCCATGACCCTCTACGCGCGGCTCGACGGCCCCAGTATCTGCGGCGCCTACCGTTTCGTGATCCACCGCACACAGGGCGTGGTCATGGACATCGACTGCACGTTTTTCCTGCGCAAGAACGTCGGCCGGCTGGGCATTGCGCCGCTGACCTCGATGTTCTGGTTCAGTGAAACCGCCAAGCGCACCGCCGCCGACTGGCGCCCCGAGGTCCACGACAGTGACGGCCTGGCGCTGTGGACCGGCAACGGAGAACGTATCTGGCGGCCCTTGAACAACCCGCCACGCACCCTGGTTTCGGCGTTCGGCGACCGGCAACCGAAGGGCTTCGGCCTGTTACAGCGCGACCGTGATTTCGACCACTACCTCGATGGCGTGAATTACCAGCGGCGCCCCAGCCTGTGGGTCGAGCCATTGGGCGATTGGGGCGAAGGCAGCGTGCAACTGATGGAAAACGGCACCGACGACGAGATCCACGACAACATCGTCGCAATGTGGGTGCCCTCGGCCCCGGCGGAAGCGGGCAACCGTTATGCGCTGCGGTATCGCCTGCACTGGCTGGCCCGGGAGCCCTACGTTTCGCCACTGGCGGTGTGCGTGGCCACTCGCCTGGGCAAAGGCGGCTCACCGGGCGAGCCGCGCCCGCTGGGGGTACGTAAATTCGTGGTGGAATTCCAGGGCGCCCCCTTGGAAAAACTCGCATCGGGGGTCAAGCCCGAGGCCGTGATCAGTGGCTCCAGGGGCGCGCTCAGCCGGGTCTTTACCGAAGCGGTGCCGGACGGCGTCGCCGGCCATTGGCGGGCACAGTTCGACCTGAGCGTCGACGGCAAGGACCCGGTGGAATTGCGCCTGTTCCTACGCCTGGACGGCCAGCCGCTGTCAGAGACCTGGCTGTATCAGTACCACCCCTTCCATTCGGAATCGACGGCAATCGGTACCCCTTCAACGGCTGACACCGGCAATAGTCCATGAGGCTCGGCGGTCAATGGGCGCTGCTCTGCCTGGCCCTCAATGCCAGCGGCAACGCTCTCCAGGCCGGCGAGCAGGACCCGGTAGAGGCCTTGTTGCAGCAGATGACGCTGGAAGAAAAAGTCGATCAACTCAGCCAGCTCGGCGTCCAGGACACACCTACCGGCCCGGTCATTGACCCAGGCGAGCTGGCGCAACGGCCCATGAGCACCGTGGGCTCGGTCCTTGGCGCCTACGGCGTCGAACAGACCCGCCGGTTACAGGAACACGCCGTCACCCGTTCGCGCCTGCCTATACCGTTGTTGTTTGCCTTTGATGTGATCCACGGGTTTCGCACCGTATTTCCCGTGCCGTTGGCAGAAGCTGCGGCCTGGGACGTTGACCTGGCACAACGGACCGCTCGCGCGGCGGCCGTTGAAGCGACGGCCAGCGGCATACACTGGACCTTCGCGCCCATGGTCGACATTGCCCGCGACCCGCGCTGGGGCCGTGTGGTGGAAAGCACCGGCGAAGATCCATTCCTGGGCGCAGCGCTGGCCAGCGCCAAGGTGCGGGGGTTCCACGGTGCCGGGCCTGCCGACCCGTCATTTATGCTGGCGACCGCGAAACACTTCGTGACCTACGGCGCGGCAGAAGGCGGGCGCGACTACAACGTCGCCGACGTGTCGGAACGCACCTTGCGGGAGGTGTACTTGCCACCTTTCCAGGCGGCCGTGGCGGCTGGCGTCGATGGGATCATGCCCTCGTTCAACGAACTGGCCGGGACGCCCCTGCACAGCAACACCGCGCTGTTGACCGGTGTGCTGCGCAATCAGTGGCGGTTCCGTGGCCTCATTGTCAGTGACTTCAACGCCCTCTGGGAGCTGAGCCAGCACGGCATCGCCGGCGGTCCGACCGACCGGGCACGGCTGGCGTTCAACGCCGGCGTGGACATCGACATGGTCAGCCAGACGTACCGCCAATACCTGCCCACCCTGGTGCGCACTGGCCAGGTTTCCCTGACCGCCGTGGATAATGCGGTGCGCCGTGTACTCCAGGCCAAGCAGCGCCTGGGACTGCTTGACGATCCCTACCGCTACAGCGACGAGGCGCGGCAGCGGGCCAATGTCCTGACCCCGCAGCACCGGGCACTGGCACGCGAGGCCGCGCAGAAGTCCATCGTATTGTTGAAAAACACCGACGCCCTGCTGCCGCTGCCCAAGCACCTGCGCAACATGCTGGTGGTCGGCAGCCTGGCCACGGACGCCGAGGCCACGCTCGGCCCCTGGGCCTTGGCGGCTCATCCCCAAGATTCGATCACGGTCTTGCAGGGCATACGCCGTGCCGTCGCGCCTGGCACCGAGGTGGTTTACCTGCCCGGCGCTTCGCCCATCAGCACCGAGACGCAGAACCTCAACGAGGTCCGGCAGGCCGCCCGCCGCGCCGAGGTAGTGGTCGCCGTGCTCGGCGAGCGCGCCGATCAGAGCGGCGAAGCCCGCAGTCGCGCGGACCTGGGCCTGCCGGGTGCCCAGGAGGCGCTGTTGCGTGCCCTGCTGGACAGCGGCAAACCCGTGGTCATCCTGTTGATGAATGGCCGCCCGCTGGTGCTCTCGCAGAACGTGCGCCAGGCGCCGGCGCTGCTGGAAACCTGGTTCCTGGGCAGTGAGATGGGCCATGCCGTGGCCGATATCCTGTTCGGTGACGTCAACCCCAGCGGCAAACTGCCGATCACGTTCCCCCGCAACGTGGGGCAGATCCCCCTCTACTACGCGCACAAAAGCACCGGGCGTCCGCCCAGCGGCGATGAAAGGTATACCTCCGGCTATATCGATGAACACTGGACGCCGCTGTATCCCTTCGGCTTCGGCCTGAGCTATACCTCGTTCAGTTACTCCGCACCGCGGCTCAGCACACAGCGGCTGGCGTCCACCCAAGTGCTAGCTGTAAAGGTCACCGTCACCAATACCGGAGCGCGCCCAGGCGAAGACATCGTGCAGTTGTACCTGCGCGATGACGTCGCCAGCGTGACCCGCCCGGTTCGCCAATTACGCGGTTTCCGCAAAGTGCAACTGGCGCCCGGCGAGGCTCGGGACTTGACCTTCACCCTTGACCAGGCGGACTTTGCCCTGCTGGACAGCAACTTTTCGCCGGTGATTGAGGCCGGCACGTTCACCGTCTTCGTCGGGGCAGATTCGACCACCGAAAACCAGGCCCGGTTTGAACTGACCGATGGCCGCGCCTTGTCTATTTCGGGCCAGTCCGTCCCATCACCGGGATCAAACTGAGTCCACCTGCAGGTTGTCTGGCGTTTCGTTACTGGCGCAGAATGCCGGATCGACCTGAGAGTCCGAACCCAAGGAAACCGTATGAGCCTGTCCTTGCTAAGCCGCTACGCCTTCTTTGCCGTGTGCGTCATTTTCACCCTCGCCAGCCTGCCCTTTATCCAACACGAATGGCTGTGGCCCATCACCCTGGTCACCGGCGTGTTGAGCCTGATCGGTATTTTCGACCTGTTGCAAAGCCCCCACGCCGTACGCCGCAACTACCCGATCCTGGGCAATATCCGTTACCTGGTGGAAGCCATCCGCCCGGAAATCCGCCAGTACCTGCTGGAGTCCGACAGCGACGCCCTGCCCTTCTCGCGCTCGCAACGATCCCTGGTGTACTCGCGGGCCAAGAACGAAACCGCCGACAAACCCTTCGGCACCCTGATCGATGTGTACCAGCTGGGTTTCGAATTTATCGGCCACTCCATGCGCCCCGCGCCCCTGAGCGACCCCAGCGCCTTTCGCGTGATGGTCGGCGGCCCGCAATGCACCCAGCCGTATTCGGCGTCGGTGTTCAATATCTCGGCGATGAGCTTTGGCTCGTTGAGCGCCAATGCGATCCGCGCGCTCAACCAGGGCGCCAAGCTCGGCAATTTTGCCCATGACACCGGCGAAGGCAGCATCAGCCCCTATCACCGCGAAAACGGCGGCGACCTGACCTGGGAACTGGGCAGCGGCTACTTCGGCTGCCGCACCAGCGACGGCCGCTTCGATCCGGAGCGCTTTGCCGCGCAGGCGCAGAACCCGCAGGTGCGCATGATCGAAATCAAGATGAGCCAGGGCGCCAAACCCGGCCACGGCGGCATCCTGCCCAAGCACAAGGTGACTCAAGAGATTGCCGAAACCCGCGGGATCCTGATGGGCGAAGACTGCATCTCGCCGTCGCGTCACAGCGCGTTCTCCACCCCTATCGAGTTGATGCAATTCATCGCCCAATTGCGTGAACTGTCCGGCGGCAAGCCGGTGGGCTTCAAGTTCTGCCTGGGCCACCCGTGGGAGTTCATGGGCATTGCCAAAGCCATGCTCGAAACCGGCATCCTCCCGGACTTTATCGTCGTCGACGGCAAGGAAGGCGGCACCGGCGCCGCGCCCGTGGAGTTCACCGACCATATCGGCGTGCCGCTACGCGAAGGCCTGCTGTTCGTGCACAACACCCTGGTGGGCCTGAACCTGCGCGACAAGATCAAGCTCGGTGCCAGCGGCAAGATCGTCAGCGCCTTCGACATCGCCAGCGTGCTGGCCATCGGCGCGGACTGGGCCAATTCGGCGCGCGGCTTCATGTTCGCCATCGGTTGCATCCAGTCCCAGAGCTGCCACACCAATAAGTGCCCGACCGGCGTCGCCACCCAGGACCCATTGCGCCAACGTGCCCTGGTGGTACCGGACAAGGCCCAGCGCGTATTCAACTTCCACCGCAACACCCTCAAGGCCCTGGCCGAGATGCTCGCGGCGGCAGGCCTGGATCATCCGTCGCAGCTGTCGGCCAAGCATCTGGTACGACGCATGTCGGCCACCGAGATCAAGCTGTTCTCGCAGTTGCATGTATTCCTCAAGCCTGGCGAGTTGCTCACCGGCGAAGTGAATGGCGAGTTCTATTCGCGCATGTGGCAGATGGCGCGGGCGGACAGTTTTGAGCCCCATGAGGTGGTAGCTGCATAACCTGCAACCACCCTTTCCTGCTGAACCGGACCACCGACGGCATCGTAGAAACAAGGAGATTCACATGCCGTTACTGGACTTCGCTGCACTCGCCGGGCAACTGCCTGACAGCTGGAAATCGATACGCCTGGGCCAGGTCGGCCCGGCGCGGATCAAGATGCTGCGCATGGATGAGCAGGCTTACGAAGCAGAAGTGCACGACTACAACGAAGGGCTACTGGTGATCAGCGGCCATTTGCGCCTGAGCATCGCTGATGAAGAGATCCACGTAGAGACCGGCCAGATGTACCTCGTGGAAGCGGGCACCGCTCATGCCGTACTTCCAGGTAGCCAGGGCACCCTGGTGATCATTGACGTCTAGAGACATTCAGTAATACCCAACCTTTGCAATTGCTTACAAATACCGCCAACCTGCGCCCGCCCGACGTGCGGCGTACGACAACCTGCGCGCTCGCCGGTCATTACTAAACCTTTTGTTCAAGAGCCCGCTGCCATGCTGAACGGACGCGACCCACGCATCGATTTTTTTCGGGGCCTGGCGTTGATCTTCATTTTCTGGGATCACGTCCCCCACAATCCTCTCGGCCAGATCACCCTGCGCAATTTTGGTTTCAGCGATGCGGCCGAGGTCTTCGTATTCCTCGCCGGTTACGCCGCGGTGCTGGCCTACGGCAAGATCCTGCAACGCGACGGCTACTGGATTGCCTCGCTGAAAATCCTGCGTCGCGCCTGGGTGTTGTACGTGGTGCATATCTTTTTGCTGGCGATGCTGATGGGCATCGTGTTCTTCGCCAACAGCCATGTGGAAACCCGCGACCTGGTCGAAGAGATGGGCCTGACGCACTTCGTCACCCACCCGCAACAGGCCCTAACCGACGAGCTGCTGCTACGCTTCAAACCCAACCTGATGGACCCGCTGCCGCTGTATATCGTGCTGCTGGCGGGGTTGCCGCTGGTGTTGCCGCTGCTGCTGCGCAGCACCTGGCTGGTGGTGGCCGCGTCGGCGGCGGTGTATCTGCTGGCGCCGTGGATGGGCTGGAACCTGCGGGCGATTGCCGACGGCGTGTGGTACTTCAACCCGGTGACCTGGCAGTTCCTGTTTATCCTCGGTGGCGCGGCGGCACTGCAGGCCAGTCAAGGGCGACCGCCGGAACAACGCCCACTCAAGCGCCAGCCGTTGTTCATGGCGGCGGCGGTGTACACCGTGGTGGCGTGTGTGCTGACCCTGTCATGGCGCTGGCCCGAGGTGCATGACGCGTTGATGCCGTCGTGGCTCAGCGACCTGATCTACCCCATCAGCAAGACCGACCTGTCGCCGCTGCGCCTGCTGCACTTCCTGGCCCTGGCCTATGTCACCGCCAAGCTGTTGCCGGGTCGCGGCTGGACGCAAACCTGGTGGGCGCAACAAAGCTGCCGCATGGGCCGCTACTCCCTGGAGGTGTTCTGCCTCGGCGTGCTGCTGGCACCGCTGGCGGACATGCTCAACGCCCAGGTCGAGGATGCCTGGCCGATGCAGGTTTTCAGTGCATTGCTGGGGCTGGCGCTGATGGCCGGGCTGGCGGCGTGGCTGGAGTTCAACAAGCGCCTGGACCTAGCCCTGCGCGGCGAGGCGCCGGCCTTTAAATAGATAGCCCCAGCGCCGGTATGCGTGATGCTTCCATCTGCCTTCCACTTATCGTGAAAGGTAGAGCGCATGCCGACTCATCAATTACTCAACGGCCTGTCCGGCAATCTGCAATCGAGCACCACCTGGGCCCAGCAACAGGCGCTGGAGCTGATCCAGCGCAATATCCTGCAAGCCCTTGAAGGGCTGGACGCCGAGGAAAAAAACCGTTTCCTGCGCCTGCAACGCAGCGCCCTGGCGGCCATGGCGGCGGTTGAAGCCGAAAAGGAACGGGTGGTCCGCAGCTTCAAGGCAGATGGCCTGGCGCAGTTGCGCGACCGGATCGGAGGGCGCGATCCGGAGCAGTATCGCTTCGAAACCACCTACCTGGAAAAGATCGAGCAACCGCTGCCCTGGGACCGGCAGCCGGGCAGTCACGTGCGGGTACCGCGGCGCTCCGACAAGGATCTGCGCTTTATCGAACACATCAAAAGCCTCTCGCTGTGGGAGGCCGCCTGCCTGAATTTCGGCTTCACCGCCTCGGTCCGCCAGGACTCCGGCTACAGCCTGGTGGACGCCAGCCGTGTGGTCGGGCCCGGTGACGATCGCAGCCTCACGGCGCAGGCATTCATCGCCATTGCCCGCGAACTGGACCTGGGCCATCAGTTGCAGGTGAAGATCAAGGCCAGCCTCGATGAAAACGGCACGCTGCGCCGCTTGATGGGCGAGGCGGCGCTGGCACTGCTGCAGTTCGATGTGCTTGACGCCTGGCGCAACCGCGCCCGCAACGGCCTGACCCGCGAGATGTATGACAGCCTCACCGCATCGATCGACGGCAGCGGGTCGCAACTGCCGGTCGACCGCCTGAGTCTGACCTCGGGCGTCACCCCTGTCATCGCCGTGCCCTTCGTCACCTGGGAGAGTGCCATTCCCGTACCGCTGCTGCTGATCAGAGTCGCCAGCCTCGGGGTGCTGTCCTATTTTCCGTTCCGCCCCGGCGGCGCGCTGCGTTACCACAGCGATGCGCGCGCGGCAGAGGTGGATTTTCGCCAGCAGCTGCTGGACAGCCACCAGCAAGGCGACCTGGGCTGGTTTTCCCGGCAACTGCCCCTGGTGGGGTTGTCGGTGTTCCAGTCGTTGCTGACCCGGCAACCCCGCCCCGAGGGCATGAGCTGGCTGGCCGAGCGGCTTTACGATGGCTTTCACGCGGCCTTCCCGGAGCGCACCCTCAACGACATTCGCTTCTCCACCGACCCGCACGCCGGCCCCGCCGTAACCCTGGTGCAAGCCTTGACTTACCGGCAGATCCAACGCTGCCAGGCCGACCTCGACACCCTGGCCAACAGCCGTTCCGAAGCCGACTGGCAGGCGGTCCAGGACGCCACCGCCGCCGTTGCCGCCGAAGTCTTGCAAGTGCTGCTCACGCCCTTGCCCGGCGGGGTCACGGGGATGAACCGGGTGATGCAGCTGGCCGTGCTGGGCAGCATGACCTACAGCGTCAGCGTGGGCCTGAATGAAGCGGTCAAGGGCGAGGCCAGCAGCTTCGCCTCGACCCTCAGCGATGTCGCCGACCTGGCCATCAGCGGCCGCTTGATCAGCGTCGCCGGCAGCGCCCATCGCCAGCGCATGCTCGGGCACCTGCAACGGCTGGGCAACCCGCGCAAAGTCACGCGTCCCGACGGGGTGGAAGAGCTGTGGAAACCCGACGCACGTCCCTACGCCCATCGCCAGCAGTACCTGCTCGAGGGTCAACGCGCCGACGCCCTGTGCGTGTTCACCGTGCAAGGCCAGCAATACGTCAAGCTGCACCATGACAGCCAGACCCTGGTGGCCGAGGTCGCCCACGACCAGGCCACCCAGCGCTACGTCCTCAAGAACGGCAGCAGCCCCTATAAGCCACCGATTGTCTTCAACCCGGCGCTGCAAGCCTGGACCTTCGACCTGCACAACACCCAGGCCCTGTCGGATGCCCAGTTGCTGCAACAGATGCTGCCCGATGGCTCATCGCTGATCGCGCGAGCCGACCTGGAGCGGATGCTGCGCAGCACAGCCACCTCCCGCGCCACCCTGGAGGACGTGTGGCGCGGCGAACCGGCCCCGTTGAACCTGATCGAAGGCGTGCGCCGCCTGCAAGCCGACCAGGTGATCGAGCACATCATCAACCGCTTTCATGAAGCCGGCTATCTGCCCCCCTATGGCGACAGCGTGGTGTTATGCCTGCTGACCCAACTGCCCGATTGGCCCACCGCCACCTTGCTGAGCATCAACGACCCGCAACGCAGCGTGATCGAAACCTTCGGCAAGACCGAGCCGACGGTGCCGCGCCCGACAACGATCACCCTCGTGCGCGGCGCCGACCACCGCTACCAGGCCGAAGGCGACGGCGGCCTGCCGCCTTACCGGGCCGACCCCTTGCTGGGCCTGGTCATCAGCCTGCAACCGAGCACCTCGCTGCTGGGGCTCACGGATCAACTCGACGCCACGCTCGAACAGCGGATCCTGGCAGTACGGCGCGACGTCGCCGCCCTGGCGCGGCGCGAACGCCTGGCCCTGTTCGCGGCCCTGGTGAACTACGCCGGCTATGAAAAACATGAGCTATTGCCGCCCGCCAATGTGCGGCGTTTCCTGCCGGTCAAGGCGTCGATGCCCTTGGTGGCGGTTACGCCGCTGCTGAAAAAACTGCGCGACCTCAACAGCCCGCTGTCACCGGCCTTGCTGGAGCGCCTGCTGGCGCAGCATCCCCTCACCCCGCGCCAGCAGCAGGCCTATCTGCGTGAAGGCGGGCTGCCCACGGCCTTTGCCGAACTGTTGGACAACCACCGCACCGCCCTGCGCATCGACGCTGCAATCGATGCGCTGTACCACCCGCGCCAGTTCAACAACGATGCCGATCAATGGGCGCGGGAGTTCGCCTCGGCGTTGATACGCCGAAGCCTCAAGCGCGATTTCCTCATCACCGAAGTGGTCGCGGGACGCATCGCCAAACCCTATCGCTCCAGCGGCCCCGAGGACCTCACCGTGGAGCTGCGTCACTACGGCGAGGGCGTCTATGAAGCCTATGACATGCGCAATGCCGGCACGATTGCGGTGACGCCGGCGGTGGACAGTTTCTACCTGGCCATCGGTTCGGTACTGCAACCCCATGAGCGGCAACAATTGGGCATGCGCAGTGCCACCGACGCCAGGGGCCTGCGCATCACCCTGGGCGACTACATGAGCAACCAGCGCGGCCCGGAAGGCTTCGTCAGGCTGGCCGACGGTTCGCTGGCCCAGTACGAGCACACCCTGGCGCTGCCGACCAGCCTGCGGCCGGATGCCGAGGGTATTTTCCCTCTCGCCGGCGACCACTATCTGCCGCTGTTCGGTTCCTGGTACCGGATCGTCTATGACAAACGGCTGTTCAAGTGGCGGCTCAAACACCCGCAGAAGATCGGTGTCGACACCCCGACCCTGGAGCACAACGGCGAGGGCGCGTGGCGCCTGTCCAGCGAGAACCCCATGGGCTGGGACGACCACAGCCTGCTCTATCGCCTCGGGGGCGACCATTACACATTCCCCCAGGACACCGCCCGCAGCATTCTCGCCCTGACCGACACCCCGCCCCACGTGCTGCGCCAGATACACCGCAGCGGTCGGGCGTCGCCACCGTTGTTGGCCGATACCTGCAAGCGCTTGCGCATCGATCAGGAAATCAACCACTTCATCGAAGCGATGTATGAGCTCCCCAATAATTCCGCCACCGCTCCAGACCCGAACCTGCAACTGCTGGTGGTCTCCAGCCTGCCCGGCTGGCCCGACAGCCACGTGCTGGAGATTGTCGACCGGGATGCCCCGCTCAGATACCCCGCCCGTCATCGGACCGATGCCAAGGTGGTGAGCGCCACCGATAAAGACCTCGAGTCGGCCGGGCTGCTGGAAAAATTCATCGCTGACGATGACCTGACCCGGGCGCTGCTCGGCACGCTGCCGCAGACCGAGGAACAGCGCCTGTTCCAGCTGATCACCCGGATCGTTGGATACACCGACCGCGAGCGCTCGCAAATCCTCGACTCCTTGTACATGCGCAGCGAGACTGCGGGCAGCGAGCCGGAGCGCCGCTTCAAGACCAAGCACCCGGACCTGTCCACCAGCACGGTCAAGGCGATTCTCGGCCAGGCCTCCAAGCGCGAGCTCAAACAGCTGCATGAACATGACCGCCTGAGCCTGCGCCTGGCCGAACAGGCGCGCCTGAGCGGCCACGAGTTACGCTTGAACCGGGCGTTCGAAGGCCTGTATGTGGATGCCTGCGCCAACGCCGACAGTGACCGGATCACCCTGTACCTGCTGCACAACCTGCCCGCCTGGCCGAAGACCCTGCGCATCGATGTGCGTGAACGGGACAATCAGGGGCGCCTGCTGGAAACCGCCGGCCATCGGCAGGGCTCCTCGCGCCGGACCGTGGCCAGGACCAATCGCGGTTACCAGGCCTACACCCCGCAGGGCGAGCAGCTGGGCCAGCCCTCGAACCGATTGCTGCGGGTGATTCTCAGCAGCTTGTCCGCCGACGAGCAGGCCTTGCTCGAGGTGGACAGCGAAAGCGGTATCGCCCAACTTCGCACCCAACTGGCCGAACTGGCCTTCGCACGCCGCGTGGAAATCAAGGGCCTGCTGGATATCCCCCATCTGCAACCCTGGATGCAACCGGCCATGGGGGTGGATCGTTCGTTCCTGGTGTATCCGTTCTGGCAGCGTATCTGGCCGTTTCGCGGCCCACGGCCGCCGGATCTGGTGGCCAAGGTCCAGGAGCTTTACCCGCACTTCAACAATGACGATGCACGGCGGATGCTCCAGTCCCTGAACATGACCGACCCGGAAAAACTCATCGAGCTGGAGCGCCGCCAGGCCGAGTACCAGGCCATGGATGTGGAACTGTCACGCTGGAGCGAAACCCTGCTGCCGGCCGACAACGAACTCAATGACCCGCTGGGCATGAACCGTGGCCGACGTCGCCATATCGCCTACCAACTGCGGGGCGCATGGCGGCGCGAAAACGCGACGTTCTATATCGCCGGCCTGTTCAACGTACCGTCACTGGAGTTGCAGCTGGACGACGAAGGCCTGCCGCCCGGCTCGTTCCTGACCGGCACCAGCGGCTTCAGCCACATCGAGTACCTGCGGATTTCCGGGAACGCCTTCCCCGCCACGGGGGCAGAGTTCCTGGGCAAATTCACCCAGCTCAAGGCCCTGCGTATCGACTGTCGCCTCACCGACTTGCCCAGCGCGATCACCGACATGACCTGGCTCACCCACCTGGACTTGAACGACAACGACCTGCGCTTGACCGAAGAGTCGGTACAGCGCCTGGCCACTATGGTCAACCTGCAGAAACTCGACCTGAACGACAACCCGGACCTGACCCTCACCCCGGATGTCAGCCGGATGCCGCAGCTCAATACCCTGCGCCTGGCCAACACCGGGATCACCCAATGGCCCATCGGCGCCAGCGCGCTGCCGGTGCTGACCGAGCTGCACTTGCAGTCCAACGGGATCAGCACCATTCCCGACGAAGTCTTCAGCAACCCCTGGTTGCAAATGGCCAATCGCAATACCCTGCTGCACGAAAACCCGCTGTCCGCCGAGACCCTGGCAAGCATCGACGCCTACCGTATCGCCACGGGTATCCGCCTGGGCGGTCAACTGCGCACACCGGCCCATGCCCCCGTGGCGCCGAATGACTTCGATACCTGGCTGACCGGCGTCGCGGCGCAGGACGTGGCGGCCCGCCGACAACTGTGGGAGCAACTGAAGGCGAATGAAACAGCAAGTGCCGATGATGTGTTCCGGGTCCTGCGCGACCTGAAGAGGACCCACGCCTACCGCAGCAACACCTCAAGAACGCGGCTGACCGAGCGGGTCTGGAGCCTGCTGATGGCGATGGGCGAGTCGACGCAACTGCGCAACACGATCTGCCTCAATACCTACGGCTCAGGCAATTGCGGCGACAGCGTGCTGCTGGCCTTTACCAACATGGAACTGCATCACCGTATCCACCAGGCCAAGCTGCAACCCAGGAGCTACCTGGCCGACCGGGCCTTGCTGGAACTGGCCAAGAGTTGTTTCTACCTCAATCAGCTCGACCACTTTGCCGACCAGTTCGTGCTGGCGCGCGAACGGGCCGACCTGGACGCCGACCCCGCCGAGGTGACCATCTACCTGCGCAGTAAACTGGCGCGGGAATTCAACTTGCCGTTTTATCCACTGGAGCTGCTGTACAGCGTGGATGACTATGTGACACCGGCAGTCATCGACGAGGCGCGCCGGACCCTGCGCAGGCTCGGCCAGTCACCGGCGTTGCAGGAGGCGATCCTGGCCACCGAGTTCTGGGTCGAGTACCTGGCCAGCAGCGAGCCGGAGGCGTTTTTCACCGTCAAGGACACCATCACCTACAAAGTTAGCGTGCTCGATCAGGAATTATCGGACAGGCGTTCGGATGAATACCTGGAGCGTCGCCAACAACTGGTCGACGAGGAAGCCAACGAACACAACCGCCTGGTGCGGCAGTTGACCGAGGGCACGCAACGCACGTTGCAGCGGGTCTGAGACCGTGCGGGCCGACCTGTCGTAACACAAGCCGGCCCGCGCTCAAGGGATCACGCCGATGGCTGTGAACCCTGGACGACCGGGGTCGGCTGCAGCTTGAACACGTAGAACAACACGGTCAGCAGCACCAGGAACGCCGGCCCCACATACAGTGCCACGCGGGTATCCGGGAAGTACGCCATCAGGCCCACCACCAGCACCAGGAACGCCAGGGCCAGGTACGAACTGACCGGGTACAGCCACATGCGGTACTTGAGGGCTTTCTGTTCGGCCGGGCTCAGGCTCCTGCGGAACTTGAGCTGGGCCAGCAGGATCATGACCCACGTCCAGATCGCACCGAAGGTGGCGATGGACGTGACCCAGACGAAGACTTTCTCCGGCACCAGGTAGTTGAGCAACACGCCCAGCAGCAAGGCGAAGATCGACAACAGCAGCGCCTTGCGCGGTACGCCGTTGCTCGAGGTGGTACCGAACGCGGCCGGTGCCTGGCCGTTCTGCGCCAGGCTGTAGAGCATGCGCCCGGTGCTGAAGATGCCGCCGTTGCACGACGACAGTGCCGCAGTGATCACCACGAAGTTGATGATGCCGGCGGCGGTCTTGATGCCCAGGCGCTCGAAGGTCATCACGAACGGGCTGCCCTGGGTGCCGATTTCATTCCACGGGTAGATCGACAGGATCACGAACAACGCGCCCACGTAGAACAGCAGGATGCGCCAGAACACCGAGCCGATGGCGCGGGGAATGGTCTTCTGCGGGTTCTTCGCTTCACCGGCGGTGAGGCCGATCATCTCCACGCCCAGGTAGGCGAACATCACCATTTGCAGGGACATCAACACGCCCTGGACGCCATTGGGCATGAAGCCGCCGTGGCTCCACAGGTTGGAAATGCCCAGGGCTACGCCGTCGTTGCCGAAGCCGAAGGCAATGATGCCGACGCCGCCGATCACCATGGCAATGATGGTGACGATCTTGATCAGCGCGAACCAGAATTCGAACTCACCGAAGGCCTTCACCGCGATCAGGTTGATGGTGCCCATGCTGATCAGGGCTGCCAGGGCCCAGATCCAGCGCGGCGTATCGGGGAACCACACGCCCATGTACACCGCCACCGCAGTGATCTCCGCCACGCAGGTCACCAGCCACAGGAACCAATAGTTCCAGCCGGTCAGGAAGCCCGCCAACGGGCCGAGGTAGTCCTGGGCATAGCGGCTGAACGAGCCGGCGACCGGGTTGTGCACGGCCATTTCGCCGAGGGCGCGCATGATCACCAGGATGGCCAGGCCACCGATGATGTAGGACAGCATGATGGCCGGGCCGGCCATTTCGATGGCCTTGGCCGAGCCGAGGAACAGGCCGACACCGATACAGGCGCCGAGCGCCATCAGGCGGATATGCCGTTCGCCCAGTTCGCGTTTGAGCGGGCCGCCCGAAGCGGTCTCGCCATGGGGCAGGTGGTTGCCGACTGGCATAGGGATACAACCTCGTCTTGTTATTGGATATGAGCCTCCGAGTCCGGCACGCCACGGCGGGTCAGCCATGGCATGCCGTCTCCGGTGAACCTTATGGGTCAACCGGTCTGGCCGGGCCAGATCAGGGGGGTGCAGTATAAAAAGCTCAACCCAGTGATTTTCACTCTATAAACGGCAATATTCAGCGGGAACTCCCGGAGAACTCCGATTGCGCGGTGGGAGTATCGCACGGCAATGGTGCGCGGCTTAAGCCCATTGCCCTGCGTACTGACCCTGGCGGCGCCCACATCGGCACGTCGAAGAACCACGTGCGGGCCATGGGCAGGCTGATTTCGCCGCGATGAATCGCCAGGGGTTGCACGGGGTCGCCCGCACGCCGACAAATTTCTCGGCGGTGCCCATCAGCGTCTACGCTTGAATCAAGTCCGATCAATCTGCCGGGATGGATCAATCGACTATGGGCGCTTTATGGCAAACCGATTCAACCAAGGCTGCGGCCCCCACCGACAGCATGGACGAACAGCCATTGCCACGACGCTCCCGCAAACGGCTGTACCGGTGGCGAATGGCGTGGCTGTTGCTGGTGATCGGCCTGATCGCCGCAGGGTTCGCCGCCCAGCGCGAAATGCGCACGTCCCATTGGCAGGCCCGGGAACTGAGCCGCCTGGCCGCCACCCTGAACTACCGGCTCGAACCCGGCCCCAGCGATGCCGTGGTCTATCCCGGTGACGGGCCTTTCGACAAACGCCTGGGCTACAGCGACCTGGATGAATTCCTGCCGCGCCTGCTCAAGCGCAACTATCTGGTCCAGAGCCAGGTGCGCTTCTCCACGCCCCTGATGACCTATGCCGAGCGCGGCCTGTTCGTGCCTTATGGGGAGAAAATCCAGGCCGGCCTGTCGATCAGCGATTGCCGCGCCGAGCCGTTGTACCGGTTCACCTACCCACAGCAGTCCTACCAGCGTTTCGACGCGATCCCGCCGGTGGTGGTCAACAGCCTGCTGTTCATCGAGAACCGCGACTTGCTCGACCCGGCCCAGCCCCAGGCCAACCCGGCGGTGGACTGGCCGCGCTTCGCCAGGGCGGCGTGGTCGCAAGTGGCCAAGCTGTTGCACTTGCCCGGGCAGACCGCCGGCGGCAGTACCCTGGCCACCCAGCTGGAAAAATACCGCCACTCCCCTGACGGGCTGACGCTGTCCGGCGGCGAGAAACTGCGCCAGATGTTTTCCGCCAGCGTGCGCGCCTATCGGGATGGCCCGCAGACCTTGCAGGCGCGCCAGGACATCGTGCGCGACTACCTCAACAGCGTGCCGTTGTCCGCCGTGCCCGGTCACGGCGAAGTGCATGGCATGGCCGAAGGGTTGCGTGTGTGGTACGGCGCCGACTTCGACCGCACCAACGCGTTGCTCGCCGACGCCAGCCCGCAGGACCTCGCGCAAAAGGGCCTGGCCCTGCGCGAAGTGTTGTCGTTGATGATTGCCCAGCGCCGGCCTTCCCATTACCTGTCCAAAGGCCACGCGGAACTTTCGAACCTGACCGACAGCCACCTCCGCCTGCTGGAGCAGGACGGGATCATCGACCCTGCCCTGGCAAGGGCCGCCCTGGCCAGCAAAGTAAGTTACCGCGACTGGCAGCAACAGCCGACGCTCCAAGCGATTGACACCAACAAAGGCATCAGCATGGCCCGCAGCCGCCTGGCCGCCCTGCTCAACCGCCCGCTGTATGACCTGGATCGCCTCGACCTGTCCGCCACCAGCACCTTGCACAATGAGCTGCAAACCCAGGCCACGGCCTACCTCAAGCACCTGGCCGATCCGGCCTTCGCCGGGCAACTCGGCCTGCTCGGCCCGCGCCTGCTGACGCCCGCCAGCACCGCCCAGGTGCGCTACAGCTTCACGCTGTACGAGATGACCGGCGACGGCGCGCGGGTCCGGGTGCAGACCGACAACACCGACCAGCCGTTCGATATCAACGAGAGCAGCAAGCTGGAACTGGGCTCCACCGCCAAGCTGCGGGTGCTCACCACCTACCTGCAAATCATCAGCGAACTGCACCAGCGCTACGCCGACCAGACACCGGCTGCACTGAAAAAAGTCGATATCGATGAGCAGGATCGCCTGTCGCGCTGGGCCGTGGACTACCTGGCGCAAAACAGCGACAAGAGCCTGTCGAAGATGCTCGAGGCCGCCCTCGACCGGTCGTATTCCGCCAACCCCGGCGAGAGCTTCTTTACCGGCGGCGGCCTGCATCGCTTCCATAACTTTCGCAATGAAGACAACGGCCGCAACCCGACGTTGCGCGACGCCCTGCGTGAGTCGATCAACCTGCCATTTATTCGCCTGATGCGTGACCTGGTGCGCTACAGCACCTATCACGCAGACAACAACAGTGCCGAGTTGCTCAAGGACGACAGCAACCCACGGCGCCAGGAATACCTGGCCCAGTTCGCCGACCGCGAAGGCACGACCTTCCTGCTGCGCTTCTGGAAAAAGTACCGCAACAAGGACACCCAGGCGCGGCTCGCCACCTTTCTCGACAGCCTGCACCCCACCGCCATCCGCCTGGCCGCCGTGCACCGCTACCTGTTGCCCCAGGCCAGCCAGGCGAGCTTCAACAGCTTCGTGCGCTCCCACCTGACCGGCAGCAAGGCCGCAGAAAAACTGACCGACGAACGCCTGGCCAGGCTCTACAACGACTACGGGCCCGGTGCCTACGACCTGCCGGACCAAGGCTATATCGCCAAGGTCCACCCCCTGGACCTGTGGCTGCTCGGCTACCTGTTGAACCACCCCGACGCCACCTTCACCCAGGCCGTCGCCGCCAGCGAGCATGAGCGCCAGGAAGTCTATGGCTGGCTGTTCAAGAGCCGCCACAAGAGCGCCCGCGACAGTCGTATCCGCACCATGCTGGAGGTCGAGGCGTTCCTGGATATTCACCAGCGCTGGCAGGCGGTGGGCTACCCGTTCGACCACCTGGTGCCGTCCCTGGCCACGGCCATCGGCAGCTCGGGGGACCGCCCGGCGGCGCTGGCGGAACTGGTGGGCACGATCCTCAACGACGGCGTACGCGAGCCGACGCTGCGCATCGACAGCCTGCACTTTGCCGTCGACACCCCCTATGAAACCCGCCTGGTGAACAACCCCGACAAAGGCAAGCGGGTGATGCCCAGCGAAGTCGCCACCGCCTTGCGCGGCGCGTTGTCCCAGGTGGTGGATGCGGGCACGGCCAAACGCGTGTCGGGCAGCTTCAAGCTGCCCGACGGCACACCGCTGGCCATGGGCGGCAAGACCGGCACCGGGGACAATCGCATCGAAGCCATCGGCGCCGGTGGGCGCATCCTCAGCTCCAAGGCGATCAACCGTACCGCGACCTTTGTGTTCTATATCGGCGACCGGCATTTCGGCACGCTGACGGCCTTCGTGCCCGGCAGCGGCGCGCAGAATTTCACCTTTACCTCGGCGCTGCCGGTGCAGGTGCTCAAGGGCATGGCACCGGTGCTGATGCCGTACCTGCAACCGGGCGGCCATACCCTGTGCAACCCGCCTCGTGCCGTGACCTCAACAGACTAACCGTTGATTTCGATGATGCGTTCGGAGGTGCCCTCCACCAGATAGAACCGATACGTCCGCCCGGGCTGTTTTTCAAAGCTGAACACCCGGCCAGGGAAGATATGGTTCTTGGTGGTCGGGGCGCAGGATGTACGGTCCTTTGCCGCGCAATCCTTGAACTCATCCACCACCACCACGGTGTTGCCGGCATTGCGCAAGGTGTAACGCTGCCCGCCGTTTTCGACCCGGGTGTCGAAGCGGCTGTCCTTGGGCCGCACGAAGAACACCGTGCCGTAGCCGGCCATCACCTGCACGCCTCCCACCAAGGTCTCTTCGTAGGCTTTGCGCTCTTCGTCGCTGAGGCCAAAGCCGTCTTCGGTCTCGGGCGCGACCGGCAGGTAGCGTACCCGGAAGTAGCGCTCGCGCTCGCGATCGCCGATAAACACAAAGCGCGTGCTCTGCATGCCGTCCGCCGGCACGATCAGGCGCGCCGGGCTGGCCACCAGGCCGTTGCGCACGCTGCCATCGGCTTCGAGCTTGAGCGGCACCTCGTCGTAGCTGCCGTCGGGCTTGTAGAGCATCTCGGTGACATTGACCTTGACGAAGGCCGTCTTGGTGCCGCCGTTGAATACCCGCTTGAGGTAGGTGCTTTTATCGCCGCGCAAATAATCGTAGAAGTCACCGACGTTGATGTTCGGCCCGGCCTGGGCATTGAGTGAACACAGCATCAAACCCAGCATTGCATATAAAGCCTTCATAACCACTCCTCTGCCCATCATCACGGCCGTACCGCATCGAACAGCAGCTCGACGCTGCCGTAGTACTCACCAGGGGTAAAACCATCCGCCGGCTCGACCGCCGAGATATCCAGCAGCACGCGCTTGCCCTGGCGCGCCTCGTCGTGCGGCACCACCAGGGTGTCATCGAGGCCCAGCACCTGGCCGTTGAAGGTGACGTTCAAGTCGATATAGGTGCGCCCGCCATTGAACAGCGTGGGCAACGCGCCCAGACGGGCGTTGATGCCGCCGGCGGAACTCTTCACGTCAAAGTGCTCGCGCAGCGGGCGCAGGCGCCCGGGTACCAGGTCCCAGACCATTTTTTGCTCGCGCTCCAGGAACCCGGGGTTGATCGGCAGGACGTAAAAGTCTGCGGTCGGGATGGTCACGGACACATCGAACACCTGTTCTTCACGGATCGCCAAGGCCTGGGTACTCAGCAATGCGCCCACCATCAGCAGCAGCGCCGCCAACACGAGCTTGCAATGTCTGCACGACTGGCGCGCGCCCCCTGGGGCTATTTCACTGACCATCAGCCTTTGACCTCATATGGTTTTTTTTCGCTGCCCTCGATCAGGGTGAAGCGGTAGGTACGCCCGGCCTGCCTGGCAAAGCTGAAGGCACGCCCCGGCAGGATGTGATGCTTGGTGACGGGCAGGCAGTCCTGGCTATCGCCACTGGCGCAGTCCTTGAACTCATCGACCACCACCACGCTGTTGCCGTCGTTATGCAGCCCGTACTCAACGGGTTGCTCATCGATGCGGGTGGCGAAGCGGGTGTTCTTAGGCCGCACGAAAAACACCGTGCCGAACCCCGCCAACACCGTGACCCCGGCTGACAGTTGATTCTTGTAGGCCTCACGCTCTTCGCTGGAGACCACGAAATCGTCCTCGGGCTCGGGCATCACGGGCACGAAACGCAGGCGGAAATAGCGCTCGTTTTGCCGCTCGCCCAGGTACAACAGGCGTGTGCCCTGCATGCCATCGGGCGGCACGATCAGGCGGGCCGGCGTGGCCATCAGGCCATCGCGCGCGGCATTCCCGGGGGTGTTCTTGAGCTCGACCTCCTCGGCGCTGCCATCGGCGTTGTAGAGGATCTCCATCACCGAGACCTTGATGAACGCCGTACTGTCGCCACCGTTGAATATCCGTTTCAGGTAGGTACTTTTGTCACCGTCGAGGTAGTCATAGAACACCCCGACGTTGATGTTGGGAGCCGCTGGCGCCGACAACGGCAACCAGCACAGCGCACACAGCGCCAACAGATGTTTCATCGCCATAAATCCCCGTTAGAGTTCCGAATCCCAGACCACCGTGACCTGGCCCGAGTAGGTGCTGCCTCCCCGTTCGAGCATCTGTTCGGCGTAGTCTTTCTTGACCTCGAAGTGCAAGGTGCCGGGCCGTCGGTTGACATAGAACCCCGGTTGAAACAACTCGGTACCGGCACCGCTCAGCAGCAACGGCTGGCGATTCACCGGCGCACCGTCCCCGTGGCTCAAGCCATGGGGCAGGCTGACGCTGACATCCACCGGCACTGCGTGGCCGTCGGTGGCGTTTCTCAAGGCGCAGGTATCGCCCATCGTTCGCTCGCACCCCAACTGCATCTTGAAGCGCGACGAGGCGGAGATATTGAAGGTCTGGTCACGGAACAGCCGCGCGGGTTTGCGGCCCTGGTTCAGCCAGGGCTGCCAGCCGCCCTGGGGCACCAGTTCAATGCGATTGCCCCCCGGCGGTACCTCGACCTTGAGGTCGTGCTCCACGCTCAAGGTGAAGTTGAACGTGAGGGCGTTCTTGGAGGGCATCATGACGTCGCCGAAATCGTAATCGCCGCCAGGGCCCATGGTGTAGGTGATGCTGCCGGTGTATAGCCCGCTGGACATGCCCAAGGGGTTGGGCGTGCGCAGTTCGTAGGCATACTCCATGGTGTTGACGTTCATCCTGAGCAGGTCCTGTGACGGTTTCCGGCTGCAAGGGCCGGCCCCTTCAGGCGTCAGCCAGAAGTACGAAGCGGACGCGGTACCCGCTGCAAGATGGCTGGTGCTTTGGCAAGGGGAAGGAGCGTACCGCCACTGTGTTGACCAGGCGATCCCTGGCTGCCCCCATGCCGACACGCCTGGAGGCCGGGGGACAGACCAATACCCGCCGATGCCAGCGATCCGGACTTGAACGATCTCTGTTTCCTGGGTGGTGGCATGGGTCACGACCAAGTCACGCCAAGCGGACGGCACCTTGACCATGAAGCCCTGACGCTCCTCCTCATGATTGGCAATGATCGGTGCGATGCTGGCAATCCTGAGGGTAGTGTCCCGCAGGCTGAAAATACCCAACGCCTTGCAGCGCGCCGGAATATGCGCGGCGCAGATCGAGCTGATCGGCGTGGTGTTTTCGAATTTGTTCACCATGGGGTTGGACGGATCGGGGCGGAACCGTGCGGTGATGTTCTCGTCGGCCGTTGCGCCAGCGGAACACAGCAGGACGGCCATGCCCAGGGCGAAACGGCGAGGCGCGCGGGCCCTGGGTTTTTTCATAACGTTGTTTAGTCTCGTCATCATGCTCAACCGGCAATCTGTTCGGCGGTGGTGGAGTCGGCCAACGTATCCGGCGTGCAACGCAAGTCACCGATCATCAGCACGCTGTTTTCGCTGCGGGCCTTGGAGGGGTCGAGCCGGAACTGGCAGAGCAACTGGTTGTTACGGCGCACTTCGAGGGTGGGTGAACTGGCGTTCATTTCCAGCGAGAAGAAGCCGTCGACCTCGCTCACCCCACGGGTGGCGTGATTGATCACGTGCAAGCCCTTGAGCGGTTTGCCCTGGGGATCCACCAGGCGACCGAGAACGGTCACGGTTTGCATCACACTGATCTTGCGATACTCCACGCCCCCCTTGTTCAAGTGGTAGCGCGTGCGCGGCGGCTGGATCGTGGCCGAGGGTGCATGGTTGCCTTCGAAGTCGAAGCTCACCGAGCTGCCCTTGTAGGCGGTGATCGGGATGAAGTTGCGGCCGGGGCGCAGGGCCGTGCTGCCGCCGCTCAGGTCGTCGGCGCGCAGGGCGATGTCATCGACGTCGGTCTCCACGTCCACGATCAGGCCGGAACCGGTGCCGTGGTATTGGCTGGTGAGCACCATCTTCTGCTGGCCCAGGGCGAAGGTGCTGTCCAGGTTGAGGCCGCCGGACAACTCGTTGTTGAACGACGAGCGCTGGGCATAGCCGTCACCACTGACAAACTCGTTTTCGAAACTGGCCATGCCGGACAAACCGACGCCGTAGGTGTCGGTGGTTGCCGTGGCGGACACGCTTTGCAGCATGTGGTCCTGCAGGTCCTTGCGGTAGGTCAGCGAGGCATTGTTGTCGCGGGTCCCGTCGCGGGAAGTCCGCGTGCCGATACTGGCGGACCATTGCTCGCCCGGCGCGCCGAGGGCCAGGCTGACGCTCAGGTCGACCCCGCGGTTGCGCCGGTCGCCCGTGCTGGCGCTGGCGGGCCGGTCGAACACTGACAGCCGCCAATTGGCGTCGTTGCCGAACAGGTGGGTGCGTTCGGTCCAGCCCAGGTCCAGGCCGACGCCTTCGTTATTGCCCTCGCTGTAGAACAGCCGGCCATTGATCGAACGCAGGTTGCTCAGGCGATGGTTGACCGAAATCGACGAACTGCTGGTCTGGCCGACAAAGATGTCGCGCTGGCGAATACGCGTGCCATCGGGCAGGTTTTCGTAGGTGTTGCGGGTGTCGAGCCAGCTGCGGGTGTGGTTGAACACCACGCTGCCCATGCCGTAGTTGTATAAGCCGTTGAGGTCGAGG
This sequence comes from Pseudomonas sp. GV047, assembly GCF_003058245.1. Lineage (NCBI taxonomy): Bacteria > Pseudomonadati > Pseudomonadota > Gammaproteobacteria > Pseudomonadales > Pseudomonadaceae > Pseudomonas > Pseudomonas sp. GV047. The sequence goes on along the minus strand of NZ_QCWA01000005.1, from coordinate 454,550 downwards.
CCGGTGCCGTACTTTTCCGACCAGTACACGTTGGCGTACAGGCTGGCCTGGTCGGCCAGGGTCCAGTCGATCGAGGAGCCGTACTGCATGTTGTCCTTGACCTGGCGCCCGGATACACCCAGCACCACACGGGGATGCGCCAGGTAATTGAGGGAAACGCCGGCAGTCGGACTGCCGCTGCTTTGTTCGTCGAAATTACTCAGCAGTTTGCTTTCCTGGCCGGCGAACAGGTTGTAGCGCCAACGCTCGTCGTGGTTGCGCCAGTTGTTGGGCTTGTACACCAGCTCCTGGGTGGTGCTGGTGATCTGGCCGTCTTCCACCAGGCGCACTTCCACTTCATAGATGCCACCGGGCAGTGGTCGGGTGTCCAGGCTGTGCAGGCCGCTGCCGACCGGCTGGGTGTTGATCAGCAGGCCGTTGCGGTAAATCTCCACCGATGCCTGGCGGCTGGCGGTGACATAGATCGGGTAGACCGCCGGTTTGGAGTTGTTGATCACCAGGCTGTCGGAACTGCCGTACATCACGCCGACCGCGGTGTCCGGGCTGGCACCGAAGGTGCGCAACTGGCGGGTCAGGCCTTCGGCGTTGGGGGTGAAGTAACCCAGGCGCAGGAAGTTGCCCTGCAACTCGCGCTGGGTATAGAGCGCATACACCGCGTGGTTGAGGTCGTCGTCATCGGGACCGCCGAGGCGCGAGAACTGCATGTTCAGGGTCTGGCTCCACAGGCCCAGGCTGCTGCTGGCGTCGATGCCGAAGCGCCCGCCCAGGTCCTGGCCTTCGCCGCCGCTGAGGTTCAATTGGTTGCGTACGATCAGGCCGGTGCTGCCACCGGTGGGCAGGAAATAGTAGCGCTGCGCCTGCTCATCACGCTCGGCGTTTTCGGTCAGCAGCGACACCGTGGAGTTTTCCAGGTTGTAGTGCACGGCCATGAGCCCATCCGGGCAGTTGCTGGCGCAGGCACCCAGGGCCACACCCTGTTTCAGGTAATCGGCCCACTGGTCGCGCTCTTCGTCCTTGATCACGCTGCCGTCGTGGTCGGTAAAGTCGAGCAGGGTCATGCGGTCATCACGGGTCAGGACTATCATCGCCTCGGAGACAAACTCCTGATCCAACTCAACCCTGACCGCCAGCGGCACGTCGAAAAAGTGCTCTTCAAAGTCCGCCGGCAGTCCCTTGGCCTGGGACAGCAAACTACGAGGGGTTGTACCGTCGGCGGTACCTGCCGCCAACGCGCCCGCACAAAACAACAGGGCGAGCGCTGCCGCGATGGGAGTCATCGGGAACATGAACGGAATACTCTGAATTCGGACGTCAAAACAGGGAGACCGATCGACCGACAAACGCTGCCTGCCGACCGGTACCGCTACCCAACAATAAGCCGCGGCTTATTGAGTCAACGGGCTTGGCGTTACGGAGTAACGCGTGGCTCGTGGTCGAACACGATGGTGTAGTTGGTGGTGAAGAGGCCGGAAATGCCATCCGCCGGCTTGGCTGCGGCCACGACCAGATCCGCCTGGGTACCTGGGGTGGAACTGGCGTCGTCGACCACTTCCAGCGGCGAACCGGTCAGCACCACACCGTTGAAGGTGTTCGTCAGTGCGATCGACGAAGTGCCGTTGGTCAACGAAGCAGGACCGCCTTCGATGTAGGCCTTGATCGAGCCATCCGTGTTCTTCACATCGTAGGTAGCGCGCAGCGAACTCAGTTCACCGCTGACGGTGTTGTAGGCCATGGTTTCATCACGACCGAAGTTGGGATCACGCGGCTGGACATGAAACTGCTTGGTAGGAATGGTGGCCTTGATGTTGATGACGCTGGTAGCTTCGCCGGCAGCGAACACGCTGGAAGAGCCAATAGCCAGAGCGATCAGTGGCAGCACGAAAGCGGTCTTTTTAAGCATTTTAAGTACCTGTAGTGACATCAGTCTTTAGTTGAGAAACGGTTTCTCGCGCCGCAAGCAATCGCGTAATGCGTGTCTTGCGACGCCGGTAAATACTCCCTCGAAAACCCATTCAACGATGCCAGCACATTCGTTTAACCGCGTAATTAATCACGACTGGGCAATACAGAAAAAAACAATATTATTCAATACGTTGAATATTAACTGTCATCTATGTATTACCTTTTCAAGCACTCGATACTACTTAGTTTATTCATTTATCTGTAGGACATTAACTACACGCACCGCAGACTCTAACTATTCAAGCGTTTCGCCTAAAGACGTACTTAATAAGTTTATTCCCCATTCATGAAATCGCCATTTAACGGTCAAATAAAGGATGGTAGCGCCGGAACGGATTGTGGGTCGTGACGCTCCTTCAGAAGCAGCTCTCGCCTGCCGGCACCGCTCGTCAGAAGATTTTGCATCTCTCACAAGATATATCTTAAGTTGTATCGAAATCAGACAAGAGAACATCACCATGAGAGACCCTCATCACCACCGAGACCACGGTGAGCGCCACGATGGCTTTGAAAAGCGCGCCGGCCGCGAACGCGGTGGGCGTGGCCCGCGTGTCTTCGCACCGGGTGACCTGAAACTGCTGCTGCCGGCGCTGATTGCCGAGCAGCCGTGCCACGGCTATGACTTGATCCGCCGCATCGAAACCCTGTTCGACGGCGCCTACAGCCCCAGCCCCGGGGTGATCTACCCCACGCTGACCTTCCTGGAAGAAAGCGAATTGATCGCCGGCGACGCCGAAGGTGGAAAAAAACGCTACACAATCACCGAGGCCGGTCGTCTCTTCCTAAGCGAACAGGCAGTGGCTCTCGACGGCATTCGCCTGCGCATGGACGTGAGCAAACGCTCGCTGCGCGGCCATGACCGCCCAGCGGAAATCCACGAGGCCGTGCATAACCTGCGCCATGCCTTGCATTCGCACCACGGGCGCTGGAGCCCGGAAGAAATCGTTCGTGTCGCGGCGCTGCTCAACGGCGCCGCCCAAGCCATTGCCGACGGGACAGCTCAATGAATACGCAAGCCATCCACCGCGTGACCCACGAAATCAAACGCCGCCGCCTCGAAGTCGTGCGGGTAGTCGACCTCACCCCGCGCATGCGCCGCATCACCCTGGGCGGCCCGGAACTGGCGGGCTTTATCAGCCTGGGCAGTGACGATCACATCAAGCTGCTGTTCCCGCAGAACGCTGCCGAACAAGCGGCGCTGGAAAGCCCGACCTTCAACATCAAGGGCGACGGCCCGCAACCGGCGATGCGCGACTACACGCCACGGCGCTTCGACCTGGACATCGGCGAGCTGGACATCGACTTCGTGCTGCACGGCGACGGCCCCGCCTCCACCTGGGCAGAACAGGCCACGGTCGGCCAGCACCTGTACATCGGCGGGCCACGGGGCTCGATGATCGTGCCGGATATGTTCGACAGCTATTTGCTGATCGGCGATGAGACGGCGATCCCGGCCATTGCTCGGCGCCTGGAAGAATTGCCGGCCGGGCGCAAGGTGCTGGCGGTGATCGAAATCGCCAATGCGGCGGAACGGCAGGCACTGGCAAGTGCTGCCGATGTGGAGGTGAAATGGGTCGTGCGCGGCCAGGACGACCTGCTCGACACCGTGCAAAAACTGACGCTGCCGAGCGGTTCGTTGTACAGCTTTGTCGCCACCGAAACCAGGCTGTCGCGCCAGGTACGCCGGGTGCTGCTGGACACCCACAAGGTCAATGAGGCGTTCCTCAAGGCGGTGGGTTACTGGCGTGCGGAAGGCAGCGAAGAGGAGTAAGCCTCAACAAGGACACCGCTGCCGCTGACAACCCCAGCGGCAGGCGCGTATCGAACGACGAGGCAGTACCTTTGCAGGTGATGGTGATCCCACCGTCCGGGCATGAATAGGTGAGCCGGCGGTTGCTGCGGTGGATCGTGTCGGCGGATCGGTACCTATTGCTCTTTGGTGCACATTGCCGAATGTTGATATCGATCGGGTTGTTATGTTGATCGTGCAGGTTAAATTCGGGATGATTTCAAGGTCCTGTCCAGGCCGACCGCCGCCAGGGCAACCAGCACGAACCCCAGCAGGATCCCCCCGGCATTCACAAACACATGTGGATAACCCAGGGTGCCGACATCGATGAACGGGTACTGGTACTGCCCGAGCAAATCCCCACGCAGCAGCACATAGCCGAAGTACACCAACGGGTAGATGACCCACAGGCCAATGTGCTTGAGGCGCAACTGGCCCTTGGGCACGCAGCGCCACCAGTACAGCACGAACAGCAGCGGCATCACGTCGTGCAGCAGCTCATCAGCGATCCATTGAAAACCTTCGGGCTGCCACAGATGCCGCAGCAACAGGCTGTAGGCCAGGCCCACCACCACGATGCTGACGGCGATGCCGCTGCTGACACCGGGGGTGAGGAAAAACCGCCTGGCTGCAGAATCGCGCTTCACCCACGCATAGCTCAGCACCACCGCTGCCAGGGTATTGGTCAGCACCGTGAAGAAACTGAAGAAGTTGATCAACCCACCGAGCAGGCTGGCGCCGGACTCCCAGCGCGAATAGAAAATCAGGTATTGCTGAATCGCCAGGCCCACCCAACCGGCCAGCGCCGCTGCCGCCACATACCGCTTCATGAGGTCAATCCACCGGGCGTTTGGTGCGCATCAGCTTGACGTACAAGCCTTCGACCTTCTCCCGCGCCCATGGGGTCTTGCGCAGGAAGGTCAGGCTCGACTTGATGCTCGGGTCGCTCTTGAAGCAACGGATATCAATGCGTTCGGCCAGGCCTGCCCATTCGTAGTGTTCCACCAGGGTGGTGAGGACGTGTTGCAGGGTCACGCCGTGGAGGGGGTCGTTGTTTGTCGCGGTCATGCCGGGCCTATGAAAAAGTGTTCACGAAGGCGCACACCTTATCACTCCGCCCTGGCAGGTAAAAAAAGTTCCCGCCCTCGGCGAAAAAGAGATGTTATATTGTAACTATACGTCTCAAGTCTTTTCGTCGTTTTGCCAAGGAATGTCCGATGTCCCTCTCCTCCCTGTGGCGCTTGTCGCCGCTCGCCGCCGCCCTGCTGATCAGCTCGGAAGCCCACGCCCTGGAACTGCAACCCCAAGTCATCACCGGCAACCCGCTGGGCAGCGAGCAACTCGCCTCGCCGACCACCGTGCTGGAGGGTGATGAGCTGACCCTGCAACAAAAAGGCAGCCTCGGCGAAACCCTGAACAAGCAGCCGGGCGTGTCGTCTTCGTACTTTGGCCCGGGCGCCAGCCGGCCGATCATCCGTGGCCAGGACGGCGACCGCATTCGTATCCTGCGCAATGGCGTGGGGGCGTTGGATGCCTCGTCACTGTCCTACGACCATGCGGTACCGCTGGACCCGGTGAATGTCGAACGCATTGAAATCGTACGCGGCCCGGCAGCGCTGTTGTATGGCGGCAGCGCCATCGGTGGCGTGGTCAACACCTTCGACAACCGCATCCCCACCGAAGCCATCGAGGGCATCCACGGCGCCGGTGAACTGCGTTACGGCGGCGCCGACACCACGCGCAGCAGTGCGGGCAAGCTGGAAGCCGGCAATGGCACCTTCGCCTTGCACCTGGATGCCAACGCGCGGGAATTCAACGACCTGAAAATCCCCGGCCAGGCCCGCAGCCGCCACGCCCCGGACAGCGATGACGCACCCGGCAGGAACGGCCGCCTGGGCAACAGCGACGGGCGCCAGGACGGCGGCGCGGTAGGCGGCTCCTACACCTGGGACGACGGTTACGCCGGGCTGTCCTACAGCAACTACGACAGCAACTACGGCTCCCCGGCCGAGCAGGATGTGCGCATCCGCATGCAGCAGGATCACTACGGGTTCGCGTCCGAAATCCGCAACCTGCAAGGCCCGTTTACCTCGGTCAAGGTCGACGCCGGCTACACCGACTACGAGCACCGCGAAATCGAAGGCGGCGAAACCGGTACGGTCTTCAAGAACAAGGGCTACGAAGCCCGCGTCGAAGCCCGTCACCAGCCGCTCGGCCCATTCGACGGCGTGGTCGGTGCGCAGGTGACGCGCAACGAGTTCTCGGCCCTCGGCGAAGAGGCCTTCGTGCCGCAGACCGATACCAACGCCGGCGCGCTGTTTATCCTCGAAGAAATGCAAGCCACCGACCGCCTGAAACTCAGCCTCGGCGGGCGCCTGGAACACACCCGCGTCGACCCCGACGCCAAGGGCAACGAACGCTTCGCCGGCGCCGACAGGAGCAACCACTTCACCGCCGGCAGCCTGTCGTCGGGCGCGGTGTATACCCTCACGCCGATCTGGTCCGTGGCCGCGACCCTGGGCTACACCGAGCGCGCACCGACCTTCTACGAGCTGTACGCCAACGGTGCCCACGTCGCCACCGGCACCTATGAGTTGGGCGACGCCAACCTGAAGAAAGAGAAAGCCGTGTCCAGCGACCTGGCCCTGCGCTTTGACACCGGCACCCACAAGGGCAGCTTCGGCGTGTTCTACAGCCACTTCTCCAATTACATCGGTTTGCTGGGCACCGGTCGTACGCTGAACGACGAAGGCGAAGAAGACGCTGGCGGAATCCCCGAGTACGAATACTCCGGTGTGCGCGCACGTTTCGCCGGCTTCGAGGCCCAGGATCACTGGAAGCTCGGCGAAGGCGCCTACGGCAAGTTCGCGCTGGAGCTGTCAGGCGACTACACCCGCGCCACCAACCTGGACACCGGCGAAGCCTTGCCACGCATCGCGCCGCTGCGCTTGAACAGCGGCCTGCTGTGGGAACTGGACCGCTGGCAGGCGCGCATCGACGTCGAGCACGCGGCCGGGCAAGGGCGTGTGCCGGATAACGAGAGCGGTACCGATGGCTACACCACCCTGGGCGCGAGCGCGGGCTATCGCTTCAACGTCGGCGGCAGCCAATGGCTGGCGTTTGTGAACGGTGAAAACCTGACCAACCAGACCGTGCGCTACGCCAGCTCGATCCTGCGCGATATCGCGCCGGCACCGGGGCGCAGCGTGCAATTGGGCATCCGCACCACCTTCTAAACACACTGAAATGCCCCTGTGGGAGGAGGCTTACCCCCTCCCACCGTTATTGGGCAGCGACGATCTGTCACTGTTACCAAATCTGAAATGATGCATCTTGCGATTCGTGCTTTCTCTTGGTGCGCCAGCGCTTTATCCTTGTCGGCAATAACCTGAAACGTTTCACTCCCCCGGCCGACCCCACTTTGCTGATTATTCCTACCCGCCAAGACAGCGCTGTCTTACGCCGACCTGCGCACGGGAATAAATCTCCCACCTGTGGATAAGTCCGTTATCCACAGAAAAACGTAATTAACGCTGAACCAAGCCCGTGTCGAATCGTCATCTACAGTGAAGAAACACGGGGATACATAATTCCAACGTAACGGAGAAACACAACTATGAGCACTGACGGTGCTTCACGTCCGAGCCGCCTGCTGCCGAGGCTGCTAGGCGTCTTGCTGCTGATCATGGGCCTGGCCTTGCTGGCCGGCGGCGTCAAGCTGAGCCTGCTCGGCGGGTCGCTGTACTACCTGCTGGCCGGTATCGGCATCACCCTGACCGGCCTGCTGCTGCTGGCCACCCGCCGCGCCGCGCTGGGCCTGTACGCGCTGGTGCTGTTCGCCAGCACCGTATGGGCCCTGTGGGAAGTCGGCCTGGATTGGTGGCAGCTGGTGCCGCGCCTGGCGCTGCTGTTCGCCCTGGGCATCGTCATGCTGCTCCCGTGGTTTCGCCGTCCGTTGCTGCGCGGCCAACCTGCCCCGCTGGGCACTGGCGCGCTGAGCGTGGCCGTGGTGCTGGCCGGTGCAACCGCCCTGGCCAGCCAATTCACCAACCCCGGTGAAATGGTCAAGACCGGCCAACTGGACCGCGACGCGGTACCGGGCATGGCCAGCGCTGCACCGTCCCAGGCCGATGGCGACTGGAACTCCTACGGCCGCTCGGCCTACGGTGATCGTTACTCGCCGTTGGCGCAGATCACTCCGGAAAACGCGCACAAGCTGGTACCGGCGTGGACCTATCGCACCGGCGACATCCCCGGCCCGAACGATCCAGGCGAAACCACCGCGGAAAACACCCCGCTGAAAGTCAACGGCATGCTCTACGTGTGCACGCCCCACAGCCAGGTGATTGCGCTGGACCCGGACACCGGCAAGGAAATCTGGCGCTTCGATCCGAAGATCAGCAGCCAGGGTGCCGAGAACTTCAAGGGTTGGGCGCACATGACCTGCCGTGGCGTGTCGTATCACGATGACGCCGCCTACGCTTCCGAGCAGAGCCCGACCGGCAGCGCCAGCCCGGCCGCCGCGCCGAATGCCTGCCCGAAACGCATCTTCGTGCCGACCGCCGACACCCGCCTGATCGCCCTGAACGCCGACACCGGCAAGATGTGCGAAGACTTCGGTGACAAAGGCCAGGTCGACCTGCGTGCCAACATCGGCAGCTTCGCCCCAGGCGGTTACTACTCCACTTCGCCACCGGCCGTGACCAAAAACCTGGTGGTGATCGGTGGCCACGTCACCGATAACGTCTCCACCGACGAGCCCAGCGGCGTGATCCGCGCGTTCGACGTGCACACCGGCAAGCTGGTGTGGAACTGGGACAGCGGCAACCCGGACGACACCACCCCGTTGGCCGAAGGCAAGACCTACACCCGCAACTCGCCGAACATGTGGTCCATGTTCGCCGTGGATGAAAAACTCGGCATGCTCTACCTGCCGATGGGCAACCAGATGCCCGACCAGTACGGCGGCGACCGTACCGACGATTCCGAGAAATACGCTGCGGGCCTGACTGCCCTGGACATCGACAGCGGCCACGTGAAGTGGACCTTCCAGTTCACTCACCATGACCTGTGGGACATGGACGTCGGCGGCCAGCCGTCGCTGATCGACATCAAGACCGAAGCCGGCGTGAAGCAAGCGGTGATGGCGTCGACCAAGCAAGGCAGCATCTACGTGCTGGACCGCGCCACCGGCCAGCCGGTGGTGCCGATCCACGAAGTGGCCGTGCCCCAGGGCGCTGTCGCGGGCGACCGTACTTCCCCGACCCAGCCGAAGTCCGAGCTGAACTTCATGCCACCGCCCCTCAAGGAGCGTGACATGTGGGGCGTGACGCCGTTCGACCAGATGCTGTGCCGCATCGATTTCAAATCCATGCGCTACGACGGCCCGTTCACCCCGCCATCGCTGCAAGGTTCGATCGTCTACCCAGGTAACTTCGGCGTGTTCGACTGGGGTGGCATTTCCGTCGACCCGGTACGCCAGATCGCCTTCGTGAACCCGAGCTACATGGCGTTCAAATCCAAGCTGATCCCGGCGGCCGATATCGCCAAGCAAGGCCCTCGTGTCAGCGAAACCCAGGGCGTGCAGCCGAACAAAGGCGCGCCGTACGGCGTGATCCTCGAAGCACTGCTGTCGCCCCTGGGCCTGCCGTGCCAGGCACCGGCGTGGGGTTACGTGGCCGCGGTCGACCTGACCACCCACCAGACTATCTGGATGCACAAGAACGGTACCGTGCGTGACAGCTCGCCGGTGCCGGTTCCCCTGACCATGGGCGTACCGAGCCTGGGCGGCACCTTCACCACCGCCGGTGGCGTGTCGTTCCTCAGCGGTACCCTCGACCAGTACCTGCGGGCCTATGACGTGAAAAACGGCAAGCAGTTGTGGGAAGGCCGCCTGCCCGCCGGCGCGCAAACCACCCCGATGACCTACACCGGCAAGGACGGCAAGCAGTACGTGCTGGTCATGGCGGGTGGTCATGGTTCCCTGGGGACCAAGCAGGGTGACTACGTGATGGCGTTCAAACTGCCGGATTAAGCTGTATCGGCGGCAAAACCAAGGCGGCTACCCTCACAGGTAGCCGCCTTTTTTGTGCCTTCCATAGCAGCTGCGGATTTGCGCGGTGTTGGATTATGCGGTGCTTCAGAGCGGCTTGCGTTCCCGCCGCATCCACATCTCGAACGCCATGGCATTGAGCGGCCGGCTGATCAGGTAGCCCTGGGCCGTATCGCAGTTCCACTGCTTGAGCAGCTTGAGGCTGGGCTCGAATTCCACGCCTTCGGCCACCACCTTGAGCCCCAGGTTGTGGCTCATTTCGATGGTCGAACGCACGATCACGCCGTCGCCGCTGGTGCTGTCGAGGTTGCGCACGAAGGATTGGTCGATCTTCAACTCCTGCACCGGCAGGCGCTGCAGTTGCGCCAGGGAGGAATAGCCGGTGCCGAAGTCATCCACCGACAGGCTGATGCCGCAGCCGCGCAGTTGCTCCAGCACGCTCAAGGCTTGCTGCGGGTTGTGCATGATCGCGCTTTCGGTGATTTCGAAAATCAGTTGCCGGGCCGCCACGCCGTACTGCATCAGCAAGGTGCTGACGCGGATCGCCAGGTCGTCATCGGCCAGGTCATCCACCGAGATGTTCACCGACAACTGAATGTGCATGCCGCGCTGCGACCACTCGCCGATCTGGCGGATGGCTTCTTCGATCACCCACAGGGTCAGGCCGCCCATGCTGCCGGTGCGCTCGGCCAGGGGGATGAACTCGGCGGGCGACACCAGCCCCAGGGTGGGATGCTGCCAGCGCAGCAGGGCTTCGGCCTGGCACACCTCGCCATGCTTGAGGTCGAGCTTGGGCTGGTAGCACAGGTACAATTCGCCTTCGACGACGGCCCGGCGCAGGTCGCGGATCAGGGTGATCTGGCGCTGGTGGGCGAGGTCGCGGTCCTGCTGGTAGATCTGCAGATAGCCCGGCAGCGTCGCCGCATCGTGGCGTGCGATGGCGGCGCGACTGATCAACTCTTCCACCTGCTGGCCATCGGCGGGGTAGGCGGCGATGCCGATGCTGACCTCGTGGCGCACTTCATCATTGCCGATGCGCTGGGGCTCGGTAAGCAGCGCGTAGAGGCGGTCGGCACGGGCCACGGCGCGGTCGATCTCGGTGTTTTCCAGCAACAGCAAGAACTCGCTGCCGGTGATGCGCGCCGCCGTGTCGCTGGCCAGCAGGCTCATGGACAGGCAGCGGCTGGCTTCGCGCAGCATTTCATCCACGCCCTCGGGACCGAAGCCCTCGTTGATCACCCGGTAGTTCTCGATGCCCAGGTACAGCAGCACTACCGGCCGCCGGGCACTGATCGCACTGCCCAGGCGTTCCATGGCCAGGGCTCGGTTAGGCAGGCCAGTGAGCGGATCATGCAGGGCGTTATGGGCCAGTTGCCGTTCGCGCACGGCGATGCCGCTTTGCATGGCGTTGAAGGCGCGGGCCAGCAAACCGAACTCATCGTGGCTGCGCACCCGCACCGGCGTGCGGTAATCACCGGCGCCGATGCGCCCCGCCGCCTCCACGAGGGCGTTGAGCGGGCGCGACACCCGCCGCGCCAGGAACAACGCGCCGGCCAACGACACCAGCAGCACCGCCAGGGCAATCCCGAGAAACTGCCGGTCCAGCGGCGCAAAGGATTCCAGCGCATGGTCCAGCGGGCTTTGCAGCAATACGCGCACGTCATCGCCGTCGCCGGTATTGGCCAATGGAAGCACGCGGCTGAGCACGCGCTGACCGTGGAACCCATGGATCTGTGCCTCAGGGTTGAGCGGAGCGTCGTGCAGCAGGCTGAGGGCGGTGGCCCGGTACGCGTCGGGCTGGGTGCTGAACAGCGGGCCGGGCGTGCCGTCCTGCACACAGAGAAACGACACTTCCAGGTTGCTCATGGAGCGCAGTTCATAGGCGAACAGTTGGTCCATGGCAAAGCCCATCACGATGCGCGCGATGGGCAACGGGTCGCGCACTTCATCCTGCACCAGCAGGTAAGGCCGCCCGTCCAGGGCCACGATCACCATGTGCAGGCCATTGCGCCGCGCATGGCGCAAGGCGGCGTCATAGGGGAACGGCTGGCCGCGGGTGAGGATAGGAAGTGTGCTGACCATGACCTTGCCATCCAGGCCCAGCACAAACACTTCGCTGGAACGGATGCCGGTGCCGTGGCGCCGCAGTGCCGCCAGGATCGGCGCAGGCTTGCCCTCGGCCACGGCCAGCTTGAACGGACCATCGCCGGCGAGCCAGTCGAGCCCGTATTGCAGGCGCCGCCCGCGCAGGTCCAGCAGACGCTCGAATACCTGGGTTCCGGTTTTCAGTTGGACTTGTGCCTGGTTCTCCACGGCACGGCGGGTGGCGCTCTTGACGGCGAAATAGGTCGCGGCGACCACCACCAGCAGCAACAGCGCCAACACCCCGGCAATGCGGGTTTGAAAGGTATGGCGCCATGTCATGGCAGTGCCCTCCGGCAGCGTTCGCCGCTCGCTGCCGCTGCGTCCCTTAGTCATGTGCATTCCTTGCGCTCTGACCCGCCGTCAAAAAAACATCCATTCAGACTGGAAATTTGGTTTTAGCAGATTAGCTGGGACAGAGCAGAAGCGCACCGAATAAAACCGGGGATTTTACTGTCATTTTATTGGCGACAACCGCTTGACCATACCTCCCTGTCAGCTGCGCGCGCGCATGAAGTCCCCCCAACGCCGCACCAGATAGTTGTGCTCATCCATGACCGAGTTCCACACCGCAATATGCCCCATGCGCTGCTCATAGGAGCCGCCATCGCGCACCTCGCCGATATCGATCAACGGCAACCCATCACTGCCGAGCAGCTCCTCCCGTGCAGGCTTGCCGGCGTACCAGTAATCCCACTCGGCACTGCTCAGGTGATCACGGCTGCGCGCCGGGTTGCCGATGTAGTAACCCTGGCGCGCCATCACCGCGCCCGGCCAGCCGGACAACCACCAATTGAGGTACGCGTAGGCCGCGTCCAGCACCGGCCCCTGGGCATGGCGCGACAATGACAAGCCGCCGAACCAGGCGCGATAGCCTTCGCGGGGGACCGCCAGGCGGTATTTCACCCCGGCGCGGTGCAGGCGCATCAGGGTTGGCGACCACAGGCTCTGAATATCGATGCTCGGGCTGAGCATCAGTTGCGCGGCCTCTTCATCGTCGGACCAGAACGCGGCGAAATGCCCTTCCTTCTGCTTGCGCACCAGAATATCGGCGAGCACGTCGATCTCTTCGATGCTCATATTGCCGATGTCGTTGAAGCGCGCCAGCCCCGCGCCCTGCACCGCCAGCGCAGCATCCAGCGCGCCGATGGCAGCATCGCTCTGCAGCGCCGTGCGGGCGCGCCAGGCCGGGTCCAGCAGCCAGCCCCAGCTTTCGTTACCGTGGCAAAAACCCTCGGGCAGGCGCTCGGGGCGGTAGGCGAAGCTGTCGGCATTGTGGGTCAGGGGCAGCATGCTGATGCGCTCGGTGACGGTGCTGCCGAGGCTGCCGTCGTGCTGCACGAACAGGCGCTCGCTGGGCACGCTGCCGCTGCCCAGGCGGTCGTTGGGCGACAGCCGACCACGCTTGGGCAGGTCGTTGATCTCGTGCCACAGCGCGATGCGCCGCGTGTCGATGGGCTGGATCGCCCGGGCCGGCCACACGAAGTCGACGTTGTGAAACCATTGGTCGTACAGGTCATAGCTGTCGGGCTGCATCACTGCGATGCGCTGGGCCTGCTCCACATCGTGCACCTGGTACACCAGGCGAATCCCCAGTTCCTGTTCGGCGCGCACCCGCAGGCATTCGAGCAAAGTGACCGAGGTGCCGAGCACCCGTAAGGTGATCATCCGGCGAACCGCCGTGAGAACACCTCAAAGGAACGCCGCAGCAACGTTGGGTCGAGACCGCGCAGGATAAACACCAGGCGCGATTGCCGCTCGGTGCCTGGCCACGCAGGCAGATGGACCGGGGCATGCAGGCAATGCTGCACGCCATGAATGACGATGGGGGCGTTACTGGCGTTCACGTTGAGCAGTCCTTTGACGCGAAGGATTCGTTCGCCGTGGCATCTTAACAGCATCGACAACCACACCCCGAAGCCGACCCAGTCCAGCGGCCGGTCGAAGGTCATACTGCACACCTGGGCCGTACCGTGGGTGGCGCTGGTGGTCTGGTGCAATTGCCAGCGGCTGACTTCCAGGGCGGGTTCGGCACTGCGCAGGCCTTCGCCGAGCAACAGTTGGTCGCCACTGTGGATGGCGTGGGTATCGAGGACCGGCGTACCGGCGTTGAGCGCTTGCAGGTGCGCACGCAGCGGTTCGCAGTCATCCACAAGATCAGTCTTGCTCAGCAGCAAACGGTCTGCCGCCGCGACCTGGGCCAGCCATTCCGGGTGCAGGCGTTCCTGCAACGCGGCGTGGCTGGCGTCGACCAGCGTCACCACCAGGCCGATATGAAAACGCCCGCGCAGTTGCACGTCGTTGTTCAAGGTGGCGAGGATCGGGGCCGGGTCGGCCAGGCCGGTGGTCTCGAGGATCACCCGTTTGAACGCAGGAATTTCGCCACGCTCGCGGCGTTGCAAGAGGCCGAGCAACGCGTCCTTGAGCTCGCCACGGATGGAGCAGCAAATGCAGCCGCTGGGCAGCAGCACAGTGTCCGGCGCGACCTCTTCCACCAGCAGATGGTCGATGCCGATATCGCCGAACTCGTTGATCAGCAACGCGGTGTCGCCCAGGCTTTCGCCTTGCAGCAGGCGCTGGAGCAAGGTGGTCTTGCCGCTGCCGAGGAAGCCGGTGATGACATTCAGGGGCATGCTCATGGCGCTGACTCCAAGTGATCGAGCAGACGCGGATCAAGGGGGTCCAGCGGCCGGCCGAGCATGGTTTCAGCTGCCTGCCACAGTTGATCCAAGCCGCTCGCCAGTGCCTGTTTACCGGTGGCGCCCACCAGCAGATAAGACGCACCCTGGAAGTCTTCGACCTTGAGCCGGAACACCGCCAGCACCTGGTTGATCGCGGCGATACGGCGCAGGCGTTCGCGGCGCCGGGGCAGTTCATCACCCAAGGGGTCGCTCCAGTGCAGGTCTTCGCCGAGCAATCCGCAGAGTCCGCACATGGCTACACCCCGCTCATGGCATGACATCGCCGGAGTTCGGGCCCAGCGTCTGGCCGACGAACAGGTTGCCGCCCGGTTCACTGGCCAGCAGCACGGCGGTGGGCGCCACCTCGTCCGCCAGGCCGAAGCGTCCCAAGGGCAATTCAGCGGCCTTGGCGCGCTTCCAATCGTCGCTGATACCGCCCACTAACGGCGTCTCGATCGGCCCGGGGGCGATGGCGTTGACCAGCACATTGTCCTTGGCCACTTCCAGGGCCAGGGACTTGGTAAAACCGATGACCCCGGCCTTGGCGGCCGCGTAGTGGGTGAGTTCGGCGCCGCCCTTGATGCCCAGTTGCGACGCCACGTTGATGATCCGCCCCCAACGCTGCGCCAACATATGCGGCAAGGCGCGCTGGCTGGCGACGAACACACTGGTGAGGTCGACGCGCAGCATGTCGTTCCACATCTCGATGGACAGGTCGACGCAACGCGCCTGGGTGAGCATCCCGGCATTGTTGACCAGGATATCGATGCCGCCGAAATGTTCGACGCAACGGTCGACACTGGCCTGGGCGCCTTCGACCGTGCCCACATCGGCCACGCACTCGACCACTTCGGCGCCCAGGTGGCGGCAGGCGGTCGCAGTTTCGGCGAGGCTGGCGGCGTGGCGGTCGGCCAATAGCAGACGCGCGCCTTCAACGGCATAGGCGCGGGCGATGGCGGCACCGATGCCGCTGCCGGCGCCGGTGATCACGGCCCGGCGGTTGGTCAGTTGGTTCATGCAAAAACTCCTGAAAAATTTTACTTCCAATGTGGGAGGGGGCTTGCCCCCTCCCACATTTGGATTGAGTACATCAGTCAGTCAGGCCAGCGCACGGTGAGGCCGCCGTCGATGACGATGCTCTGCCCGGTCAAATAACTCGACGCTTCACTGGTCAAGAACTGCACCAGCGACGCCACTTCATCCGCGCGCCCTACCCGCCCCAACGGAATCGCTCGCGCCGCTTTTGCCAGACCTTCCGGCCCCAGCGAGTTCTTCGCATCCAGCGACTGCGGCGTCTCGATCAACCCCGGGATTACCGCATTGCAGCGGATGCCCAGGGGCGCCAGTTCCACCGCCAGCGAACGGCACAACCCCGGCACACCGGCCTTGGCCGCCGCGTAATGGCTGTGGTCCTGCCAGCCATACACGCCGCCGGCAATCGAGGAGATCGCCACCAGCGCGCCGCCTTCGTTCATATGCCGCGTCGCCGCGCGGAAGGTGCGCATCACCCCGGTCAGGTCGACATTGAGCATCTCGTTCCATAGCTCGTCGGTCATTTCCAGCAGCGGCGCACGGCGCAGCAAACCGGCGTTGGCCACCGCGTAATCCAGCCGGCCGAAATGCTGTACCGCCTGCTCGGCGAGGGCGTCCACCGAGTCGGTATCGCCCACGTCCAGCGGCAACATCAGGCACTCGCCCCCCGCCTCTTCCACCCACGACACGGTGGTGCCCGGGTCGTGGGGATCGGCCGGGTAATACCCGCCCACCACCGCCACGCCGCTGCGGGCATAGGCCACGGCGAGGGCTTGGCCGATGCCACTGGCGGCACCGGTAATCAGGGCAACTTTACGGCTCATCACATTCTCCTTACTGAACGGTTTCCGGACGCACATGGCGGGCGGCAAACATCAGGGCGCCGGACAAGAAGCATGGCAGCGCGCCGAACCACAGCGCGGCGGTCTGCCAGTCACTGCCGGCGGACAACACCTGGGTCGCACCAAAGCCCGCGACCACGGCACCAATCGGGCCCATGGCATGGATGATCGCGCCGCCGGTGGCGCGGATGCTGGTGGGAAAGCTTTCACTGATAAAGAACAGTGCCGCCGAGTACGGCCCGATCAGGAAGAACAGGCCCAGGCTGTACAGCCCGACCACCATCGGCATATTGCTCGGGCCAAACAGCATGCCGGCAAACGCCAGGCCGCCAAGCATCCAACCCAGGCCGATCACATTGCGGCGGCCGATCTTGTCGCCCATCCAGCCGTGGCTGAGGTAGCCGCAGTAACCCACCAGGTTGGACAGCACGAGGATGATCAGCGAGTTCTCGAACGAGATGTGGTGCACGCTGACGATCACCGAGGTGCCGAGCACACTGAACACCTGGATCGCTGCCCAGTTGAGCAGCAGCGCAGCGCCGATCACCAGGGTGGCGCGACGGGCCGGGCCACGGAAGGCCGCCTTGAGGCCGGCCTTGCTGTGTTCGTCGTAGTCCACGCCGTAGGTCACGGCAACGTTTTGTGCTTCTTTCACCGCGCCGCTTTTACGCAGTTGGCTGATGCGCTGGTGGATCTGGAACTGCGGGCTCTCCTTGAGCTTGCGCGCCATGATCGCGATGACGATGGCCGGGATCGCGGCGAAGATAAAGCAACCCTGCCAGCCGATGATCGGCAGCAACAGCGCGGTCAAGCCGGCGGCGATCAACGCACCGACCGGCCAGCCGCCCTGCACCAGGCTGTAGATGAAGCCGCGGCGCTTGGTCAGGCGCGGGTCTTCCGAGGCGCCATACAGCTCGGTCAAATAGGTGGCGTTGACGGTTTCTTCGGCATACCCCAGGCCGCCCAGCGAACGGATCAGGATCAGCGGCGACTTGCCCCACGCGCCGCCAATGGCGGTCAGCGCCGAGCACAGGGCGGAACCGGCCACGGTGAAAATAATCCCTTTGCGCCGCCCCAGCTTGTCGACGATCGGCCCGATGGCCAAGGCGACCACGGCGGTACCCACCGCCACCCAGGTCGCGATTTCAGCCTGCTCCACTTCACCCCAGCCGAAGTGTCGGCCGATCTCCGGCAGCAAGGTGCCGAACAGGATGAAGTCGTACACCGCAAACACCCAGGCGAAAAACGCGATCCAGGTGGCGAAGCGCACTTCCTGGGACGTCAGTTGCCGGGGTTTCCAGCCAGTCAGGTCAAGCTTGTTGTAGATGGACATAATCGCGCCTCGGGAGGTGGGGGCTGCTTGGGTTGGGATCAGGTACGCGGTTGGCGGCGGATAAAGTCGTCGGCGATTTCGTCGAAGGTGACAAAACGCACGCCGGCATGGCTCTGGATGTGTTCGATCAAGCGCTCGAGCATCAGCAGCACTTGCGGGCGGCCGGACACGTCGGGGTGGATGGTCATGGTGAACACCGCGTGTTCGTGCTCGCGGTAGACCCAGTCGAACTGGTCGCGCCACATCTCCTCGAGGTGGCGCGGGTTGACGAAGCCGTGGCTGTTGGGGGCTTTCTTGATGAACATCATCGGCGGCAGGTCGTCGAGGTACCAGTTGGCCGGGATCTCCACCAGATCGGTTTCTTCGCCGCGCACCAGGGGTTTCATCCAGGTGTCGGGGTGCTGGCTGTAGTCGATCTTGGTCCAGCTGTCGCCCTTGCGTACGTAGTAGGGGTGGAAGTCGTTGTGCATCAGGCTGTGGTCGTACTTGATGCCTTTTTTCAGCAACAGCTCGTTGGTGACCTTGCTGAATTCCCACCACGGCGCGACGTAGCCGGTGGGGCGTTTGCCGGTGACTTGGGTGATCAACTCGATGGATTTATCGAGAACGATTTCTTCCTGCTCGGCGGTCATCGCAATCGGGTTTTCGTGGCTGTAGCCATGCACGCCGATTTCGTGGCCGGCGTCGGCCACGGCCTTCATCTGCTCGGGGAAGGTTTCCATCGAGTGGCCGGGGATAAACCAGGTGGTGCGCAGGCCGTAGCGTTCGAACAGTTTGAGCAGGCGCGGCGCGCCGACTTCACCGGCGAACAGGCCGCGGGAGATGTCGTCGGGCGAGTCTTCGCCGCCGTAGGAACCGAGCCAGCCGGCGACGGCGTCGACGTCGACGCCAAATGCACAGAGGATGTCTTTAGCCATGGTGTTTCTCCTTAAAGGTTGAGGACGGATTCGACGGACAAGGCCGCGCGCAACAGCCGCGCATCTTCTCCGCTCGGGGCGCTGAGCAGCAGCCCGGTGGGCAGGCCCTGGGCATCGCGGCCGCTGGGTAAGCTGATGCCCGGCATGTCGAGAAAACTGCCGGGCATGGTCAGGCGCAGGGTGGCGAGGTTGGTTTTGACGAACAGTTCGTCGTCGGCTTCAAGCGGTGCCAATGCCGGGGCGACATGGGCGACGGTGGGGGTGATCAGGATCGCGCCGTCGAGGTCATCGAGCAGTTGCTGTTGCAGGCGGCGGCGTGCGTCGGTCAGGTGGATCAACTGGCTGGCCGGCAATGTGCGCGCGGCTTCAAGGCGGCGGCGCACGCGGGGGTCGAGGTGCTCGGCGTCAGCACTGTCGAGCAGGGCCTGGTGCAGGGCGAAGGCTTCGAACGCGCCGAGCCAGCCTTGGTGCTTGATCAGCTCCAGGGTGGCCTGGAACGGGGTGCTGTCACGCTCTTCAATCAGCGCACCTTCGGCCTTCAGTCGCTCAACGGCACGCAGCAGGTTGTTGCGCACCGCAGGCTCCACGTCGGCCAGCACCCCCTGTTCCAACACAAAACGCTGCCCTTTCAGACGGCGGGCACTGTGCTGCCGGGCACGGCCATGGAGCAGGTCGTCGATGGCCAAGGCATCGCGCACGCTGCGGGTCAACGGGCCAAGGCTGTCGAGGGAACGGGCCAGGGGAAACACACCGTCGCGGCTGTAGCGTCGGCTGCTGCTGCGGTACCCCACCAGGCCGTTGAGCGCTGCCGGAATGCGGATGGAGCCTGCAGTGTCGGTGCCCATGGCGATCGGCACGATACCGGCCGCGACCGCCACCGCCGAACCGGACGACGAGCCGCCGGGAATACGCGCCTGGTCGGTGCCATGGGGATTGTGCGGCGTGCCGAAATGCGGGTTCAGGCCCAAACCGGAATAGGCGAGTTCGCTGAGGTTGGTCTTGCCGACACTGACCATCCCGGCACGGCACAACAGGCCCACGCTGGGGGCGTCCAGCAACGCGGCGGGCGCAGTGCGGCGGTAGGCGGCACCAGCGGTGGTGATGCTGCCGGCCACATCGAACAGGTCTTTCCAGGCCAGGGGCACGCCATCGAACAGGCTCAAGGGCTGGCCGGCACGCCACCGGGCGGCGGACGCTTCGGCTTCACGGCGGGCGCGTTCGGCGGTCAGGGCAATAAATACGCTGGTCGAGCGGCTCGCTTGATCGAGTGCCTGCTCAAGGGCTTGCACCGGGTCGCTGCGACCGCTGGCGAAATCCTCGGCCAGTGAAGTGGCGTCTGACATCAGGGGAAACCTCATAAAACGTACATATTAATAAAATGTACATTTTATAAAGGCAGCTTTCGTGCCAGTCTCTGCGTAGCGCTCTTGGCGCGATTACGCATTCTTACCCATAGCTACGGGATAGATGGTGTTGATCGATGGAAAAAAATCGTGCGCCACGCTTGCGAAGCGCCTTCAATGAAATAATGTATCTTTTATTAATAAGTACATTTTGGTGCAGAAAAGTAACATTCCTACGTTCAAGGCCCCAAAAAAGTGCCACCGACGTGGCGCAGAGTGACAGGCGCAACTTATGAGAGAATCCCCGGCCATCGTCCTACATGCCTTTGAGAAATCGATGAAAGCAGTGTCCGCCTCGGCCTCCCGTTACGCGATGATTCACCAGGTGTTGCGCGACGCGATCGTCAATGGCACCGCGCGCCATGGCCTGGTATTGCTCGAAGCGCCCCTGGCCGAGCTGTTCGGCACCAGCCGCGTGCCGGTGCGCAAGGCGCTGGACCTGCTGCACGCTGAGGGCTTGATCTGCCGCTTCAACGGCCGGGGTTACCTGATCAACCCAGAAGGCCTGGCCATGGAGCCGCTGCGCCTGCCCCTGAGCCATGCGCACCTGGGCCTCAATGGCGAGGCCGAACTGGTGGACACCCGGCCGTTGGGCGAGCGCATCGTCGAGGAAATCGGCGCGGCGCTGTCCACCTGTATCGCCTTCGGCCATTACCGCCTGGATGAGCAGGCCGCCGCCGACCACTACGGCGTCAGCCGCGCGGTGGTGCGTGAAGCGCTGATGCGCCTGCGCGACCGTGGCCTGGTGGAAAAAGAGCCCTATTCCCAATGGCTGGCGGGGCCCCTTACCGCGCGGGAAGTCACCGAAGATTACGAACTGCGCGCCTGCCTGGAACCCGAAGCCCTGCGCCAGAGTGCCCCGAACCTCGACCGCGACATGCTGGAAGCCATGCTGCAGCGCGTGCTGGATGCCCAGGACAGCCCCCAGTGCAGCCTGGAAGCCATCGAGCAGATCGAAGAGGATTTGCACCAGCGCTGCCTGGCCGGCCTGCAGAACCGCAAGATTGCCGCGCTGATTCGCCAGGGCCAGAGCCCGATGATCATCAGCCGGATTTTTTACCGATTGCTGGGGATCGGCGCTGATCCGGCGATGCTTGCCGAACATCGCTTGATTCTGGAGCTGCTGCTGCATGGCGCATTCGATGCGGCGGCGTTGAACCTGCGCGAGCACTTGCAACGGGCGCGGCAGCGGATGTTGCAGCGCTTGAAAGTCCTGTCGGTGCTGCCAGAGCAGCCACTCCCCGCCTACCTTCACAAAATCAGCTGATCCCATGCGGGAGGGTCGCCGCAGTAATTTCCTGCAATATGTTGCTATCTCACCCCCACCATTGAAACCACTGCTGCCCCGCCCCATCTAAGCTGCATACTTCCTTATGCAGGTGCCCCATGAGCGACCAGCAAGAATTCCCTGATTACGACCTCAACGATTACGCCGACCCCGAAAACGCTGAAACCCCTTCGTCCAATACCGGCCTGGCCCTGCCTGGGCAAAACCTGCCGGACAAGGTCTACATCATCCCGATCCACAATCGGCCGTTCTTCCCGGCGCAAGTGCTGCCGGTGATCGTCAACGAAGAGCCGTGGGCCGAGACCCTGGAGCTGGTGAGCAAATCCGACCATCACTCCCTGGCCTTGTTCTTCATGGACACGCCGCCCGAAGACCCGCGCCATTTCGACACCTCGAGCCTGCCGCTGTACGGCACCCTGGTGAAGGTGCACCACGCCAGCCGCGAGAACGGCAAGCTGCAATTCGTCGCCCAGGGCCTGACCCGCGTGCGCATCAAGACCTGGCTCAAGCACCACCGCCCACCGTACCTGGTCGAAGTGGAATACCCGCACCAGCCGAGCGAGCCGACCGACGAGGTCAAGGCCTACGGCATGGCGCTGATCAATGC
Organism: Pseudomonas sp. GV047; assembly: GCF_003058245.1. NCBI lineage: Bacteria > Pseudomonadati > Pseudomonadota > Gammaproteobacteria > Pseudomonadales > Pseudomonadaceae > Pseudomonas > Pseudomonas sp. GV047. The sequence goes on along the minus strand of NZ_QCWA01000005.1, from coordinate 432,502 downwards.
GATCAAGGAACTGCTGCCGCTCAACCCGCTGTACAGCGAAGAGCTGAAGAACTACCTCAACCGCTTCAGCCCCAACGACCCGTCGCCCCTCACCGACTTCGCCGCCGCGCTGACCTCGGCCACCGGGAACGAGCTGCAGGAAGTGCTGGACTGCGTGCCGATGCTCAAGCGCATGGAAAAAGTCCTGCCGATGCTGCGCAAGGAGGTGGAAGTCGCGCGCCTGCAAAAAGAACTCTCCGCCGAGGTGAACCGCAAGATCGGCGAGCACCAGCGCGAGTTCTTCCTCAAGGAACAGCTCAAGGTCATCCAGCAGGAACTGGGCCTGACCAAGGACGACCGCAGCGCCGACGTCGAGCAGTTCGAGCAACGCCTGGAAGGCAAGGTGCTGCCGGCCCAGGCGAAAAAACGTATCGATGAAGAACTGAACAAACTGTCGATCCTCGAAACCGGCTCGCCGGAATACGCCGTCACGCGCAATTACCTGGACTGGGCCACCTCGGTGCCCTGGGGCGTGTATGGCGAGGACAAACTCGACCTCAAACACGCACGCAAGGTGCTGGACAAGCACCATGCCGGCCTGGATGACATCAAGAGCCGCATCCTCGAGTTCCTCGCGGTGGGCGCCTATAAAGGCGAGGTCGCCGGCTCCATCGTGCTGCTGGTGGGCCCGCCGGGCGTGGGCAAGACCAGCGTGGGCAAGTCCATCGCCGAGTCCCTCGGGCGGCCGTTCTATCGCTTCAGCGTCGGCGGCATGCGCGACGAGGCCGAGATCAAGGGCCATCGCCGCACCTACATCGGCGCCCTGCCGGGCAAGCTGGTGCAGGCGCTTAAAGATGTCGAAGTGATGAACCCGGTGATCATGCTCGACGAGATCGACAAGATGGGCCAGAGCTTCCAGGGCGACCCGGCTTCGGCACTCCTGGAAACCCTCGACCCGGAGCAGAACGTCGAATTCCTCGACCACTACCTGGACCTGCGCCTGGACCTGTCCAAGGTGCTGTTCGTGTGCACCGCCAACACCCTGGACTCGATCCCCGGCCCGCTGCTGGACCGTATGGAAGTGATTCGTCTGTCGGGCTATATCACCGAAGAAAAAGTCGCCATCGCCAAACGCCACCTGTGGCCAAAACAGCTGGAAAAAGCCGGCGTATCGAAAAACAGCCTGAGCATCAGTGACGGCGCCCTGCGTGCACTGATCGACGGGTACGCCCGTGAAGCCGGAGTGCGCCAGCTGGAGAAACAGCTGGGCAAACTGGTGCGCAAGGCGGTGGTCAAGCTGCTGGATGAGCCGAACTCGGTGATCAAGATCGGCAACAAGGACCTGGAAAGCTCCCTCGGCATGCCGGTGTTCCGCAACGAGCAGGTACTGTCGGGTACCGGCGTGATCACCGGCCTGGCCTGGACCAGCATGGGTGGCGCGACCCTGCCGATCGAGGCGACCCGTATCCACACCCTCAATCGCGGCTTCAAGCTCACCGGGCAGTTGGGTGAGGTGATGAAAGAGTCCGCCGAAATCGCCTACAGCTACATCAGCTCCAACCTGAAGTCGTTTGGTGGCGATCCGAAGTTCTTCGACGAAGCCTTTGTGCACTTGCACGTACCGGAAGGCGCCACGCCGAAGGACGGCCCGAGCGCCGGGGTGACCATGGCCAGCGCGCTGCTGTCCCTGGCGCGCAACCAGGCGCCGAAAAAAGGCGTGGCCATGACCGGTGAACTGACGTTGACCGGGCATGTGCTGCCAATTGGCGGCGTGCGCGAGAAGGTGATTGCGGCGCGGCGCCAGAAGATCCACGAGCTGATTCTGCCGGAGCCGAACCGTGGCAGTTTTGAAGAGTTGCCGGAGTACCTGAAGGAAGGCATGACGGTGCACTTTGCCAAGCGCTTTGCGGATGTGGCGAAGGTGTTGTTCTGATAGAACGCTAGCGCCTGAACTGGCCTCATCAGGCCCCCCCCCTCCCACACTTGAATGTGTTCACACATCAACATGTGGGAGGGGGCTTGCCCCCGATGGCGTGAGTGGCCGCAACCTGTATCCTGCTTGTAACACCCTGTCTTATCTTCGGTTATGCTCGGTCTTCGTCGCCAAACAACGGAGCCCCCATGACCGCTGCCCGCCTGCTTCTCCCCCTGAGCCTTTGCCTGCTCGCCGCCTGTGCCAGTGCGCCGAAGCAAAACGTCACCGTGGACAACCAGAGCGCCTGCCCGCTGCAACTCAAGACCGGGCAAAACCTGATCCTCACCCTGCCGAGTAACCCCACCACCGGCTACCGCTGGGCCATCCAGGATTCCGCCGGCGGCGTATTGCGGGCCCTGGGCCCCGAGGTGTACAGCAGCTCGGAATCCGGTGTGATCGGCGGCGGTGGCCAGTCCACCTGGCGCTTCCAGGCATTCGCAGCCGGCCAGGGGCGGTTGCGCCTGACCTCCCAGCAACCCTGGGAACCGGAAGCCGAGCCCGCCGAGACCTTCGACTGCGCCATTACGGTGAACTGATATGCCATGGCTGATTCTTGCGTTGATGGGCGCCGGCACCTTTATCTACGGCCTGAGCACCCATGCCACGTTGCTGTGCCTGCTGGTCAAGCCGCTGCCGGTCCTGGCGCTGCTGGGCTGGCTGCATGACGCGCCGCCGACCGAGTATCGACGCTGGATCAGCCTCGGGCTGATTTTCTCCCTGGTCGGCGATGTATTGCTGGCCTGGCCGGGCGACCTGTTTATCTTCGGCCTCGGCGCCTTCCTGTTTGCCCACCTGGCCTACCTCAAAGCCTATTGCAGCGACTGCCGCCTGGCGCTGCTGCCGTTGGCGTTGGCGCTGGGCGTGGGCGCGGCCCTGCTGAGCATCCTGATCTCCCATGGCCTCGGTGAACTGCTGATACCGGTGGTGGTTTACGCACTGGTGATCAGCGCCATGCTCTGGCGTGCGCTGGCACGCGTGGGCAGCGATGTGCCGAAACGCTCGGCGCTGCTGGCGGCGGCGGGCGCGGTGTCGTTTGTGTTTTCCGACACGCTGATCGGTATCAACCGGTTTGTGCTGTCGTTCGACGCCGCGCCGTATTTGTTGATCGTCACCTACTGGCTCGGACAGTGGGGCATCACCGCCTCGGCTTTCCATCAGACAACCCGCGCACACGAGGGCCAACTTGGCTAAAATGCCGGCCTTTCCCCTTCGTCGCCGGAACAACCGTGAGCAAAGAACCCGATCGCCTATTCGCCCAGCCCCTGCCCCAGGTGCCGGACTTCGCCTTTAACGAGGACGTGGTGCGGGTGTTCCCGGACATGATCAAGCGTTCGGTGCCCGGTTACCCGACGATTGTCGAAAACCTCGGCGTGCTTGCGGCGCAGTTTGCCCAACCGCACAGCGTGCTCTACGACCTGGGCTCGTCCCTGGGTGCGGTGACCCAGGCCTTGCGCCGTCATGTGCGCACCGACGGTTGCCGCGTGATCGCGGTGGATAACTCGGCGGCCATGGTCGAGCGCTGCCGCGAATACCTCAATGGCCAGGACTCGATGTTCCAGGAGCTGCTGCCGGTGGAGGTGATCGAGGGCGACATCCTCGCGCTGCAGTTCCAGCCGGCCTCGGTGGTGGCGTTGAACTTCACCCTGCAATTCATCGCCCCGGATGAGCGCCTGGCGTTGCTCGGGCGTATCCGCCAGTCGTTATTGCCCGGCGGCGCACTGATCCTTTCGGAAAAGCTGCGCTTCAATGACCTGGAAGAGCATGCGCTGCTCACCGACCTGCATATCGCGTTCAAACGCGCCAACGGCTACAGCGAACTGGAAATCGCCCAGAAGCGCAGCGCCATCGAAAACGTCATGAAGCCCGACAGCCTCGAAGAACACCGCGAACGCCTGCTGGCGGCCGGGTTCTCGAAAGTCGTGCCGTGGTTCCAGTGTCTTAACTTTGCCTCGTTGATTGCCTTGCCATGATTGATCTGTCCCCCCTCGCCCGCCATCTGGTCGGCACCCCGCTGGCCGTATGGGCCCAAGGCCTGCAAGCGCAGCTCGATAGCAAGATGGAAAAGGGTCATGGCGACCTGGAGCGTTGGCAGAGTGCCCTGGACGCGCTGCCAAGGATCCAGCCCAGCAAAGTCGACTTGCTCAATGGCCTGGTGCTGGACACCGATTGCGACGACGCCACCCGCGCGCAGATGCACACCGCGCTGATGGGCTTGAGCCCGTGGCGCAAGGGCCCGTTCCACCTGTTCGGCGTGCATGTGGACACCGAATGGCGCTCGGACTGGAAATGGTCGCGTGTGGCCCCGCACCTGGACCTGAAGGGCAAGCGTATTCTCGATGTCGGTTGCGGCAACGGTTACTACATGTGGCGCATGCTCGGCGCCAGGGCCGACAGCGTGATTGGCGTCGACCCGAACTGGCTGTTCTTCTGCCAGTTCCAGGCCGTACAGCGTTACCTGTCCGAACCCAAGGCCTGGCACCTGCCGTTCCCGTTTGAAGACCTGCCGGCGAACCTGGAAGGCTTCGACACGGTGTTTTCCATGGGGGTGTTCTATCACCGCCGCTCGCCGATCGAGCATCTGCTGGCGCTGAAGGACACCCTGGTCAAGGGCGGCGAACTGGTCCTGGAAACCCTGGTGGTGGAAGGCGACCAGCAACAGGTGCTGGTGCCGGAAGACCGTTATGCGCAGATGCGCAACGTGTGGTTCCTGCCGTCGGTGCCGGCACTGATGCTGTGGCTGCGGCGTGCCGGGTTCAGTGATGTGAGGTGCGTGGATGTGAGCGTGACCACGGTGGAGGAACAGCGCGGAACGGAGTGGATGAAGTATCAATCCCTCAGCGACTTCCTCGATCCGCAGGATCACAGCAAGACGATTGAAGGGCTGCCGGCGCCGATGCGGGCGGTCATCATCGCTAAAAAGTAAGCCCCCAAGCTCCCTGAAAAAATGAAGCGTTCTTTAGAGCGGGGGCTTGGCTCGGCGGGCCTTGAAGAATTCGCTCAACACCGTGCCGCACTCCTCGGCCAGCACACCGCCTTCAAACAACACCCGATGGTTCAGAAAGCCCTGGGTAAAGAACTGCCCCTGGCTTTGCACAATCCCCGCCTTCGGCTCCAACGCGCCATACACCACCCGCGCGATGCGTGAATGCACGATCAGCCCGGCGCACATGCTGCACGGTTCCAGGGTCACGTACAGCGTACTGCCCGGCAGGCGGTAGTTGCTGACAGCCTGCGCGGCGGCGCGGATGGCGACCATTTCGGCGTGGGCACTGGGGTCATTGCCACTGATCGGGCAGTTGAAGCCGCGACCGATGATTTCACCGTCCTGCACCAGCACCGCGCCCACCGGCACTTCCCCCAGCGCCGCGCCTTGGGCGGCAAGGGCCAGGGCTTCGCGCATGAAATCCTGGTCGCGGCTGCGGTCGATGATCGCCGTGGGGCGAAACTGGCGCATCACGCCACCTCGATGGCGGCCATCAGGCCGGTTTCCATATGGTCGATCACGTGGCAGTGGAACATCCACACCCCGGGGTTATCCGCCACCAATGCCACGCGGGCGCGTTCGTTCTTGCCCAGCAGGTAAGTGTCGGTGAAATACGGGATCACCTTGTGGCGGTTCGAGGCGATCACCTTGAAGCTCATGCCGTGCAGGTGGATCGGGTGCTGGTACTGGGTCATGTTCTTCAATTCGAAAATGTAGCTCTTGCCTTTTTCCAGCTTGGCAATCGGGCGATCGGCGCAGGTCTTGTCGGTGATGTCCCAGGCCTGGCCGTTGATCTGCCAGAGGCTCGGCGGCTTGCCATTATCGACATTCACCGACACTGAACCGACCCACTCGAAATTGAAGTTGAGTTTCTCCGCATTGGCCAGGTCCGGCTCGGCAATCGGGTTGGCGGGCAATGCCGGCGGCCATTCGGTCGGTGCGTCGGTGTTGGCGACTGAGCGGAAAGTGCCCAGGCGCACCGGGCCGTTACGGATCGACAGTTCTTCACCCGCCGGCGGCGCCTTGATTGCCAGGCAGATGCGCATGCCCGGACCCAGCCAGTATTCCTTGCCCAGCGGGCGTGGTTCGACGGGGTTGCCGTCCAGGGCGTAGATCTGCGCTTCGACGTCGGGGATGTTGATGCGATAGGTCAGGGTGTTGTCGAGGTTGAGCAGGCGCACACGGGTGATCTGCCCGGCAGGCAGGTCGATCACCGCCTGGGATACGCCATTGATGGTCGACAACCGCCCGGCCGTACCGCCGCGCGCGGCCTCACGGGGAATGCTGAAGGCGACAAAGGCGCCCTCTTCGTCCACATGCCAGCTCTTCAGGCTCAGGGTGCGCTCGTGCTTGAACCCGGTGGGTTCGCGTTCTTCGATGATCAGCGGGCCGACCAGGCCGCGGCCGAGTTCTTCGCTGCTGTTCACATGGGGGTGATACCAGTAGCTGCCGGCGTCGGGCACGCGGAATGTGTAGTCGAAGTATTCGCCGGGCAGCACCGGCAATTGCGAGACGTAGGGCACGCCGTCCATTTCCAGCGGCAGGCGAATGCCGTGCCAGTGGATCGTGGTAGCGACCGGCAGGTGGTTGATAAAGCGCACCCGCAGCCACTCACCCTGGCGCACGCGCAACTCGGTGCCCGGTGCCGAAGGGCCGAAGGCCCAGGCCTGGGTCTTGTGCCCCGGCACCAGTTCTACGTCGAGCGGCGCGGCGATCAGTTCGTAATCGTGCCCCGCTTCGGCTTCGGCGACTTTCCCCAGCCAGTAGCGGTAGGCGCCACCGGCACCGACGCCCACTACGGCCAGGCCGGCAAGACCACCCAGGATTTGTCGACGGGAAAAGGATCGGGACACAACAACCTCACGTATCTGCCGCAGGCGCAGGGCCTGCAAAGGGCGGATACGATACACCTGCATTGGCTAAACAGTAAGGCTTCGCATTGCCGCGGATCTGCGATCAGCGCTTGGCGGCCGCCAGGATCAGGGCTTTCATCTCGGCCACCGCGCCTTTGAAACCGACAAACAGCGCGTGGGCCACCAGCGCGTGGCCGATGTTCAGCTCGTTGATGCCCTTGATCGCGGCCACGGCTTCGACGTTGTGGTAGTGCAGGCCGTGGCCGGCATTGACGATCAGGCCTTCATTAAGGCCGCAGTTCACACCGTCAATGATGCGCTGCAGTTCATCCGCCACTTCGGTCGGTGTGGTGGCGTCGGCGTACCGGCCGGTGTGCAGTTCGATGGCCGGCGCGCCGACACGGCGGGACGCTTCGATCTGGCGCTCGTCGGCGTCGATGAACAGCGAGACTTCGCTGCCGATCTTCGACAGGCGCTCCACGGCGGCCTTGATCCGCGCTTCCTGGCCGGCCACGTCGAGGCCGCCTTCGGTGGTCAGTTCCTGGCGGGTTTCCGGGACCAGGCAGATGTGCGCCGGACGGATGCGCTCGGCGAAGGCCATCATTTCTTCGGTGACGCCCATCTCGAAGTTCATGCGGGTTTGCAGCACGTCCTTGAGCAGCAGCACATCGCGCTCCTGGATGTGGCGGCGGTCTTCGCGCAGGTGCACGGTGATGCCGTCGGCGCCCGCTTCTTCGGCGTCCAGCGCGGCCTTGACCGGGTCAGGGTAACGGGTGCCCCGGGCCTGGCGCAGGGTAGCGACGTGGTCGATGTTGACGCCAAGAAGAATGCGATTGCTGGTGGTCACGGAAGCGCTCCTGAAAAGGGGAAAGAAACGCTGCACAGCATACACGGGGATGTCAGGGCTTTCGAAACAACTCGCGACTGACCAGCGGCCGTCCACCCAAGTGCACGGCCAGCGCCTGGCGCATCAAGCGCTTGGCGGCGGACAAGGCGCCCGGTGCAGTCCAGTCGGCTTCACTCATGGCCAGCAGCTCGGTGCCCTGGAACAGCCCCGGTTGCAGCAGGTACACACGCTCCAGACCCGCATCCACCTGCAGGCGATACATGCCGTCGGCGGCGATGGGGTCGCCGTGCAGGTCGTTGTGCAGTTCGAAGCCGTAGCCCAGGTCGTCAAGCAGGCGCCATTCGAAGGCGCGCAACAGCGGCTCCAGGGGGCGGCCCTCGGCCAGGGCCAGCAAGGTGGCGGCATAGTGATCGAAGACCGCCGGGTGCGGGTCTTCGGCGGGCAACAGGCGGATCAGCAGTTCATTGAGGTAGAGGCCGCTGAACAGTGCATCGCCATTGAGCCAGGCGGACGTGCCGACGCTTTCCAGGCGGCCGACGTTTTTCAGCTCGCCCTTGCCGCGAAACTCCACGTCCAACGCCACGAAAGGTCGCGCCAATGTCCCCGCCTTGCCCCGCGCGCTACGCAATACCGCGCGCAGACGGCCTTGGGGCGTGAGGAAATCCACCAGCGCGCTGGTCTCGCGGTAGGCGCGGCTGTGCAGCACGTAGGCGAGTTGGCTGGTGGGTGGGGATTGGGACATGGGTTCTCTATCTTGAAAACAACAAAAACCTAATGTGGGAGGGGGCTTGCCCCCGATGGCGGTGGCTCAGTCACTTATTTATTAACTGATCCACCGCTATCGGGGGCAAGCCCCCTCCCACATTTTTTGCCCTGCGGTGTCCTTACAGGTCGCCGTAGCCGAGGGAGCGCAGTGCGCGCTCATCATCGGACCAGCCGCCTTTAACCTTCACCCACAGGTTAAGCATGATCTTGGAATCGAACAGCAATTCCATGTCCTTGCGCGCTTCGGTGCCGATGCGCTTGATGCGCTCGCCCTTGTCGCCGATGATGATTTTCTTCTGGCCGTCACGTTCGACGAGGATCAGCGCATGGATATGCAGGGTCTTGCCCTGCTGCTTGAACTCTTCGATTTCGACGGTGATCTGGTACGGCAGCTCGGCGCCCATCTGGCGCATGATTTTCTCACGCACCAGTTCGGCGGCGAGGAAACGGCTGCTGCGGTCGGTGATCTGGTCTTCCGGGAAGAAGTGCTCGTTCTCCGGCAGGTAACCGGCGATCACGCGCTCCAGGGCTTCGAGGTTGTGCCCGTGCTGGGCCGAGATCGGCATGATCTGGGCGTTCGGCAGTTGCTCCTGCAGCCAGCTCAGGTGCGGCATCAGCTCGGCTTTGTCTTCGATGCGGTCGGTCTTGTTCAACGCGACGATCAAAGGGCCAGTGACGTACTGCACGCGCTCGAGGACCATCTGGTCTTCGTCGGTCCACTTGGTGCGGTCGACCACGAAGATCACCACGTCCACGTCTTTCAACGCCGCCGAGGCCGTCTTGTTCATGTAGCGGTTAAGGGCTTTCTCGCCGCCCTTGTGCATGCCCGGGGTGTCGACGTAGACCGCTTGCACGCTGCCTTCGGTCTTGATGCCCAGCATGTTGTGGCGGGTGGTCTGCGGCTTGCGCGAGGTGATTGCAAGCTTCTGGCCGAGGATATGGTTCAGCAGCGTGGACTTGCCCACGTTCGGGCGGCCGACGATGGCAACATAGCCACAGCGTGTTGCGGTTGAATCAGTCATGGCCATTCTCCACGCCCAGGGCAATCAGTGCTGCAGCGGCCGCTACCTGTTCGGCAATACGACGGCTCACACCCTGACCTCGGCTTTTTTCATTCAGTAAGGTGATTTCACATTCCACGAAGAACACGCGGCAATGGGGTTCACCCTGGATATCCACCACTTCGTAGCGTGGCAGGTCGCAACCGCGCGATTGCAGGAACTCCTGCAAGCGGGTCTTTGGATCCTTGTTGGTGTCGACCAGCGTGAGGCTTTCGATCTCGGAGGTCAGCCACGCGGTGACGCGCTCCTTGGCCGCTTCCATGCCGGCATCGAGGTAGATCGCGCCGATCAACGCCTCAAGCGCATCGGCCAGGATCGACTCACGGCGGAACCCGCCGCTCTTCAACTCGCCGGAACCCAGGCGCAGGTACTCACCCAGGCCAAAACCACGGGCCAGTACGGCCAGGGTCTCGCCCTTTACCAGGCGTGCGCGTAAACGCGACAGCTGACCTTCACGGGCTTGGGGGAAGCGCTCGAACAGTGCTTCACCGGCGACGAAATTGAGGATGGCATCACCGAGGAATTCCAGGCGTTCGTTATTACGCCCTGCAAAGCTGCGGTGTGTGAGGGCAAGGACCATCAATTCCTGATCCTTGAAGGTGTAGCCGAGCTGGCGCTCGAGACGACTTAGAGAAACGGTCACGGTTTACCCATATCTGTGTGGTGGCACCGGCGGCCATCGACGATTGACGCAGTGTTCAAATTCAAATCCTGGTTGGTATTGCACGGGGACGGGAAATGTCCAAGCCCCAGAAAAGCATTCGGCGCTGTGTGCACAGCGCCGCTTGTATTACTTGATCAGCCCGACCCGCGAGAAGTTCGGCAGGTGGCTGAGCTTGGGTTCCGGCCAGCTCATCCAGACCGCAAAGGCCTTGCCGACGATATTCTGGTCGGGAACCATGCCCAGCAGGTCCTTGGGAATGCTGGGGTCATCCCAGTAACGGCTGTCATTGGAGTTGTCGCGGTTGTCGCCCATCATGAAGTAGTGCCCGGCCGGCACTTTCCACTCGCCGTCAGGCATGGCACGGTAGCGGCTCATTTCCTTGCGGATTTCATGCTCTACCGCACCGAGTTTTTCCTGGTACAGCTCGGCACTGCCCAGGCTGTTCGGTTCGGAACCGATCAGCTTCTCGGCCACCGACTCGCCGTTGATGAACAGGCGCTTGTCGCTGGTGTAGCGAATCACGTCGCCCGGCAGGCCTACCACACGCTTGATGTAGTTGACGTTCGGGTCGCTCGGGTAGCGGAACACCATCACATCGCCGCGCTGCGGATCACCGACTTCGATGACCTTCTTGTCGATCACCGGCAGGCGAATCCCGTAGGAGAACTTGTTCACCAGGATGAAATCGCCCACGTCCAGGGTAGGTTTCATCGACCCCGACGGGATCTGAAACGGTTCCACCAGGAACGAGCGCAGCACCAGCACGATGAACAACACCGGGAAGAACGACTTGCCGTATTCAACCAGCAAGGGCTCTTTGTTCAGCTTCTCGATCACCATGCCATCGGGCTGGCTGACGCTGCCCTGATAGGACGCGATAGCCGCCCGCCGACGCGGGGCGAAGAACACCAGATCGAGCAACGCCAGGAGACCGCAAACGGCAACGGCGATGACCAGCAACAGCGGGAAATTTAGCGACATAGGACCTAACTATCCAACCTGAGCACCGCAAGGAAGGCTTCTTGTGGAATTTCCACGTTGCCCACTTGCTTCATGCGTTTTTTACCGGCCTTTTGCTTCTCAAGCAGCTTGCGCTTACGGCTTACGTCACCGCCGTAGCATTTGGCCAGTACGTTCTTTCTGAGTGCCTTGACGGAGGTTCGCGCAATGATCTGCCCGCCAATGGCGGCCTGGATCGCGACGTCGAACATCTGGCGCGGAATCAGTTCTTTCATCTTCTCGGTCAACTGGCGACCTTTGTAGTGCGCATTGTCCTTGTGAACGATCAGTGCCAGGGCATCGACCTTGTCGCCGTTGATCAGCACATCCAGTTTCACCAGATTAGCCGATTGGTAACGGTCGAAATGGTAATCCAGCGAAGCATAGCCGCGACTGGTGGATTTGAGACGGTCAAAGAAGTCCAGGACCACTTCGTTCATCGGCAAATCGTAGGTCACTTGCACCTGGGTACCGAGGAACAGCATGTCGTGCTGCACGCCACGCTTTTCGATACACAGGGTAATGACGTTGCCCAGGTGTTCCTGCGGCACAAGGATATTGGCCCGCACGATCGGTTCGCGCATGTCTTCGATGGAAGACAGGTCTGGAAGCTTGGACGGGTTGTCGACGTAAATCGTTTCACCGTTTTTGAGCAGCAGCTCGAAAATAACCGTCGGCGCCGTGGTGATCAGGTCCAGGTCGTATTCGCGCTCAAGGCGCTCCTGGATGATTTCCATGTGCAGCATGCCGAGGAAGCCGCAGCGGAAGCCGAAGCCCAGGGCGTCGGAGCTTTCCGGGGTGTACTGCAACGACGAGTCGTTGAGGGTCAGCTTTTGCAGGGCTTCGCGGAAGTCTTCGAAGTCGTCGGAGCTGACCGGGAACAGGCCGGCGTAGACCTGCGGCTGGATGCGTTTGAAGCCCGGCAGCACGTCGACGTCAGGGGTGGAGCTCAAGGTCAGGGTGTCACCCACCGGCGCACCGTGGATGTCCTTGATACCGGCGATGATGAAGCCTACTTCACCGGCTTTCAGATCAGTGGTCGCGGTGTGCTTGGGGTTGAATACACCGACGCTGTCCACCAGGTGGATCTTGCCGGTGGACTTGACCAGGATCTTGTCGCCCTTCTTCACACGGCCGTGGCGCACGCGTACCAGGGAGACAACCCCCAGGTAGTTGTCGAACCAGGAGTCGATGATCAACGCTTGCAGCGGATCTTCGTAGTTGCCGGTGGGGGCTGGAATGGTCTTGACCAGGCGCTCGAGCACTTCATCGACGCCCAGGCCGGTCTTGGCGCTGCACTCGACGGCGTCGGTGGCGTCAATGCCGATGATTTTTTCGATTTCTTCTTTTACGCGGTCCGGATCGGCCTGCGGCAGGTCGATCTTGTTCAGCACCGGCATGACTTCCAGGCCTTGCTCGATGGCGGTGTAGCAGTTGGCCACGGACTGGGCTTCAACGCCCTGGCCCGCGTCCACCACCAGCAGCGCACCTTCGCAGGCCGCCAGGGAGCGGCTGACTTCATAGGTGAAGTCCACGTGGCCGGGGGTGTCAATGAAGTTCAACTGGTACTTGATACCGTCTTTGGCGGTGTAGTACAGGGTAACGCTGTGGGCCTTGATGGTGATCCCGCGCTCGCGTTCGAGGTCCATGGAGTCCAGCACCTGGGCTTCCATTTCACGCTCGGCAAGGCCGCCGCACATCTGGATGAATCGATCGGCCAGCGTCGACTTACCATGGTCAATGTGGGCGATGATGGAGAAATTGCGGATATGACTCAAATCACTCACGGATCAACACTCAAAAAGGCTGCAGGCAGATTGCCCGCTGAAAAATAGCCGGGAATTGTACCTGATGCTCAGGCCGGGCGTCATCTTTGCTGACCAGAACAAAAATGCCCCGCTCATCCGAGCGGGGCATTTTTTATCCAACGGCGCGGTATCAGCCGGCCCGGCGCAGCAGCCAGAACCCGGCCAGGGCGCAGATGGCCGTCGGCACCAGCACTGCAAACAGTGGCGAGAACCCGAACACCAGGCTCGACGGGCCGAGCAGGTCCTGGGCGATGCGGAAGGTGAAACCGACCAGCACGCCCGTGAATACCCGCTGACCGAGGGTCACGGAGCGCAACGGACCGAAGATGAACGAGATCGCCATCAACACCAGTGCGGCGGTCACCACCGGTTGCAACACCTTGACCCAAAATGCCAGCCAGTAACGACCGTTATTCAAGCCTTGATCCTTCAGGTAGTGGATATAGCCCCACAACCCGGAGATCGGCAGGCTTTCGGGGATCATCACCACCGTATTGAGCAGTTCCGGCTTGAGGGCGATATCCCACTCTTCACTCGGCACATTGATCACTTCGGTGCTGGCCTTGGTGCCTTGGCCGACATTGCGGAAGTAAGTCGTGGTGACGTCGGTCAATTGCCACTTTTCGTCGCCGTACTGCGCGCGTTTGGCGAAACTGGACGACAGCATGTGACGTTCCTTGTCGAACGTGTAGCGCGTCACACCGATCAACAACCCGCCCGGTTGCACGGCGTTGATGTGGATGAACTCATCACCCTGGCGGTGCCACAGGCCATGCTTGGCGCTTTGTGCATCGCCCGAGCCCTGGGCCAGGGCGCGATTGGCCTGGGCGGTGGTTTCGGCCGGCGGCGCTACGTATTCACCGATCAGCACGCTGCACAGCATCAGCAGCAACATTGGCTTCATGACCGCCCAGACGATACGCCCGATGGACACCCCGGCGGCGCGCATGATGGTCAGTTCGCTGTTGCTGGCCAGGCTGCCCAGGCCGATCAGGCAACCGATCAGCGCGGCCATCGGCATCATGTCGTAGAGACGACGCGGCGCGGTCAGTGCCACGTAGCCGAGCACGTCCCATACGGTATAGGTGTCGCTGACGTTGCCGACTTCATCGATGAAGGCGAACAACGAGGCCAGGCCCAGGATAATGCCCAGTACCGCCAGGATGGCGATCAGGACGCTGCTACCAATGTAGCGATCGAGCTTAGCCACGAGCCAACTCCTTCTGGCCACGACGGCTCATCATTTTCAAACGAATAGGCTCCCAATACAGCAGCCCCAGGCCGATCACCAGGAACATGCCGTGCACCCACCACAGGCCCAGGACCGGCGACAGCTTGCCTTTCTCCAGGGAGCCACGGGCGGAAATCAGGATGGTGAGGTAAGCCATGTACAGCAGGATCGCCGGCAACAGCTTGAGGAAACGGCCCTGGCGCGGGTTGACGCGCGACAGCGGCACGGCCATCAGGGTCACGATAAACACCAGCAGCGGCAGGGAAATCCGCCATTGCAGCTCGGCGATGGAACGCAGTTCCTTGCTGCCGAGCAGGTCCGCCGTGGGGATGGCGTCGCGGTCGGTGACTTCGTCGCTGATATCCGGGCGGGCCAGCATCACGCCATAGGTGTCGTACTTGATCGCGCGATAGTCGGCCATGCCTGGACTGCCATCGTAGCGATAGCCATTTTCCAGGATCAGGTAGCGGCTGCCGTCAGGACGCACTTCCTGGCGGCCCGAATCGGCCACCAGTACGGAAATGCCCCGGTCTTTCTTGTCCTGGCCAAACCGTTTCTCGGAGATGAACACACCGCCCAGGTTGGCGCGGTCGTCGGTCAAGGTTTCCGTGTAAGTCACCCGCGAGCCGTCATTGAGTGCCTGGAAACGGCCCGGCTCGAGGGTATCGAACTCGGTCATCGCATCCTGCTTGTTCAGCACCAGCTGGAACTGCATGGCGCCCTGGGGAGCCAGGCTCAGGCTCAGCCAGGCCACGATCAGCGCAACACCGGCCGCCGGAATCATGGTCATGCCCAGCAGGCGCTGCTGGCTCATGCCGGTGGCCGAGAGCACGGTCATTTCACTTTCAAGGTACAAGCGGCCGTAGGCCAGCAGGATGCCGAGGAACAGGCCCAGCGGCAGGATCAGTTGCAAGAATCCCGGCAGGCGAAAGCCCATGATCAGGAACAGCGAGCCTGGGTCCAGGGCGCCGGAGGCAGCCTGGGCCAGGTATTTGACGAAACGACCACTCATGATGATGACCAGCAGGACCGCACTCACGGCACTCAGGGTCAACAGGACTTCGCGGGACAGATAACGGAAGACGATCAAACCAGACACTCCAGGGTTGTCAGGCTAAGGCGGCCAAACAAGCAAGCATACCGAGTCAGCCCGTTTGCACCGGGCCGGCTAAAAAGATGGCGCATTATCCTGTGATTGACCGCGCCTGTCACTGCGCAACCTCATGCGCAGGCACAAAGGGTTGTCAGGCTCCGTCGGCGAGGTTCAAACTGCGGCCTTTGTCGCTGGTGGTTTACACAGCCGCCACGCTTTAAAGCCTGCGTACAGACGCCAGGCTCTCAGACCTTATATAAGGGACCCGAAAATGGAATTGGTTGTAAAAAGCGTTAGCCCCGAAACGTTGAAAACCGCCACCCTCGTGGTCGCCATCGGCGAAGGCCGCAAGCTCGGCGTAGCCGCCAGGCAGCTCGACGAACTCAGCGGCGGCGCGATCAGCGCGGTCCTCAAGCGCGGCGACCTGGCCGGCAAAGTCGGCCAGAGCCTGCTGCTGCAAAGCCTGCCCAACCTGAAAGCCGACCGCGTATTGCTGGTGGGCGTGGGCAAGGACGCTGAACTGGGCGACCGTCCGTTCCGCAAGATCATCAGCGGCATCCTCAACACCCTGAAGGGCCTGGGCGGCAGCGATGCCGCACTGGCACTCGATGAAATCGTGGTCAAGGGCCGTGACAGCTACGGCAAGACCCGCCTGCTGGCCGAAACCCTGGTGGACGGCGGCTACATTTTCGATCAGTTCAAGAGCCAGAAAGCCGAACCCCGCGCCCTGAAGAAAATCACCCTGCTGACCATCAAGGCCGCCCAGGCTGAAGTCGAGCGCGCCGTGACCCACGCCCAGGCCATCGCCAATGGCATGTCGTTCACCCGCGACCTGGGCAACCTGCCGCCGAACATCTGCCACCCGACCTACCTGGGCGAACAGGCCAAGGCGTTGGGTAAAGAGTTCAAGGGCCTGAAAGTCGAAGTCCTGGACGAGAAGAAGATCAAGGAACTGGGCATGGGCTCGTTCTATGCCGTGGGCCAGGGCAGCGACCAGCCGCCACGCCTGATCGTGATGCAATACAACGGCGGCAAGAAGTCCGAGAAGCCTTACGCCCTGGTCGGCAAAGGCATCACCTTCGACACCGGCGGCATCAGCCTCAAGCCGGGCCTGGGCATGGACGAGATGAAGTACGACATGGGCGGCGCCGCCAGCGTATTCGGCACCCTGCGCGCCGTGCTGGAACTGAAGCTGCCGATCAACCTGGTGTGCATCCTGGCCTGCGCCGAGAACATGCCCAGCGGCGGCGCGGCCCGTCCGGGCGACATCGTCACCACCCTCAGCGGCCAGACCGTGGAAATCCTCAACACCGACGCCGAAGGCCGCCTGGTGCTGTGCGATGCCCTGACCTACGCCGAGCGCTTCAAGCCACAGGCCGTGATCGACATCGCCACCCTGACTGGCGCCTGCATCGTGGCACTGGGCTCCCACACCTCGGGCCTGCTGGGCAATAACGACGAGCTGATCGAGCAACTGCTCAGCGCCGGCAAGGCCGCCGACGACCGCGCCTGGCAACTGCCGCTGTTCGATGAGTACCAGGAGCAGCTGGACAGCCCGTTCGCCGACATCGCCAACATCGGCGGCCCGAAAGCCGGCACCATCACGGCTGCGTGCTTCCTGTCGCGCTTCGCCAAGAACTTCAACTGGGCGCACCTGGACATCGCCGGCACGGCCTGGACCAGCGGCGGGAAGGACAAGGGCGCCACCGGCCGTCCGGTGCCATTGCTGACCCAATACCTGCTGGACCGCGCCAAAGCCTGACACTGAAGATGCCGGGGCGGTGATCTCGCCGCCCCGGCCTCAGGAACCGCAATGACCCAAGTCGACTTCTATATATTGCCCAGCGCCGATCCGCTCGCGCGCCTGGACTTCGCCTGCAAGCTCACCGAGAAAGCCTGGCGCATGGGCCACCGCATCTACCTGCATTGCAGCGATGCCGCCCAACGCGACGAGCTCGACGCCCGCCTGTGGCGCTTCAAGGGCGAAAGCTTCGTGCCCCATGGCCCCGCAGAATCAGAACCCGAAGGCCAGGTTGCCCTGGGTTTGGGAGACAGTTGCGGCAATCACCAGGACCTGCTGGTCAACCTGGACCTGAAAGTACCGCCTTTTGCCA
This sequence comes from Pseudomonas sp. GV047, assembly GCF_003058245.1. Lineage (NCBI taxonomy): Bacteria > Pseudomonadati > Pseudomonadota > Gammaproteobacteria > Pseudomonadales > Pseudomonadaceae > Pseudomonas > Pseudomonas sp. GV047. The sequence goes on along the minus strand of NZ_QCWA01000005.1, from coordinate 415,130 downwards.
AGGCCTTCGCCCGTGTGGCGGAAGTGGTGGTGGAAGATCCGGCTATTCGTCAGGCCGCGCGGGAGAGTTTCCGTTTCTACCGCGAACAGGGCTATCCTTTGCAAGATCACCGGCTACAACGACTTTGAGTACATGATGGACACTCCCAACCCGACAAAAAAAGATGACCACCTGCTGGACGACCTCGAGTCGATTCGTCAGTTGCTGGGTGATGATGACTTGCAACCGCCACTATTGACCGAACAGGCCGATGGCGAGGTTCAGATTCCGCTGTTGTTCGACATGGTCGGCGGCAAGCAGGTCGCTCCGGAACCGGTTGTCGAAGCCCCCGTTGTGGTGGACGCTGCCCCTGCTGCGGCTGAAAAGGGTCCCGACGCCCTGCTGCTGCACCTGGACAACGAACTGCGTGCCGCTGCGCAATTGATCATGCAAGATGTGATCGACGACTTTGCCCCCCATATCGAAACCGAGATCAAGCGCCGGATGGATGCACGGATGGAGCGGCTGCTCAGCCAGTACCAGTCTTGAACCGTCCATAGATCCCCTGTGGGAGGTGGCAAACTCCTCCCACATTTGATTGCCTGCACCTTAAGCCCGCCTTCGCCTCGCCCTGCGCCCTATCCCCCGTTATACTTGCCGGCTTTCCTGAATATATGCCAACTAGGGTCCCGCCGCGCATGGATAAGACCTACCAGCCGCACGCTATTGAAACTTCCTGGTACAACACCTGGGAGTCCGAGAACTATTTCGCTCCGCAAGGCGCGGGCGAGTCCTACACCATCATGATTCCGCCACCGAACGTCACTGGCAGCCTGCACATGGGCCATGGCTTCAACAATGCGATCATGGATGCGTTGATCCGTTTCCGCCGCATGCAGGGCCGCAACACCCTGTGGCAACCGGGTACCGACCACGCCGGTATCGCCACCCAGATGCTGGTGGAGCGCCAACTCGAAGCCACCGGCCAGAACCGTCACGACCTGGGCCGCGAGAAATTCCTGGAAAAAATCTGGGAATGGAAAGACCAGTCCGGCGGCAACATCAGCCGTCAGATCCGTCGCCTCGGTTCGTCCGTCGATTGGAGTCGCGAGCGCTTCACCATGGATGACGGCCTGTCGGAATCGGTGAAAGAAGCCTTCGTGCGCCTGCATGAAGACGGTCTGATCTACCGCGGCAAGCGCCTGGTCAACTGGGACACCAAGTTGCACACGGCAATTTCCGACCTTGAAGTGGAAAACCACGACGAGAAAGGTTTCCTGTGGAACCTCAAGTACCCGCTGGCCGACGGCGCCAGGACCGCTGAGGGCAACGACTACCTGATCGTCGCCACCACCCGTCCGGAAACCATGCTTGGCGACGCCGCGGTCGCGGTCAACCCGAACGACGAGCGCTACCAGGCACTGATCGGCAAGTTCGTCGAGTTGCCGCTGGTAGGCCGCCGCATCCCGATCATCGCCGACGATTACTGCGACCCTGAATTCGGCACCGGCTGTGTGAAAATCACCCCGGCCCACGATTTCAACGACTACGAAGTCGGCAAGCGCCACAACCTGCCGCTGTTGAATATCTTCGACAAGAATGCCGCCGTGCTGCCGGCCTGCCAGGTGTTCAACCTGGACGGTACGCTGAACGAGAGCATCGACGGCAAGATCCCGGCCGAATACGCCGGCCTTGACCGTTTCGAAGCGCGCAAGCAGATCGTTGCTGCCTTCGACGCTGCCGGCCTGCTGGTCAGCGTCGACGACCACGGCCTGAAAGTGCCGAAGGGCGACCGCTCCGGCACCGTGATCGAGCCGTGGCTGACCGACCAATGGTACGTGTCCACCAAGCCCCTGGCCGAGCCGGCGATTGCTGCCGTGGAAGACGGGCGTATCCAGTTCGTGCCCAAGCAGTACGAAAACATGTACTTCTCGTGGATGCGCGATATCCAGGATTGGTGCATCAGCCGCCAGCTGTGGTGGGGCCATCGCATTCCGGCCTGGTACGACGAGTCGGGCAAGGTCTACGTGGGCCGCGACGAAGCCGAAGTACGCGCCAAGCACAACCTCGGTCCGGATGTGGCACTGCAACAGGACAACGACGTACTGGACACATGGTTCAGCTCGGGCCTGTGGACCTTCTCCACCCTGGGCTGGCCGCAGCAGACCGAATTCCTGAAGAAATTCCACTCCACCGACGTGCTGGTCACCGGCTTCGACATCATTTTCTTCTGGGTTGCCCGGATGATCATGCTCACCATGCACTTGGTGAAGAACGAGGACGGCACCCCGCAGGTACCGTTCAAGACCGTGTACGTGCACGGCCTGGTGCGGGATGGCCAGGGCCAGAAGATGTCCAAGTCCAAGGGCAACGTCCTCGACCCGCTGGACATCATCGACGGCATCGACCTGGAAACCCTGGTACAGAAACGCACCTCGGGCCTGATGCAGCCGAAACTGGCGAAGAAGATCGAGAAGCAGACCCGCGACGAATTCGCCGACGGCATTGCCAGCTACGGCACCGATGCGCTGCGCTTCACCTTCTGCTCGCTGGCGTCCACCGGTCGCGACATCAAGTTCGACATGGGCCGCGTCGAAGGCTATCGCAACTTCTGCAACAAGATCTGGAACGCCGCGCGCTACGTGCTGGACAAGGGCGAAGACTGCGGCCAGAACGGCGAGGCCATCGAGCTGTCCCTGGCGGATCGCTGGATCATCTCGCAATTGCAGCGCACCGAAGCCGAAGTGACCCGTCAACTCGACCAGTTCCGTTTCGACCTGGCCGCACAGGCCTTGTACGAGTTCATCTGGAACCAGTATTGCGACTGGTACCTGGAACTGTCCAAGCCCGTATTGTGGGACGAAAACGCGCCGATCGAACGTCAGCGCGGCACCCGTCACACCCTGGTACGCGTGCTCGAAGTCGCCTTGCGCCTGGCGCATCCGTTCATGCCGTTCATCACCGAAGAAATCTGGCAGCGCCTCGCGCCGCTGGCCGGCAAAGACGGCAAGACCATCATGCTGCAACCTTGGCCGGTGGCCAACGAAGCACGTATCGATGAGGCGGCCGAAAGCGACATCGAATGGCTCAAGACCCTGATGCTCGGCACGCGCAACATCCGCGCCGAAATGAACATCGGCCCGGGCAAGCCCCTGGCGGTATTCGTGAAGAACGCCAGCGCCGAAGACCAGCGTCGTCTCACCGAGAACGATGCGCTGCTCAAGAAGCTGGCGAAGCTGGAATCGATCACTGTATTGGCGGATGGCGCCGAAGCGCCACTGTCAGCGACCGCGCTGGTCGGCGACATGGAAGTGCTGGTGCCGATGGCCGGCCTGATCGACAAGGGCGCGGAACTGGCCCGTCTCGACAAGGAAATCCTGCGCCTGCAAGGCGAAGTGGCGCGGGTGGGCGGCAAGCTGTCCAACGCGGCATTCGTCGACAAGGCACCGGCTGAAGTGATCGATAAGGAACGCGCCAAGCTGGCCGAGGCCGAACAGGCTTTGGGCAAGCTGGCGGAGCAACATGCGCGGATTTCCAGCCTGTAAGGGGCAATCCGTGTGAAAAAAGAGACCTTCGGGTCTCTTTTTTTGCCTGGTGTTTCCCAATCCCTTGCTGGCAATACAGTCAATGTGGGAGGGGGCTTGCCCCCGATGGCGATCTGTCAGCCAGGCTAGTCTTGACTGATCCACCGCTATCGGGAGCAAGCCTCCTCCCACATTTGACCGAGTTATCCTCGGGAATGTGTGACAATGGCCGCCACTTTGAGCCAACACCAGAATCATCATGACCGCCCCCACTACGCCCAAACCTCCACGCAAGAAGCCTAAGACCGCAGCCACGGCCAAACCCGTCGCGCCGCGCAAAGAGGCTACCCTGCACCCACGCAACCGCCACACAGGCCGTTACGACTTCCAGGCGTTGATCAAGACCACGCCGGAACTGGCGCAATTCGTGATCATCAACCCCTATGGCAAAGAGAGCATCGACTTCGCCAGCCCGGACGCGGTGCGGGTGTTCAACCGGGCGTTGCTCAAGGCCTTCTATGGCATCCAGCATTGGGACATCCCGGCCGATTACCTGTGCCCGCCGGTACCGGGACGTGCCGACTACGTGCACTTCCTCGCCGACCTGCTGGCCAGTGTCAACGAGGGCAAGATCCCGCGCGGTTCAATCGTCAAGGTGCTGGACATCGGCATGGGCGCCAACTGCGTCTACCCACTGATTGGCTATATGGAGTACCGCTGGAACTTCCTCGGCTCGGAAGTCGACCCCATCGCCGTGGCCGCCGCCAAGGCCATCGTGCAGTCCAACGACCTGAGCAAGGTCATCCAGTTGCGCCAGCAGGAAAACCCCAAGCACATCCTGCTGGGCCTGCTGGAGCCGGGTGAGCGTTTTGACCTGACCATGTGCAACCCACCGTTCCATGCGTCCATGGACGAAGCCACCAAGGGCAGCGAGCGCAAGTGGCGCGCCCTGGGCCGGGCCGATCCCAAGCGCAAATTGCCGGTGCTCAACTTCGGCGGCCAATCGGCCGAGTTGTGGTGTGAAGGCGGTGAAGCGCGCTTCGTGACGCAGTTGATCGCCGAGAGTGCGCACTTTGCCCACAAGGTGTTGTGGTTCAGCACCCTGGTGTCAAAAGCGTCAAACTTGCCCGCGATCGAGACCGCCCTGAAAAAAGCCGGCGTGCTGGAAAGCCAGGTGGTGGAAATGTCCCAGGGCCAGAAGCAGAGCCGTTTCGTGGCCTGGACCTTCCAGACCAAGAACGAACAGCAGATCTGGCGCCAGCGCTGGGTGCGATAGAGACAAATCCCAGGCAACAAAAAACCGTGCCCGGATCGCTCCGGAGCACGGTTTTTTTTGCTGCGTCTTACTTGTTAACAGCGTCGGTCAGGCCTTTGGCCACAACCAGCTTGATAACTTTCTTGGCAGCGATTTCGATGGCAGCGCCAGTCGAAGGGTTACGGCCAGTACGGGCAGGACGCTCGGTCACTTTCAGTTTGCCAACGCCTGGCAGAGTGATTTCGCCGCCGTTTTCCAGCTGGTCAGCAACAACTTGGCTCAGTTGGTCCAGCAGAGCGCGCACGGTGGTTTTCGGTGCGTCTACTGCTTCAGCCAGGTCAGCGATCAGTTGGTCTTTAGTAATAGCCATTGTGGTGTTCCTTCCCTATCAAATTCATATGGATTGCAGAGTGCAGTGTCAGCCGTCGAGCCCGACCGTCATGGCCTGGCACCCCCGGCTATAACCACGGAGATCGGGGTTATAGATGCTTGAAACGGGGATTGGTTCGACCTGACAGATGCTGAATGCACGCTTATCGCCGAGACTTGGCGTAAGACGGGGCAAAACTAGCACAGAGACGGGGAAATATCCGCTTCTACCTACCCATTTGGTCAGCTTTATCGCTCTAAACCGTGAAAAAAAGGCATATGCCTCGTCCGAGAGCATCCAAAATGCCCTTAGACGCGTGTCTTGACCAATGGGTGCGGTACACTGGGCGACTTTTCGGGGAGGCCGACCGCTCCCCTTCAACCAGCCGAGAAGCCCATGCCGATCCGTCATTGCATCGTCCACCTGATCGACAAAAAACCCGACGGCACACCCGCAGTTCTCCACGCCCGCGACTCCGAGCTCGCCGAGTCGGCCGCCATCGAGAACATGCTTGCCGACCTCAACGAGAGCTACAACGCCAAACAAGGCAAGGCCTGGGGTTTCTTCCATGCCGAATCCGGCGCGCACCCGTTCAGCGGCTGGTTGAAGGAATATTTCGAGGGTGGCCAGGATTTCACCACGTTCAGCCGCACCGCCGTCGAACATCTGCAAAAACTGATGGAAGAGTCCAACCTCTCCACCGGCGGCCACGTGCTGTTTGCCCACTACCAGCAAGGCATGACCGACTACCTGGCCATCGCCCTGCTGCACCACAGCGAAGGCGTGGCGGTGACCGACGAGCTGGACGTGACCCCGTCGCGCCACCTGGACCTGGGCCAACTGCACCTGGCAGCGCGTATCAACGTGTCCGAGTGGCAGAACAACAAGCAGTCCAAGCAGTACATCTCGTTTATCAAAGGCAAGAACGGCAAGAAGGTCTCGGAATACTTCCGCGACTTCATCGGCTGCCAGGAAGGCGTCGACGGCCCGGGCGAGACGCGCACCCTGCTCAAGGCCTTCAGCGACTTCGTCGAAAGCGAAGACCTGCCGGACGAATCCGCCCGCGAAAAAACCAAGACCCTGGTCGATTACGCCAGCAGCCAGGCCAAGCTCGGCGAGCCCATGGGCCTTGAAGAGCTGTCGGGCTTGATCGATGAAGATCGGCCCAAGGCGTTCTACGACCATATCCGCAACAAGGACTACGGCCTGTCGCCGGAAATCCCGGCGGATAAACGCACCCTCAACCAGTTCCGCCGCTTCACCGGGCGCGCCGAGGGCTTGTCCATCAGTTTTGAAGCACACTTGCTGGGCGACAAGATCGAGTACGACGAAGCCGCCGGCACCCTGATCATCAAGGGCCTGCCGACCCAATTGACCGACCAGCTCAAGCGCCGTAACTGATGCTCGGCGGGGTCCTCAAGAAAGTCCTGCTGGTGTTGCTGGTGGTGGTGGTTATCCAGAACTGGGGCAAGGTCGAGCGGCTGCTCAACCCTTCCCAGGTGGTGCCGGAGCAGACGCGGGCCTCGGCGCGGGTGGTGCTGTATGCCACCGAGTGGTGCGGCTACTGCAAGCAGATCCGCCGCTTCCTCGACCAGAAGAGCATTCCGTACCAGGCCGTCGATATCGAGAAGGACGCCCAGGCGCGCAAGGCGTATGAAGCACTGGGCGGTGGCGGGATTCCGTTTGTGGACGTCAACGGGACGCTGATTCGCGACTACAACCCTGACGCGATCATGGCCGCGCTGAAGTAATCAGCGGACCACGATCACCCGCCCCAACAGGCTGTGCTGCTCGAACCCCAGCACCGCTTGCAAGGCGTTGAGTACCGCCTGCGGGTCCTTGCTCGGGAAGCTGCCGCTGACGCGCCTGGCACCCATCTCTTCGCTGAGCAGCAGGATGCGGCCAGGGTAGTAACGCCCCAGGTCCTTGACCACATCGGCCAGCGGTGCCTTGTAGTAGTTGAGCCAGCCATCCCGCCAGGCCAGGCGGGATTCGCTGTCGACCGCGTGCAAGGGATCGGCGCTGCCATCGGCGTAGGCCACTTGCTGGCCCGCCGTCAGAATTTGCTGTGGGCCCTGTTTCGACGCGGTCACGCCGACCCGCCCCGACAACACCGTCACCTCGGCCCCTGCCGGTTGCAGGCGCACTTCGAACTGCGTCCCCAGCACCCGCGCTTCGCCGCCGCCCGCCTCGACCACAAAGGACTCGCCGGTGTGGGTGACGCTGAAAAAACCTGCACCGCGACGTAATTGGATATGCCGCTCACCGTGGCTGAAGTCCACGGCAATGGCGCTGTCCGCATCCAGCGTGACCTGGGATTGATCAGCCAGGGTGACGGTCTTCACTTCTCCCGGTGCGCTCACGTAATCGGCGCCGAAATCATCGATCCACCGCGAAGGCTGCCAACCGGCGCCCATGGACACCATCAACACCAGGCACGCCGCCATGGCCAGTGCGCCGGACCAGCGCACCACCCGCGAGCGCCCAGGGGTGTTCATCGCATTAAGGTAGCCCTGCAATGCCAGCGCATCCTCATCCGCCAGTTGGCGTGCCGGCACTTCGCTCAACTCCCAAAGCACCTGGGCCTGGGCATAGGCTTCGACGTGCGCAGGATCGGCCCGTAGCCAGCGGCTGAACGTGGCCTGGTCGCCACTGCTGGGCTGGTCGTGCAACAGGCTCAGCCAGGCCAGTGCGGCTTGTTCCTGGTCTGGCGTGGGGGTCGGATTCACGGTGCTTTCCCTGGCGTGCGCGATGGCGATGGTTCGCGAAGGCTGGCTTTGCAGGCTTCGAGGGCACGCATCATATGTTTTTCCACGGCGCTTTGGGACAGGCCCATGGCCTTGGCGATTTGTGCGTACTTGCGCCCGTGAATGCGGTTGAGCAGGAAGATCTGCCGGGTGCGCTCCGGCAGGCTGCGCAGGGCGGCTTCGACATGCCGCAGGTCGTTGCCCGCCTCGAGCGCCGCCTGGGGCTCTGAGCCCTGGTTATCCTGCTGCTCCGGCAGCCAGCCTTCACTGCTGCGCACCCGCGCGCCTTCGCTGCGCAGGTGGTCGATGGCGATATTGCCGGCGCAGCGCAACAGGTAGGTGCTGAGTTCTTCGACCTGCACCAATGGCCGACGCCAAAACCGCAGGAACAGGTCCTGCACCAGGTCGGCCGCCGTGGCGCGGCACCCGACACGTCGGCTCACCAACGCTTCCATCTGCGAACGCTGGGACAGGAACACCTGCAGGAAATGCGCACGCCCACCCGCCGCGTCAGCCTGCGGGCTGTCCTGGGAATCGGGTGGGGTGCTGATCATCATGGCCGCGGCTCAGAACGTTGCGAAGGCGGCAACAGGGCTGGCCAGCAGGCCGACGCCTGCCAGGAGCAAGGCCAGCCTTGGCCGATACGGCAACAACAGCACCAGCAACAGGGCGCTGAGCATCAACACCGCGCACCACTCCACCAGGCCCAGGCCCCAACCGGCGACAGCCACGGCGGGCCAGATCGACACGGTCAGCAGCAGCCAACCGATGACGCGCAAAGCAATACGCCGCCGAGGCGATGGCTTGCTGTGCAGCAGTTCGCCGTGGTGACGGTCGGTGGACAGGCACAAGGCGGTGAACCCGGCGTAACACATCAGCAGCGCGAGAAGCATTCAGTTCGCCTCCGGCTTGAGCCGCAGCGGCGGCGCCCGTTCGGTCTTGGGCTGCGGGGCCTTGCGGTGCTGCATCTTCCAGGCTGCCCAGGCGAGGAACACGCCGCTGGCCAGGCAGGTCAGGTCGAAGCCGGCCATGGCCCAGTCGCCCGTCGCCAGTGAAGCGCCCAAGTGCTGCGATGTGGTCAGGGCATTGAGCAACGGGATTGCAGCAAACAGCAGTGCTGCGAAGCTCAATTGCTCAACCCAACCCTGGCGGCCCCGGCGCAGGATCCCGTGCAACAGGCTCAGGCCCCAGGCGATAAAGAAGGCCTGCACTTCCCAATCGGAGCGCTCGGCAAAGCCCACCGGCAATAAACGGTTGGCCCAGAAGAAGGCTGCAATGGCGATCAACAGCCCGGACATGCTGGCGATGTTCAGCACTTCCACCAGCCGCAGTTCAAACGGCATCACGCCGCTTTTTGCATGTTTGAGTTGCCGCTTGCCGAGCCAGATCACCAGCCCCGTGCCGATCATCGCCGTGCCCGCCAGGCCGCAGATAAAGTACAACCAGCGCAGCACCGGACCGGCGAAATGGCCCATGTGCAGGCCATAGAAGCTGCCGCCGATCGCCGCCGGCAGCGATTGTTCAGCGCTGACCCGCAACAACTCGCCGGTGTTGCCGTTGAACGACACGGTACTGCCGAAGTCATGCACCACGCGGTCGGAGCTGGCACGGAACAGGTTCACCGAAGCGTTTACATCACTCGGGTTGTTCACCGCCAACCGCCCGACATGCCCACCCGCCCACTGCGCCCTCGCCTGCTCGTACATCGGCAGCAATGACAGCAATTGGCCGGGCTGGCCCAGCGCCGGCGCGTTGTTGGTGGCGGGGAACACGTCATTGAAGAAGGCCCGGGTGTCGTTGCCATAGGAGGCCACGATCGGCGCCGGCATCACCATGCTCATGAAAATCACCAGGCTGCTGTAGGTGATCATCAGGTGGAACGGCAGCACCAGCACACCCACCGCGTTATGCCCGTCGAGCCAGGAACGCTGGCCTTTGCGGGGGCGGAAGGTGAAGAAGTCCTTGAAGATTTTCTTGTGGGTGATGATGCCCGTGATCAACGCCACGAACATCACCATCGCTGCAATGGTCGACAGCCAGCGGCCCCATGGGTAAGGCATTTGCAGCTGGAAGTGGAAGCGGTAGAAGAAATCCCCGCCCATGCTTTCCCGGGCCTCTACGGCTTGACCGCTCACGGGGTCGAGGGTTTTCTGAATGAAATTGCCGCGTTTGCCGGGGTCGACCTTGTCTTGCCACATCACCGACAGGCCAGGGTCGCGGCTATCCGGCAAGGTGATGAACCAGCGTGCGGCCGTGGGTGCGACCTTCTGCAGGTAGTCCTGGGCGACACTCAGACTGCGCGCATCATCCAGGGGATGGGCCTGCACTTCGGGTTGCATCCAGTGAGTGATCTCATCCTTGAAATAGGCCAGGGTGCCCGTCAGGAAAATCGCAAACAGCAGCCAGCCAAAGATCAGCCCGGCCCAGGTGTGCAACCAGGCCATGGCCTGGCGAAAGCCCTCTTTCATGTGCGTGCCATCCACAAGCCCACGCCCGCCAGGGTGGCAAACGCCGCACTCGGCAGCATCACGCCGCACCACGCGCGCCATGCCGTACGGCAGGCGAAACACCACAGCACTGCCAACAGGTAGAACACGAACGAACTCATCATCCCGGTAATCACCGCATCGGCGCGGGACGTTGGCATCCACAGCGCCAGGCAGATGCTGGCCAGGGACGCCATCAGGTAACCGCCGACGACAGCAGCCAGCACGCGCGACGTAACGGCGAGACGATAGGAAGCAGGCAGTGAGGTTTTGCTTTTCATGCGGGAGGCGCCAGGTTCATCAGCGCGCAATATTAATGATAAATATTCTCATAAGCAAAACAGAACGGATGAAACACCTGCCTTCGCACATTGCCGAACGGTTGGCGGCCCCCTACAATGCGAACAATTCTTGTTCTCTAAAGCATGCCGAGATTTTGCCGGCATGCACAAAAGGGAGATCGCGTTGCAGCCGTCCAACACTGTCGAAGTGCTCTATAACGACCATCACCACTGGCTCACCGGCTGGTTGCGACGCAAGCTCGGCTGCCCGGAAAGTGCGGCAGACCTGGCGCAGGACACCTTCATCCGGGTCCTGACCGCACGGGAGGCGCCGACGCTGGTCGAGCCCCGCGCGTTCCTCACCACGGTCGCCAAGCGCGTGTTGTTCAACTTCTACCGCCGCCAGGACCTGGAACGCGCCTACCTCGACGCCTTGGCGCAGATGCCTGAACAGGTAGCGCCATCCGAAGAAGAGCGCGCGATCATCCTGCAAACCCTGCTGGAGCTGGACCAGTTGCTCGACGGCTTACCCACGCTGGTCAAGCGCGCGTTCCTGCTGGCCCAACTCGACGGCCTGACGTATGCGCAGATCGGTGCCGAACTGGGCATCTCCATCGCCACCGTCAAACGCCACCTGAATAAAGCCGCCATGCGCTGCTATTTCGCCCTATGAATGTCTCGACCCAGGTTGCCGAACAGGCCGTGCACTGGCTGATGGAAATGCAGCAAGGCGCGCTCAACCCACGCCAGCAGGCGGCCTGGCAACACTGGCTGAATGCCCATAGCGAACATCAGCGCGCCTGGGACCATATCCAGCGCGTCAACCAGCGCCTGCGCGGCATGCCCTCGCCCCTGGCCCATGCGGCCTTGAACGCACCTAAGTCCAGCAGCCGGCGCCAGGCGCTGAAGTTGTTGCTGATCCTCGGCGCCGGTTCGGCCGCGGCCTGGAGCCTGCGCCAGCAGCATATCCTGCCGCCGCTGAGCGCCGACTACCGCAGCCCCGTCGGCCAACGGCGCAAGGTGCAACTGGCCGACGGCAGCCAGTTGCAACTCAATACCGGCAGCGCCGTGGATGTGCACTTCGACGGTCGGCAACGGCTGATCCGCCTGCTCGAAGGCGAGATCCTGCTCACCGCCAATGCCGGCAGCACGCCGCTGCAGGTGTTGACCGGCCAGGGCCTGCTCAGCAGCCAGGCGGCGCGCCTGAATGTGCGCCAGTTCAACGACCACACCCAACTGGCGGTGTTCGACGGCCGCGTCGAGGTGATGCCCAATACCTACAGCGGCCTGCCCCTGACGGTCGACGCGGCACGCCAGGTCAATTTCACCCGCAAGGGCTGGGACACCCCGCGAGCTACCGATGCCAACAGCGGCGCCTGGGCCGACGGCATGCTGGTGGCCGCGCATATGCGCCTGGAGGACTTTCTCGCCGAACTGGGCCGCTACCGCCGTGGCCAGCTCCATTGCGATGCGCAGGTCGCCAACCTGCTGCTGTCCGGCAGCTACCCGCTGGACGACAGCGAACGCATCCTCGACCTGCTGGAGGTCAGCCTGCCGGTCAAGGTGCGGCGTTTTACCCGCTATTGGGTGAGCGTCCAGGCCCGTGCGTAAATTATTTTCAGCCACCGTGAGCCGTTTTCCGCACCTCGCGTGACAGAGAAGGAAAGCCACCTTGATCCTTCCTTCTCAGGACCGCCCTTCATGCCCCAGCACCCCACCCTTCTCGCCCGCACCTTGCGCCAACTGCTGCTGGGCGCCAGCCTCAGCCTGACCGTACTGCCTTGCGTGATGGCGGCCGATGCCAAGCCGTATCACATCGCGCCCAGCTCGCTGGAAGCAGCCCTGAACCAGTTTGGCCGTGAAGCCGGCGTGTTGATTTCCTTCGGTTCCGAAGTCACGGCGGGCATGCAAAGCCGTGGTTTGTCCGGCAGCTACAGCGCCGCCGAAGGCCTGCAGAAGCTGCTGGAAGGTACTGGCCTGCAAGCCCGTGCCGAAGGCGACAACGCCTACAGCCTGCAACCGGCAACGGCGCCGGCGCCGGCGGCTGTCGAGTTGGCGACCTCCAGCGTGGTCGGCGACTGGCTCGGCGATGCGGCGCAAACCAATGTCTTCGAACACCCCGGCGCCCGTGACGTGATCCGCCGCGAAGCGTTCGAACGCCAGGGCGCCACCCAGGCCAAGGACGTGCTCAACCGCATCCCCGGCGTCAACGCCCCGGACAATAACGGCACCGGCAGCCACGATATGGCGCTGAACTTCGGCATTCGCGGTCTCAACCCGCGCCTGGCCTCGCGCTCAACAGTGCTGATGGACGGTATCCCGGTGCCGTTCGCGCCGTACGGCCAGCCGCAGCTGTCGTTCGCACCGATCAGCATGGGCAACATGGACGCCGTGGACGTGGTGCGTGGCGGCGGCGCAGTGCGCTACGGCCCGCAGAACGTCGGCGGCGTGGTCAACTTCGTGACCCGCGCGATCCCGGATGCACCCACCGTCAAAGGTGGCTTGCAGACCGAGACCAGCCCGTCTTCCAGCCATGACGGCTTCAAGACCACCGGCAACCTGCTGGCCGGCGGCACTGCCGAGAATGGCCTGGGCGGCGCGATTTTGTATTCCGGCACCCGTGGCGGCGACTGGCGCGAAAACAGCAACACGCGCATCGACGACCTGATCCTCAAAGGCAAATACCAGCTCGACGACGCCAACAGCTTCAACGCCATGGCGCAGTACTACGAAGGCCAGGCCGATATGCCTGGGGGCTTGAACGTCGCGGACTACAAGGCCGATCCGTATCAGTCCACCCGCCCCTACGACAAATTCTGGGGCCGCCGTACGATGTTCAACGTCGGCTATCGATACGAGCAGGACCGCCGCGAATTCACCGTCAACAGCTTCTTCACCAAGACCCTGCGCAGCGGCTACCTGGACCAGGGCACGTTCCTGTCGCTGTCCCCGCGTGAGTATTGGGTGCGCGGCGTGGAAACCCGTTTCGCCCAGGGCTTTGACCTCGGCCCGACCAGCCATGAAGTGGGCGTCGGCTACCGCTACATCAACGAAGCCGGCCACGAGTTGCGCTACCGCACGCCGATTTCCGCCAACAACCAGCAAATCCCCAGCACCGACAGCCGCAACGACCGCGACACCCGTGGCGGCACCGAAGCCAATGCGTTCTTCGTCGATGACCGGATTGATATCGGCAAATGGACCATCACCCCGGGCATCCGCTACGAGATGATCGAGTCCCAGCAGAGCAACAACCTGACCAACGTCAAATACAAAGGCGACTACAACACCGCGCTGCCGGCGATGAACGTGCTCTATCACCTGACCGACGACTGGAACCTGTACGCCAACACCGAAGGTTCATTCGGCAGCGTGCAGTACAGCCAGATGCCCAACCGTGTGACCAGCGGTGAAGTGAAACCGGAAAAAGCCCGCACCTGGGAACTGGGTACCCGCTATGACGACGGCACCTTGCGCGCAGAGATCGGCGCGTTCCTGATCAACTTCGACAACCAGTATGAAAGCAACCAGACCAACGATTCGGTGATCGCCCGCGGCGAAACGCGCCACCAGGGTATTGAAACCAGCGTCAACTACGCCCTCGATGGCTTGAGCCCGGCGCTGGCCGGTTTCGATGTGTACGCTACCTACGCCTACGTCGACGCCACCATCCGCGAAGACGGCCCGAACAAAGGCAACCGCGTGCCCTTCTCGTCCAAGCACAAGGGCACCCTCGGCGTGGGTTACACCGAAGGGCGCTGGAAACTCAATGTGGACAGCAGCTATCAGAGCAGCCAGTTCGCCGACAACGCCAACACCCAGGCAGAAAGTGCTGACGGCGCCAACGGTCGAATCCCCGGCTACATGCTGTTCAGCAGCCGCGCAGCCTATGACTTCGGCCCGCAACTGTCGGATCTGAATGTGGCGGTCGGCGTGAAGAACATCTTCAACACGCAGTACTTCACCCGCTCGTTCGACGACAACAACAAGGGCAAATACGTGGGTGAGCCGCGTACGCTGTACGTGCAGACCTCCATCGCGTTCTAACTGCCCGCCAGGCAACTGGGGGTGGCGGCGACCAGTGCGTCGATTGCACAACGGGTCTTGGCCGGCATATGCACGGCTGTCGGCCAGATCACATGGATCGGCGCGGGTTGCTCGCGATAGCCGGGCAACACCGCGACCAACTGCCCACGCAGCACATAGTGCGCAATCAACCAACTCGGCAACCAGGCCAGGCCGACGCCCGCGATGGCGGCATCGGCCACGGCCTGGAGGTCGTCCATCATCAACGGCGAGGCCACGGGATTGCGCTGCGAGGTCGTGCTGCGATAGGCGATGCCGCGATGGCCGGCAAGGTCTTCGATGCATTCAATCGGCCCGACGCGCTGCAAGTACGCCGGTGACGCCGCCAGCTCCACGGCCTGTTCGCCCAGGCGACGTGCACTGAGGCGGTCGGTGTCGGGCAGGGGGCCGATCCGCACGGCAACGTCGAAGCCTTCCTTTGCCAGGTCCACCAGCCGATCGGCGAAGCTGATCTCGATCTCCAATTCCGGATAGCGCGCCATCAACCCCCACAATGCCGGGGCTGCGTAGTGATGCCCGAAGGCCAGTGGCAAGCTGGCCCGCAAACGGCCGCGTGGCTGTTGCCGGCCGCTTTCCAGCACCGATTCGGCCGCCTCGAGTTCCGCCAACGCGCGCAGGCAATGCTCGTAGTACGCCTGGCCGTCCTCGGTCAGCCGCTGGCGGCGGGTGGAGCGCTGCAACAGGCACGTGCCCAGGCGTGCTTCCAATCGCGCCAGGCCCTTGCCGACCGCCGAACGGGTGAGGTTCAGCCGTTCGGCGGCCTCGGTCAGGTTGCCGCTTTCGACGATGTGCAGAAACAGCTCAACGCCATCAAAACGCGGTGTCGTCATGGCTCGATTGTCGCCCTGAATTCCCTTATCAGCGGAAAACTTATCACGAATAACGAAACAGATTCCCCTGAAAATAACGCGACACTTCATCCACAGGAGAATCCCATGCCACCCGCCGCCACGCTAACCACCGCCAGCCCCCCGCGTACCGCCAGGAATGGGCTGGCCCTCACGGCCGTGTGCCTTGTCGCCCTGATGTTCGGCCTGGAGATTTCCAGCGTGCCGGTGATCCTGCCGACGCTCGAGCGGGAGTTGGGCACGGGCTTCCAGGACGCCCAGTGGATCATGAACGCCTACACCCTGGCCTGCACGAGCGTGCTGATGGCGGCGGGCACGTTGGCGGATCGCTTTGGTCGCCGCCGCATGCTGGTGTTGTGCCTGTGGGTGTTTGGCCTGGCTTCACTGGCCTGCGGGCTGGCCGGGGATGCCTCGCTGCTGATCACAGCGCGGTTTGTCCAGGGCATCGGCGCCGGGGCGATGATGATTTGCCAGTTCGCCATCCTGTCGCACCTGTTTCGCGAACCGGCAGCGCGGGCGCGGGCGTTTGCAATATGGGGCGTGATTGCCGGCGTGGGCCTGGGCTTCGGTCCGATGATCGGCGCATTGATCCTGGCGGTGGCGGATTGGCGTTGGGTGTTCCTCGTGCATGTGCCGCTCACCCTGTTCACCCTGGCGCTGCTGCGCATCAGCGTGCAGGAATCCCGCGATCCGGCCGCCCATCGCCTGGACATCGCCGGCATGCTCACCTTGACCCTGTCGGTGTTTGCCCTGGTGTACTTCATCACCCAAGGCAGCGAGCACGGTTTCGGCACACCGGCCATGCTCGGTTGGGCGGCGTTGTCGGGGCTCGGCCTGCTGCTGTTCATCACGGTCGAGCTCCGCAGTGCGCACCCGATGTTCGACTTCTCGGTGTTCCGCATCCAGCGTTTCAACGGTGCGTTGATGGGTTCGATCGGCATGAACTTCAGCTTCTGGCCGTTCATGATCTACCTGCCGTTGTACTTTCAGGCGGGCCTGGGTTACGACACCTTGACCACCGGCGCCGCGCTGCTCGCCTATACCCTGCCGACCTTGCTGGTACCGCCGCTGGCCGAGCGCCTGGCCCTGCGCTATGGCGCCGAACGCATCATCCCCCTCGGCCTGGGCCTGATGGGCGCGGGCTTTCTCGCCATGGCCGCCGTCAACGGCGCCGAGCACCCACGTATCGGGCTGGTGCTGCTCAGCTGCGTGATCGCCGGCGCAGGCCTGGCGCTGACCAACTCGCCCACCACCAATACCACCACCGGCTCGGTATCGGCCGACCGCGCGGGCATGGCCTCCGGCATCGACCTCAGTGCGCGGCTGATCACCCTGGCGCTCAACATTGCCCTGATGGGGCTGGTGCTGTTGTTGGGGATCAGCCATCAGCTGGCCGAGATGCTGCCCGCCACCACGTCAATGGAGTGGCCGGCCATCAGCCAGAACATTGCCGCAGGAAAGTTGGAGTCGATGGGGCTGGCAGCCAACGATGCTAAGGCGGCACTGCGCCACGGCGCCGGTTGGGCGATGCTGTTTGCCGGGTTGGGCGCTGGGGGGCTGGCGCTGTTGAGCCGGTATTTTTTCCGACGCGGCGCCTGAACGAAAACGGGCCTGCAGATGCAGGCCCGTTTGCAGGGGGTGAAAAGAACGTCAGCCGTTGATGACCGCGTTTTCGTTTTCCAGGAATTCCTGTTCCAGCGCGTCTTCATTCACTTTGTTAATGGGCTGGTTTTTCGCGGCAGCGCGGGGCTTGCCTTGCAGTCGACCAAACAGATGTTCCAATGCGTGATCCAGCTTGGTGGCCGCGCTGTCAATCGCTTGTTCCAGGGTATCGCCCTTGGCGGACACCGACAGCGGTTGATGGCCTTTTGGCCGCGCTTCCAGTCGGCAACTTAAATCGTGGGGACCGGGCTTGTCGCCGTTCTCATCCCGCAGGTAGACCTCCACTCGGGTCAGGTCTTCTTCATAACGTTCGAGCGTGCTCTCAATGGTAGTACGTACCCACTCCTCCAGTCGGATGCTGCTTTCAATATGGTTATCGCTATTGACTTGGATTTGCATAGTTCTTCCCTTATTTCAGCTAGCTCGCGAGAGGTCACAAACTGCAACACCGGGGTGGTGAAACCATGACCTCTTGATTACACAATTGAGCAGTCAGAGAAACATTTCAACCCCTTTGCAAAGATAAATCCCACATTACAAATTAACCCTGACGACAAGCAGAAACACTGTTAGGGTAGGGAGTTAGTTACATCTTCTTACGCTCCGCGCCCCTCACAATTGCCCTTCCCCCAGCGGGTGCAAGGCGCGAAAAATGCCTGCTTCCTCCACCAGCCAGTCATGCACCGCGCGCACGCCCGGATGGTTCAGGGCGCCCGGCGCATACAGCAGCACATAACGTTTGTGGTTGGGCACCGCGAGGCCGAACGGCACGATCAAGGTGCCACGTTCCAGCTCATCATTGAGCAAGGTGCGTCGCGCAATCGCCACGCCCATGCCGGCGATGGCGGCTTCGATGGTCAGGTGGTTGCGATTGAAGGTGTGGCCACGGCGTACATCGGCGACGTGATAGCCGATGGCATTCAGGTAGAACTCCCACTCCGCATACTCATAACTCCCACGCCAGGCGGTAATGTCGTGCAGCAGCGGGAAATGCGCGAGATCGGCCGGACCGTGCAAGGGCGGTCGACCCCGCAACAGGCTGGGGGCGCAGACCGGGAAAATCTGCTCATCCAGCAGGGCTGTGGATAACAGGCCAGGGTAGCTGCCGTCATTGAGGTCGATGGCCAGGTCAAAGTCGCCTTCGTGCAGGGCGATGCTGCTGTCCTCGGCGACCATGCGCAGTTGGATATCCGGGAAGCGCTGCTGCAAGCGCGGTAGGCGTGGGGTCAGCCACTTGCCGAGAAATGATGGAATCGAGCGCAGGCGAAGCGTGCCGCTGATCATTCCCGCATCCAACCGCTGCAACTCGGCGTCGATGCTGCCGTAGGCTTCCCCCACCGTTGCCGCCAGGCGCTGGCCCTCGGCACTCAGCTCCACCCCCCGTGCCCGTCGATGAAACAGCCGAAACCCGAGGCGCTCCTCCAACTGGCGGATTTGCTGGCTCACCGCCCCCGGCGTGATGTGCAGTTCTTCGGCGCAGCGGGTGAACGACAGATGCCGGGCAGCGCAGGAAAACACGTGCAACCAGACGTAAGTCTGGCCATGGAGAGGGCGAGCCATAGGGTTTAGTCCTGCTAAAGAGTGTCTTAGGATAATTCGTTGGTCAGTGCCGATCCAGAGGCTCAGTATCGCGCCAATTGCGCTCGTCCTACAAAACATGGCAGCGATTCCTACTCCATTGCTTGTAAGGCTTTAGCATGGCTATCAGCGTTTTCGACCTATTCAAAGTGGGCATCGGCCCGTCCAGCTCCCATACCGTCGGCCCCATGCGCGCGGCGGCGACCTTCGCCCAGGCCTTGAACGACCAGCACTTGCTGAGTGAAACGCGCCGGGTCGAAGTGCGCCTGTATGGCTCGCTGTCCGCCACTGGTGTCGGCCACGCCACCGACCGCGCCTGCGTCATGGGCTTGATGGGCGAATGGCCGGATCAGGTCGATCCCACTTCGATCAACACGCGAATCCAACAGCTGCGCGAGTCCGGACAGTTGTTGCTGGCCGGTCAACAGGAAATTGCCTTCAACTGGCAAAGAGACCTCCTGCTGCTGGACGAAAGCCTGCCCTACCACCCCAACGCCATGTCCCTGCACGCCTACGGCGACAACGGCCTGCTCAGCGAGCAGACCTATTATTCGGTGGGTGGCGGTTTCATCATCGAAGCCGCTGAAGCGGCTTCGGGCATCGCGCCGGCCAACGATGTGCAATTGCCCTACGACTTCTCCAGCGCCGTCGAGCTGCTGGCCCTGTGCAACCAGCACGGCCTGCGGGTTTCGGAATTGATGATGGCCAACGAACGCGCCTGGCGCAGCGAAGAACAGATCCGCAGCGGCCTGCTGCATATCTGGTCGGTGATGCGCGAATGTGTGGAACAAGGCTTGCGCGATGAAGGCATCCTGCCCGGTGGCCTGGACGTGCCACGGCGTGCGGCGAAATTGCACCGCAGCCTGTTGGAAATCGGCAAACCCAATGTGATCACCTCGACCTTGTCGGCCATGGAATGGGTCAACCTGTTCGCCCTCGCCGTCAACGAAGAAAATGCCGCAGGCGGGCGCATGGTCACGGCGCCGACCAATGGCGCAGCGGGGATCATCCCGGCGGTGCTGCACTACTACATGAAGTTCAATGCCGACGCGTCTGACGACGATGTGATCAATTTCTTCCTGGCCGCCGCAGCCGTCGGCATTCTGTGTAAGAAAAACGCCTCGATCTCCGGTGCCGAAGTCGGCTGCCAGGGCGAAGTCGGTTCAGCCTGCGCCATGGCCGCCGCCGGCTTGGCCGACATCCTCGGCGCCACCCCCGAGCAACTGGAAAACGCCGCCGAAATCGGCCTGGAACACAACCTCGGCCTGACCTGCGACCCGGTCGGCGGCCTGGTGCAGGTGCCGTGCATCGAGCGCAATGCCATCGCCGCGGTCAAGGCCATCAACGCCACGCAAATGGCCCTGCGCGGTGACGGCAAGCACTTCATTTCCCTCGACCGGGTGATCCGCACCATGCGCGATACCGGCGCCGACATGCACGACAAATACAAAGAAACTTCACGGGGCGGCCTGGCGGTCAGCTGGGTGGAGTGCTGATCGGAGCACTTCGTCCCGCCCCAACGTGAGCCCGCGCAAAAATAATAACGAGGCAATAACGATGACCGATGTACGTACACCTGCGGCTGAAAATCCTGCTTTAGACACTACCGTTACCACTGGCTGGACCCAACACGACACCACGTGGATGCTCGGCCTCTACGGCACCGCCATCGGCGCCGGCACCTTGTTCCTGCCGATCAATGCCGGCGTCGGCGGCTTCTGGCCGTTGATCGTGCTGGCGCTGCTGGCCTTCCCGATGACCTTCTTTGCCCACCGTGGGCTGACGCGCTTTGTGTTGTCAGGCAAATCCGGCGACATCACCGAAGTCGTCGAAGAACACTTCGGCGTCGGTGCGGGCAAGCTGATCACCCTGCTGTATTTTTTTGCGATCTTCCCGATCCTGCTGGTGTACAGCGTGGCACTGACCAACACCCTGGGCAGCTTTATGGAGCACCAACTGCACCTGGCGCCGCCGCCCCGGGGCGATCCTGTCGCTGGTACTGATCCTCGGCCTGATGGCCATTGTGCGCTGCGGCCAGGGTGTGATCGTCAAGGCCATGAGCGTGCTGGTCTATCCGTTCGTCGCCGCCTTGCTGTTGCTGGCGCTCAGCCTGATCCCCAACTGGAACGGCGCCTTCTTCGCCTCCGCCAGCGAAGGCATGCCCCTGCCAGTGTTTTTCAACACGCTATGGCTGGCGATCCCGGTGATGGTGTTCTCATTCAACCACTCGCCGATTATCTCCGCCTTCGCCGTCGACCAGAAGCGCGTGTACGGCCCGCTGGCCGAACGCAAAAGCAGCGGCATCCTCGCCACGGCCCACGGCATGATGGTGCTGACGGTGATGTTCTTCTGCTTCAGCTGCGTGCTGGCCCTGTCGCCGGCTGACCTGGCGGCGGCCAAGGCGCAGAACATTTCGATCCTGTCGTACCTGGCCAACCATTTCCAGACGCCGGTGATCGCTTACGCCGCGCCATTGATCGCGCTGGTGGCGATTACCAAGTCCTTCCTCGGCCACTACATCGGCGCCAGCGAAGGCTTCCAGGGGCTGATCGTCAAATCCCTGCGCGGGCGTGACCGTTCGATGTCATCCAAATGGCTGGAACGCTGCACCGCGCTGTTCATGGTGCTGACCTGCTGGGCCGTGGCCACCTTCAACCCGAGTATCCTGGGCATGATCGAAACCCTGGGCGGGCCGATCATCGCCTGCCTGCTGTTCCTGATGCCGATGTACGCCATCCATCGCGTGCCAGCTTTACGCCAGTATTCGGGCCAGGTGTCGAATGTGTTTGTGGTGCTGATCGGGCTGATTGCGCTGTCTGCGATCGTTTTTTCCGTGTTGCCCTGAAACGGATCACCAACCTCAATAACAACATAAAACCCATGTGGGAGGGGGCTTGCTCCCGATAGCGGTGCATCAGCCAAGTATTCATTGACTGATGCACCGCTATCGGGAGCAAGCCCCCTCCCACATAAGGAGCTCATTGTTTGACAGATCGCTGTACGGCACGCCCTTTGCTGTACAGCCCATGAGGTAAACGGAATTTGTACCACCTCAGCGACGGAGTGGCCGGTGGTCAGGCAACGCGAACTAATCACGACACCGGTCGTCAATGACTGCATGTTCTTATCAGGCGGTAACGCATCATGGACAATCCTTTTCAGATCATCACCGACACCTTCACCCCAAAATACCGTGTCAACCTGAGCATCCAACGGCTCGACGGCAGCATCATGCTCACCCTCTCGGACGAGACGGGCGTAGTGGCCAAACGCATGATCAGCGCCGAACAACGCAACGACCCGCAACGGCTCAAACGCCTGGTGCAAAGCATTCAATTCGGCATCGCCATTGAGCAGGGCCACAGCGCCATGGAGATTCTGGCGGTGATGACGGACGGCGACAGCCACAAACTGCTGCAGCGGCCACCGGCCCGCGCCCTGCCCTTCAGCGTCGGGCTTTAAAGCTCACCCTTCTCGGTCTCCAGGCTCGCCTCGCCCTTGCGACGCGGGCCTTCGACCTTCACCGACGGAAACGCCGACGACGCGTAGCGCACCACCAGAATCGCAAACGCCAGCAGCAGAATCCCGCCGCACAGGTAGATGATGCCGAGGTCGGGCGGATTGTGGTGGGACACGTTGGAGATCAACAGGCGCGTCAGCGCGGTGATCGCCACGTAGATCAGGAAGCGCACCGGCATGTGGTTGGTCTTGAAATAAATCCCGACCATCGCGCCCAATTCCAGGTAGATGAACAGCAGCAGGATGTCGTCGATCTTGATGTGCCCGTTCTCCAGCATCCCCAGGAATTCCATCACTGCTGCCCAGGCGGTCACCGCACCGATGGCGAACAACGCCAGGTAGTGGAACGACTCGACAAACAGGTTACCCAGGGACTCGGCCAGCCCATGGACTTGATGGCGCAGCTTTTCGGCCCAATTAAATTTCACGATGGTGCTTCCTTAGGTCGGTTCGACCGGATAATGCGGGTTGGACGTGACGGTTGTTCTGCATGCAGAAAAAAGGCCAGAGGCGGGTATAAGATGATGGCGGGGTGACATGAGGCACGCCTGGCCTGTATTTACGGGCTACATTAAAAAACTGCTACCCAAACCCCACGGTTTGGCTTACCCTTTTCGCTGTATATAAATACAGTAGTCGCAAAAGACAACTATCGTGAAGGCATGTGAGGTGGTGAATGGCCGTCGAAGTGGTATACCGCAGCAGCCGAGATCTGGAGCGTTTGTTCATGGATAAAGCCGAAGCTGACCGTCATGACAAGATGCTTGAACTCGCTGAGTTGCTCGCAGAAGTGTTGCAAAAAGCCGTGCCGTCCCTGAGCGAGCAGCAGGTGGAGGA
Organism: Pseudomonas sp. GV047; assembly: GCF_003058245.1. NCBI lineage: Bacteria > Pseudomonadati > Pseudomonadota > Gammaproteobacteria > Pseudomonadales > Pseudomonadaceae > Pseudomonas > Pseudomonas sp. GV047. The sequence continues at coordinate 391,958 of NZ_QCWA01000005.1, read as the reverse complement.
AGCCGGGATCTACATGGCGAAGAATCGCGATGTGTTTGCCAAGGCGTTCAAGAGCCAACCGGATGCATTGTCCGAGTTGCTGAACGCACCGGCGGAATAAGCCCGAATTGAACAGGCCCTGAGTCGATGATTCAGGGCCTTTTTAATGCCTGGCCTATTTGTAGAGCAGGCGCTCGGCCAGTTCGTCCGCGACCCGTGCGGGTGAGCGTTTTTCGGCCTGGGCGTGGGCGAAGATTTCAGTCAGGCGCGTGCCGATGTTGGACAGGTGCGCGGTGATGGTCGGCAGTTCGGCACCGCTGTGCTTGAGGGCGACGTAGATCAGGCCGCCGGAGTTGATCACGTAGTCCGGGGCGTAGAGGATGCCGCGGCCTTCGAGTTGGTCGGCCACTTGCAGGTTGGTCAGTTGCGCACTGGCGGAACCGGCGACGGCGGCGCAGCGGAGCTGGCCGACGCTCTGGCGGTTGAACACTGCGCCCAGGCCGCAGGGCGCGAGGATGTCGCACGGGGTGCTGAGCAAGGCGTCGTTGGCGATAGGGTGCGCGCCGAGCTGTTCCATGGCCAGCTGCACCTTGCCGTGGTCGATGTCGCTGACCAACAGTTCGGCGCCGGCGGCGTGCAGTTGTTCGGCCAGGGCGAAGCCCACGTTGCCCAGGCCCTGGATAGCTACGCGCAAGCCTTCGAGGTTGTCGCTGCCCAGGCGGGCCATGGCGGTGGTGCGGATACCCGCGAACACGCCCATGGCGGCATGGGGCGAGGGGTCGCCGGCGGCGGTGGTGCTGGTAACGAAGCGAGTGTGCTGGGCGATGCAGTCCATGTCGGCGACCGAGGTACCGCTGTCGGTGGCGGTGATGTAGCGACCGTCGAGTTGCTCGATGCAACGACCAAAGGCTTCAAACAGCGCCGCACGGTTTTCCACATGGGCGGGGCGCAGGATCACCGCCGTCCCGCCCCCCACCGGCAACCCGGCCAGGGCGGCCTTGTAGCTCATGCCTTGGGCCAGGCGCGCGGCGTCCGCCACGGCGCTTTCATCGTCGGGGTAGGCAAGGTAGCGACAACCACCCAGGGCAGGGCCCAGGCGGCTGTTATGGATGGCTATGACCGCCTTCAACCCCGTCACCGGGTCGATGCTCAGGTGCAGCGATTCAAGGCGGGTGCTGTGCATGAGAGCAAACATCGTCGAGCTCCCGAATCACTTCTTGTGTCGCCAAGTATAGGCTTGCGGCAGAAAACTGCCGAAGTGCGCTGGAATAAGCCGTCCGGTTTTGTAGGTCTTGTGACATAAGCGGATAGGATATTTCTTAAGCCACTGGACGAAAATTCCCAGCAAGGCTAAAACGGGGGCATTCGCCGGAGAATGCAATGAATCCCCGTCACGCTTTTTTCGCCTGCCTGGAACGTTCGCCCCCCGCGCTGTTTGAAGCCGCGCTGTGGATCGCCGCCGAGCATGACCCGGCGGTGCAACCGGCGTTGATCATGCAGGACCTGAAATTGCTCGAGCAACAGGTCAGCCTGGGCATGCCCCTGCTGCCAGCGGATGAACTGGGCCAACCCTTGCTGCGAGGTATGAATGACCTCGGCTTCGCCCAGGATGATTTCACCCCGCTGCGCCCCGCCGCCGCCCTGCTGGACAAGGTGTTGCAACGCAAACGCGGGCAACCCCTGGCCATGGGGTTGATTGCCATGGAGCTGGCGCGACGCCTGGGCATTCCCATGGTCGGCGTCAACTTCCCCGGCCACTTCCTGCTGCGGGTGCCCGGTGCCGATCACTTGCTGGACCCTTGCGGCGGGCGACGCCTGTACCCCAACGACTGCCGCGAGCTGCTGCAACGCCAGTATGGTCCCAACCTCAAGTTGCAGGCCGATCACCTGCACACCGCCGAACCCCGTTCGATCCTGCAACGGTTGTCCCGCAACCTGCGCCAGTTGCACCTGGCCAATGACAACCCCCTGGCCGCGCTGATCGACGCCGAACGCGTGCTGGAACTGGGCAATGCCAGCGCTGCCGATTACCTCGCGCGGGCCAGCCTGTATCAACGCCTGGACTGCCCCAACGCCGAGCGCTTCGACCTGGAACACGCGTTGATGCTCAGCGAAGACCCGATCCAACGCCTGCGCCTGACTGAACGCCTGGGGCACCTGCCACCCAACTCCGTGGTGCATTGAACCCACTGCTCTCAAGCGCCTATTTCCCTGTGGCAAGCGGGCTTATGTGGTGATCCTGCTCGATGTAGATGCAACATCTTCAGTGATTGGCCGGCACCTTGAGGATATCGCCATGCAAAGGGCTCTTCGGCGCGTCAGTCGCGGGCGAGCGCACTTGAATGATCAACAACGCCGCGATCACCGCCGGAATCGCGCAGAAGAAGAAAATCTGCTGCACCGGAATATGCATCGCCAGCAGCATGCTGCCCAGCAACGGGCCCAGGATTGAGCCGAAGCGCCCTACACCCAATGCCCAACCCGTACCGGTGGCGCGTACATGCGCCGGATAAAAATTGCTGGCGAAAGCATTAAGGGTCAGTTGCCCGCCGATGATGCAAAACCCGGCGGCAAACACACAGGCCACCAGATAGCGCGGATTGTCGTGGTTCAGCCCCAGCAGCACGGTACACACCGCCGCTGCCGCCAGCACGCCGGACAACAGCCGCACCTTGTGCTTCAATCGATCGGCAAACCAGGCCATGCCGATGGCCCCCAAGGTGCCGGCGAACAGGAACATTGAGGTCACCAGGTTGGCTTCACTCAACGCCAGGCCACTTTCCAGCAGCAGCGACGGCAACCAGCTGATCATGAAATACAGCAGGATCAGGCTGACAAAGAAGGTCGCCCAGATCAGCACGGTCGGGCGTGCATAGCCATGGCGAAACAGCTCCACCACCGTCAACGGGCTGCCCTGCTCGCGGCGGTTTTCGTCCTCGCCCGCCAGCGGCGCACGCCACCCGGGCAACATGCGCGCGGTGACCTTATGCAAGCGTGCATACGGCGGCGCATCGCGCAGCAGGCGCGGCAGGGATTCCGGCAGCAGCCACACCAGGAAAGGGAACAGCAGCAACGGCGTCACGCCGCCGGCAAGAAACACCGCCTGCCAGCCAAAGCCGTCGATAAATCCTGCGGCCACAAACCCACCGGCTGCGCCGCCGAACGAAAAGCCGCACGCCGCCAACGTCACCATCAAGGTGCGCAAGCGTGGCGGGGAATAGTCCGACATCAACGCCATGGCACTGGGCATCGCGCCGCCCATGCCGATACCGCAGATAAAGCGCGCCGCCATCAGCGTGGTCAGCGAGCTGGCGAAGACCATCAACACCGTGAGGCTGGCGTAGATCAGCACGCAGCCCAGCAGGATGCGGCGAACGCCAAAGCGGTCGGCCAGGGGTGTCACCAGCAACGAGCCCAAGGTCAGCCCCAGCAGGTTGGCACTGAACACCGGTCCGAACGCGGCCTTTTCCAGCCCCCAATCCGACGCCAGCGCCGGTACCACATAACCCAGCACCTGGGCATCGTAGCCATCGGTTACCAGCAACAAGGCCAGCAACAGGAGAATCAACCACTGGTAGCGCGACACCGGACGGGCATCGAGTGCCGCGCGAAAGCTGGCAATCTGATTGTGCATCGCAAGGTACCTGTTTTTATTATTGTGCTCACGCTCTGCGCGGGCACGATCACTCAGGAGTGTCGGGTTGATTGGCAGGATGGGCCTGGATAAATGCCGGATGCTGCGCCGCCAACGCCGCCACCCGGCCGATGCGTGGATACGCCCCCAACGGCACCTTGAAGCGCTCCGCCGCATACAATTGGGGAATCAGGAAGGCATCGGCCATCCCCGGCTGCTCGCCGAAGCAATAGCCCTTATCGCCAATCAACTGTTCCACCGCCCCCAGCCCCTGGCTGATCCAATGCCCGATCCACTCCAGCACCTGCGCCTCGTCATGTCCCCACTGACGCAACAGGTTCTGGGTGCTGGAGTTGTGCAATGGGTGAATATCGCAGCCGATGATCGACGCCACTGCGCGCTCATGGGCACGGGTGGCCATGTCCTTGGAAAGCAGCGGCACCTGTGGATAACGTTCGTCCAGGTATTCAATGATCGCCGCGGACTGAATCAGCAGCTCGCCGTCATCGGTGCGCAAGGCCGGCACACGACCTTGGGGGTTGATGGCCAGGTATTCGGGCTGGCGATTGGCGCCACCCGCCGGCACCAGCAGGTTGACGGGCACCGCAGTGAAATCCAGGCCCTTGAGCGCAAGGGCGATGCGCACCCGGTAGGACGCCGTAGAGCGGTAGTAGGTATAGAGTTCCATCGCCCTGCCCTCCTAGCGCGCCGCGACCACGGTGCCACGGCATTCGCCGAAGCCGATGGAGGCGAAGCCTTCACGGTTGCAACGGGCGCGCAGGATGACCTCGTCACCGTCCTCAAGGAACCTGCGCACTTCGCCGGAAGGCAGTTCGATGACCTTCTTGCCGCCTTCGGTCATCTCCAGCAGGCTGCCGAACTGCCCGGCTTCAGGGCCGGACAAGGTGCCCGAACCAAACAGGTCACCGGCCTGCAGTTGGCAGCCGTTGACGCTGTGGTGCGCCACCAATTGCGCGACGGTCCAGTACATATGCAGGCTGTTGCTCAGGGCCACGCGATGGGCCGGCAGGTTCTGTTCGCGCATGGCGGCGGTGGTCAACAGCACCTCAAGCTCGATATCCAAGGCGCCAGCGGCCTGGTCACGCTTATCCAGCAGGTACGGCAGTGGCTGCGGATCGCCTTCGGGCCGCGCCGGCTGGGCTTTGCGGAACGGTTCCAGGGCTTCGGCCGTGACCACCCACGGTGAAATGCTGGTGATAAAGCTCTTCGACAGGAACGGCCCCAGCGGCTGGTATTCCCAGGCCTGGATGTCCCGCGCCGACCAATCATTGAGCAGGCAGAAACCGGCGATATGCTCGGCCGCATCGCCAATGGCAATCGAGTCGCCCATGGCATTGCCCTGGCCGATCCAGATGCCCAGTTCCAGCTCATAGTCCAGGCGTGCGCAGGGGCCGAAGGTTGGTTCGGTCTGGCCAGCCGGCAAGGTCTGGCCTTTGGGGCGACGGACGTCGGCACCCGAGGGGCGAATGGTCGAGGCGCGGCCGTGATAACCGATCGGCACGTACTTGTAGTTCGGCAGCAGCGGGTTATCCGGGCGGAACAGTTTGCCGACGTTTTGCGCGTGCTCGATGCCGACGTAGAAGTCGGTGTAGTCGTTGATCTTCGCCGGCAGGTGCATCTGGCAATCGGCGGCGCGGTGCAGCACCTGCGCTTCACGGGCCTGCAGCCTGCTGCCCTCGGCAAGCAGTTCCAGCAGGCGCTCGCGCAAGGCCACGCGCGGGCCACGGCCCAGCTCGAAAAAGGCGTTCAGCTGGCCGCCCGCAGTCGCGTCAACGGCGCGGCGGGCTTCGCCCTCAAACTCATCCAGGGCGGCGTGCAGGTCGAGGATCGCGTCGCCAATCGCCACGCCACTGCGCGGGGCCGAGCCGTTGATGCTGAACACGCCCAGCGGCAGGTTTTGCAGGGGGAAATCGCGGTGACCATTGGCGGAGGCTACCCAACTGCGGGTAAGGGTTGGCTGCGTCATGGGTTATCTCCGGTTCGGGTTGAAGGTGACGGGCAACGAGGCCCAGCACGCGTCATAGGAAGGTTGCAGTTGCGGGCACTCCAGGGCGAACTGAGTAGGACGCAGCACTTGGCTGGTCTCGAACATGAAGGCCATGGTGTTATCGATCTTGTGCGGTGCCAGGTCGACGTTGATGGCCTTGGTGCAGGTCTCGCCGTCCGGGCCGTGGGCGCTCATGCAACTGTGCAGCGACGCGCCGCCGGGCAGGAAGCCTTCGGCCTTGGCATCGTAGGCGCCCTGGATCAGGCCCATGTATTCGTTCATCAGGTTGCGGTGGAACCACGGCGGACGGAAAGTGTTCTCGGCCACCATCCAGCGCGGCGGGAAGATCACGAAGTCGAGGTTGGCCAGGCCGTGCACGCTGGTGGGCGAGGTCAATACGGTGAAGATCGACGGATCGGGGTGATCGAAGCTCACGGTGCCAAGGGTGTTGAAGCGGCGCAGGTCGTATTTGTACGGCACGTTATTGCCGTGCCAGGCCACCACGTTCAGCGGTGAATGGTCCAGCTCACAGGCCCACAGTTCACCGAGGAATTTCTGCACCAGCGTGGTCGGTTGCCTGAGGTCTTCGTAGTGGGCCACCGGGGTGAGGAAGTCACGCGGATTGGCCAGGCCGTTGCTGCCGATAGGCCCCAGGTCCGGCAGGCGCAGGGGCGCGCCGTGGTTTTCGGCGACGTAACCGCGCGCCTGTGCATCCAGCAGCTCGACACGAAATTTGAGGCCACGGGGCAACACCACAATGTCCAGCGGCTCGACGTCCAGCACCCCCAGTTCGGTGGCGATGCGCAGGCGGCCCTGCTCGGGGACGATCAACAGCTCGCCGTCGGCATTGAAGAACACGCGGTCCATGGAGCGATTAGCGCAGTAGTTATAGATGCTGATGCCCGAGGGTTTTTCCGACCCGGCGTTGGCTACCATGCCGACCAGGCCGTCGATAAAGTCTGTCGGCTCACTCGGAATATCCAACGGGTTCCAACGCAAGCGATTGGGCGTCACCGCGCCCAACGGACCGCCGGCCAGCTGCCGCTCCAGCTTGATAAACGCGGGGTGATTGGCCGATGGCTGGATGCGGTACAGCCAGGTGCGGCGGGCTTCGCTGCGTACCATGGTGAAGGCGGTGCCGGAAAACAGCTCGGTATACAGCCCGTAGGGGGCTTTTTGCGGGGAGTTCTGGCCGACCGGCAAGGCGCCGGGCAGGGCTTCGCTGGCGAATTCATTGCCGAAGCCCGACAGGTATTCGAGGTTCATGGATCATCCTCAGGGCGGAAGTTGTTTTTATCGTAATCCAGTTACGCATAACGTAATTTGATCACTATCGACCGTCAAGCTATAAAGACGCCCATTCATCTCTCGGATTCTCGCCCCTCCATGGAAAAGCCCCGCGACACCGGTAAACAGAAAGTCCGCTCGGCCGAAGTGGGCACCGATATCCTCAAGGCCCTGGCCGAACTGTCGCCCTCCACGTCGTTGTCGCGGCTGGCCGACCACGTGCAGATGCCGGCGAGCAAGGTGCACCGTTATTTACAGGCGCTGATCGCCTCGGGTTTTGCCGAACAGAACGCCGCCACCAACCATTACGGCCTGGGACGCGAGGCGTTGCGCGTGGGCCTGGCCGCGCTGGGCAGCATGGACGTGCTGAAAGTCGGCGCGATGCCCCTGGCAGAGCTGCGCGACGAGTTGAATGAAACCTGCTTCCTGGCGGTATGGGGCAACCAGGGCGCGACGGTGGTGCAGATCGAACCGGCCGTGCGCGCCGTGACAGTGGTGACGCAATTGGGTTCGGTGTTGCCCCTGCTCAGTTCATCCACCGGGTTGGTGTTCAGTGCCTTCCTGCCGTCGCGGGAAACCGTCGAGTTGCGTGAGCGTGAAATCCAGGCCGGCACCGCCCATGCCCTCGCCGACGACCAGGCTTACGCCACCACCTGCGAACAAATCCGCAACCGTGGCCTGCACTTTGTGCATGGCCTGCTGATGCCGGGGGTGGATGCGCTGTCGGCACCGGTATTCAACGCGGTCGGGCACGTGGCGGCGGTGATGACCGTGGTCGGCCCCACCTCGCTGTTCCACGCCGACGAAGATGGCCCGGCGGCGCAACGCTTGCTGGCGGCGACCCGAGCCGTGAGTTGGCGGATGGGTTACCAGCCCTGAACTAGTCGTGCCACTGGGCCAGGGCAAGCGCCAGGCGGTTCTCGAGGGCGCGGACAGGGGCTGCGTCACTGAGGTAGTTATTGCTGATTATCGAAAACACCAGGCGTCGCCCCTCGGCATCGGTGATATAGCCGCTCAACGATGATACGCCGGCCATGGAGCCGGTCTTAGCGTGCAGGTTGTTTTCGGCAGCCGTCCCGCGCAGGCGATAACGCAGGCCGCCGCCGGTCATACGGTCGGCATTGCCGGCAATCGGCAAGGCGTTGTACCAGGCGTCGAACCAGGGTTGCCTGGCGGTGACCAGCAGCAGGTCCGTCAGGTTCTGCGCCGACACCAGGTTGCGTCGCGACAAGCCTGAGCCATCTACCTGGCTGAGCGTCGCCGGGGCCAGGCCCTGGCGCTGCATGAACGCCGCCACCGCCGCCACGCCCGCTGTCGCAGTGCCCGCGTTGGCGGTTTTGCGGCCCATGGCCTTGAGCAGGGCTTCGGACATGTTGTTGTTCGAGAGCTTGAGCAGCGGTGTGATCAAGTCCTGCAACGGCGCCGATTGATGCTCGACCAACACCGTCGCCGTCCCAGGGCTGGCCCCCCCGATCACGCGCCGCCCGAGCACCTGGATACCTTGCTGCGCCAGCGCCTGCTCAAACAGATTGGCCACCAGTTGCGTCGGTTCCCACACACTCACCCACTGCCGACTTTGCTTGCCCGGGGCGAGCGCGCCGCTGAGTTGCAGCAGGTTAGTGCCGTGCTGGCGGGTGATGGCGTAGCTGTTGCCGGGGCCGCTGACGGCACGGTTGCTCAGTTGCACGTAGTCGGTGGACGGGCTCACCACCACGTTCACTGGCTGGCCGAGGGCGACGGGAGCCTTTGCCGTGACGAGTAAGGTGCCTGCGTCAAAATCCGCATTCGGCGACACCGTCAACGCCGAAATCTGCGCGCCGTAGTAGGTGCTCTCATCGTCTTGCGCCCAATCCACGCCCAGGCGCTCGGCATCGAACCAGGTGTCGTCGAACACCAGGTCGCCTTGCACCTGGCGCACGCCCCGGCTCGCTAGCTGGGCCGCCAATGCCTGGTAATCGGCGAATTGCGTGGTCGGGTCGCCCAAGCCACGCAGGTACAGGTTACCGGCCAGGCGCTCGCCTTGCTGGGTGCCGTTGCTCAACAGCTGGGTGGAAAAACGGTAGTGCGGCCCCAGCACATCCATCGCCGCAGCGGTGGTGAGCAACTTGAGGTTGGAAGCCGGAATCAGACGGGTGCGCGGGTTGTGCTGATAGAGGGTACTGCCGCTGCGGGCGTCGCGCACCATGACGGAGACCATGGCGCCGTTGAGGACAGGATCGGCCAGCAGCTGATCCAGGGTTGAAGGCGTGGATGGCTGCGAAACACTCGCGCAGCCGCCCAGTAAAACGCTCAGGCACAGCAGGTGCAGCCATCTTCCAAAATGCATCAGTAACGTGTTCCGCAAAGCCATGGGTGGCCGCAACGCTAACAGCTCCGTACCTTTGTGGCGAGCGGGCTTATCCCGCGTTGGGTGGCGAAGCCGCCCTTACTGATGCCGTCGTGTTTTTTCAGGAGCACCGCAGAGTCTGTTTTGGGGCTGCTTCGCAGCCCAACGCGGGGCAAGCCCGCTCACCACAGGAAGCCCACTTACCAGAGGAAGCCCGCTCACCACAGGAAGCCCACTCACCAGAGGAAGCCCGCTCACCACAGGAGGCCCGCTTACCAGAGGAAGCCTGCCCACCACAAGGAGCACACTTGCCATAGGGAGCCCGCCAGGTTTTAGAACTCCAGGGTGCTGGACACCGATACCTGCCGCGCATCGCCCATGGACACAAACAGGCGACTGGCCGCCGAGGTGTAGTAGACGCGGTCGAACAGGTTCTTCACGTTGACCTGGAACTTGACCTTCTGCCCGTCGATCCTGGTGTCGTACGTGGCGAAGGCGTCCGCCACGGTGTAGCCCGGCAGGTTGAAGTCGTTGGCGGCGTCGCCTGCGCGCTCGCCGACATAGCGCGCACCGGTGCCCACGCGTAACTGATCGCCGCCGAAAATGTTGCCGAAGTCGTAGGCCACCGACAGTGAGCCGGTGTGCTTGGCCACGTTTTGCAGACGGTTGCCTTCCAGCGTCGGGTCGTTGTCCTTGATGTCTTCGGCGTCGGTGAAAGCGTAGCTGCCGATCAGGCTCCACTTGTCGGTCAACTGGCCGCTGGCGTCCAGTTCCAGGCCACGGGAACGCACCTGCCCTGCGATGCTGTAGATGGTGTTGGCGCCGGAGCCCACCGACACCAGCACATTGCGTTTGTCGATAGTGAACAACGCCGCGCTGGCGGTGATGCGCCCGGGGATGTCGAGCTTGGCGCCCAGCTCCCACGACTTGGACTCCTCCGGCGTGAGGTCGCCGGTCAACGTGCTGCCATTAAGCAGTGGGGCGATGGTGGAGTTGGGCTTGAACGACTCGGTGTAGCTGCCGTAGAACGACAACTCATCGGTGTAGCGGTACACCAGGCCGGCACGCGGCACCCAGGCCTGGCCGTTGCCGTCGGTGTTGGCCTTGAACGGCACGCCCTTGCCGGCGTACTGGTCATACATCTGATAGCGCGCACCGGCCACGAAGATCCACTGGTCAGTCAGGTGAATCGCGTCCTGGAAGAACAGCGAATCGCTGCGCAGCAGGTCGGTCTGGGCGCTGTCGGCGGCGCTGACGGTGGTGCCCGCAACTTCGTTGCCGTACACCGGGTTGTTGTAGTTGAAGGTACCGCGCGAGCTCTGGCGAATCAGGTCGGCGCGGTAGATCTTGCGGTACTCGTCGTCCAGGCCGAACACCAGGTCATGCTGCATGCCCAGCACATTGACCTTGCCTTCCAGGCTGGCCGTGGCGAAACGGTCGGTGGTGATCGCACCTTTGGTGCCGTCCATCTTGCGGGTCAGGGTGCCGTTGGTGTTCACCGCACTGACGCGCACCTGGCTGGCGTCGTAGGTTTCACGGTTCCAGCTGTAGCCGAAGTGGGCTTTCCAGTCGTCGTTCAAATCGTGGTCGGCTTCAAAGCGGTACAGGTCGGAACGGCCTTCCATGTTATTGAACGGCTCGTCCAGACGGCGAGTGGCGGGGATGTCCAGCGGGTGGTTGGACTTGTCGATGGCCGTGCCGCGGTCGAACGGCGAGAGAAATTCGCGGTGTTCGTAGGCGAACAACAACTTGGTGGTATCGCCGTACCAGGCCAGGGACGGCGCCACCAGCGACTCGCGGTGGGTGCCGAAATTGCGCCAGTAGTCTTCGTCTTCATGGTCGACGATCAGGCGATAGGCCAGGCCCGAATCGCCGATGGGGCCGGTGGTGTCGAGGTTGCCGCCGCTGCCGTTCTTGCCATCCCCGAAAGTCGAGCCGCGCACGGTCAGGGACGTGGCCTGGGTCAGTTGCGGTTTTTTGCTGACGATATTGACCACGCCGCCCGGGTCCTGGATGCCATACAGCAGCGACGACGGGCCCTTGAGCACTTCGACCCGTTCTGCGGTTGAATTCAACGCCCGGCCCTGCACCACCGGCATGCCATCGCGCATGATCGAGCCGTTACGGTTATCGCCGAAGCCGCGCAGCATCACCGCGTCCTGGGTGCTGGCCAGGGTGTTGGCCTGGGTAATGCCGCTGATATTGGCCAGGGCGTCATCCAGGTTGCGCGGGGTCTGGTCGCGCAACACTTGGGCGGGGACCACGTTGACGGTCTGCGGGGTTTCCAGCAGCAACGCGCGGGAACGCATCACCGAGCTGGTGGGCGGGGGCTGGTAGCTGGTGCTGTCCTCGGTTTGGCCGACACCGCTGATGGTGGTCGCGCCGAGGTTGAGCGCGCCCTCGGTGGGCACGGGTTCCAGAGCCAGGGTGCGGGCATCGATCTGGCGGAAAGTGAAACCGGAGTTGCCCAGCAGACGTTGCAGGGCCTGGGTCGCGCTCATTTGCCCGCTGACCGCCGGCGCACTGAGGCCGTAAGGCGCTTCATCGGTGTAGATCACGCTGATCCCGGTGACCCGGCTGAAATCGCTCAAGGCCTGGGGCAACGGTTTGGCAGCCAGGGCAAAGGTGAACCGGGCGCTTTGCTGCTCCTGCGCCTGCGCCACGCCGAGGGGCAGCAATGCCAGCCCCGACACCGCCAATACCGAGGCTCCCAGCCACTGTTTAACCAAACCGCCCGCCGTCGACTTCATGCTGTGAGAACCCGTGTAGAAAACGCTGTTAATGCGAATAGATCGCAGTTTCAAGCACTACACGGATGGACTGACGGTTTACCTCACCTTTATTTGCAAATATTTTTATTTATTGCGCCTGAATGCAAAAACCCAAGCGTGGGAAATGCACATGCACGGTGCCGGCGCGTTCATCGGTGCGACGCAGGATCAGCTCTTCGCGCCCGGCAAACAGCAGTTCACCGGCCACGGGGTCGGTGCCGTAGTCAGTGGCCGAGATGGTCACCTGCTGGCCGGGTTTGAAGCCGTTCAAGTCCTCGAAAACCTCATCGGACAGCGCAGTGGGCGTAGCGTTACGCGCCACTTCCAGCGCTTGCTCGGCGCTGATCTCACTGGCAGTGCCATGGCCAAAGCTCAGTACGCGGTCCAGCCACGCCGCCACAGCGGGATACGCATCCACCAACGGCGCAGTCACCGATGAGCCCTTGAGGAACCACAGCGGATGGGCCAGGGCAAAGTCGGCAATCGACGGTTCACCAAACAGGAAGTCCCCCGTCGGGTGCTGCAATTGCTGATCGATACGATGGATGATCGCCGGCCATTGATGCTTGGCCTGGTCCAGTTGCAAGCGGGCGGCGGTGCCACCGCTGAACAATTTGCTGCGGTCAGTCACCAGCACCTGGAGCATTTGCGGCGGTACCTTGGCAAATTTGACGGCCAGGGATTCAGGCTGGAACACCAGCGCCACGGCATGGGAAAACACTACCGAGTCGGCCCAGGCGGCGAAGCCTTGGGTAACCAGTTCCAGGCCTTGGGGAAACAGCGTCGGGGCGGATTTTTCCTGCTCCAGGCGTCGGGCGATCAAGGCGGTGTCGCAGTAGATGTCGGCACCGACTTGCAGCACCGGCGTCTTGCGATAGCCGCCGGTCAAGGCGGTGAGGTCAGGCTTGGGCATCACCGGCGAGATGCGCACGGAATGCCAGGACAAGCCCTTGAAGCCCAGCATCAGGCGGGCTTTTTCAGCAAAAGGGGACTGCGGGTAATGGTGGAGAATCAACTCAGACATGCCAGGCTCCGCTCGATAGGTGAGCGGCTAGCTTAGCCTGCAAAACCCCGGGCGGGGACGATGGGAACCCATCAGTCAAATCAATGAGCCACTTGCGGCCAGGCACTCCTTGGCGCTTTTCTTCAACTTCTTGATCAAGCGCTCCTGGCGCAACGCCTCGCCCTTGCTCGCGCATTGCTCCGTGTACACCAGCGCGACCGCCGGGCTGGACAGGAAAAACCGTGCGCCCTTGCCGCTCTGATGCGCGGCAAAACGGCGCACCGGGTCATTGCTGATGCCGCAATACAACGCGCCATTGGCGGCGCGTACCAGGTACACAAACCAGGGTTTGGGTTCAGAAGGATCAGTCACGGGTCGATTCGGTAAACCAGAAGAGCGCCAAGCTTATCAACGACCGGCCTGGAATGCCCTGAGGCCTTTGAGCGCCTGGGCACGCACGGCGTTTTTCAGGGCCGGCGACCAGCCCAGCAACAGGCCCTTGAGGCCCAGGGCCTGGCGCGACCAGCGCCACAGATCGAAGTGGTCGTGGTGTTCGCAGATCTTGCCATCACGAAACACAAACCGCGCGCCGATATCGTTGACCACCGTGTTACCGGTGGCGCTGAACAGGTAGGTCGCGACCCAATGCGCGCTGCCGGTGGTTTCATCGCTGCGCACATGGTCGAACGTCAGGGAGAAATCCTTGGCCCGGGTGGTGAGCATGCGCCACATATCGCCGGCGTTACGCCCGCGCAACTCACCGAAGGCCGGGTCGCTGAACAGCACATCCTCGGTGTAGCAGGCCGCCATGGCCTCGGCATCCAGCCGCTGGAAAGCGCTGTAGAACTCGGTGATCAGGGCGTTGTGTGCGTCGCTCATGGGCAGGTTCCAGACCAGGGGTTGTAAGCCGTCCAAGATAGTCCGGGCGCCGATAAAACTCTATCGCCATTTACACCGGGAATGCCCCACCCGGCGCTACGGCACCATGCCGCAGCTGCGGGCGTAGGCAAACAGGTCCACATCGGTGGAGATGCACAGCCGGCTCATGGCCGTGCTTTTCTGCTTGCTGATCGTGGAAATACTGCGATTGACCCGGGCCGCAATCTGGCTGACGGTCATGCCGCTGGCCAGCATCCTGACCACTTCGCGCTCCTTGCTGGACAGCTGCGGCTGTTGCAACTGATCGCCGGTGCCCGCCTCCACCAACTGCGCGCGCAGGCATTCACTGACAAACGTCTCGCCCCTGGTCACTGTAGCGATAGCGGTGGGCAGCTCCCGGGCCGAGGCGCTCTTGGCGACAATCGCCCGTGCCCCGTGGGCAAAGGACGCACGCAGCGTCGCCACATTGGCGAACATGGTGACCAGAATCACCGGCAAAGTCGGGTACTGGCGCCGCAACAGCCCCAGCAGTCCGTAGCCGTCGGCCTGCTGGCCGCCGGGCATGGCGAAGTCAGTCACCAGCACGTCACACGCCACGCTGCCCAGCAACTTGAGCAATTCATCGGGACCGTCGGCCTCACCGACCACTGTGCATCTACCGCCCGCCTCAATCACCACCCGTTGCCCGATGCGCACAATGGGATGATCGTCGGCAATAATTACACGCAACATAAATACCCACGAATGATGGCAACTTGGAATTGGCGCAAAAATACCTGTGTCCTCTTGTCTCAACAACCACTCGATGCAGCCGGTTCCGGACCGCGCCCAGCGTTTGATAGATGGCAACTTTACGCCTACAAAATAAAAAGAAATTACCTACACCCAAAACTTCCAACCCACAGTAATAACCTCCTACAAACCTTTGAGTCCCGAAGACTCATAACCGGCTCAGATAAGCCATGTACCCCCGCAAGTTGCGCTGGAAGGCTTGCAACTGCGGCGTATTCGCCACCACACCATCGGCCTGGACCCGCGCAATCAACTGCTCGCCGCAACGCTCCAGGTCGACTCCGCCGACGAAGGCCAGGCTGCCCACCAAACGGTGCAATCGCTCCACCAGCAAGGGCCCATCGGCGCGGGCCTGCGCCAGGTCCAGCCAGGCATCGTCTTCCCGTGCTTCCTCAATCAGGCTGGCCACCGCCCGATTCACCATCTCATCACTGCCGAAAATCTCGATCAGGCTGGCTCGCGTCGGCCATGCAATCGCGCCTGGACGACGAACCGGCTCCTCCACCAACGGTGGCAAGGGTGAGGGTGCCAACTTCAGGACAGGTACTCGCTTGGAAAATACCCTTGTCACCATGGTCACCTCACTGTGCTTACATTGATTGCTCAGCCCATGAGTTCATCAACATCCACTTGAACAGGAGCGGGAAGCTGCAACAGCCAAATCAACGAACAGCGTGCAACATCCCCATGGCACTCATGTGACTGTCATAAGCAACAATGAATAGCCTTGCGGACAGGGAAAAGACGATACAACAACTACGAAAAACCCAACTTTCCTACAATCCAAAACATTAATTCCCACGAACTTGCACTCAAATACTGACTACTCCGATTGTCGTAATAGTTGTATTTCCCCCGCCACTCCCCCCGGCTAAATTGCCGCCACCCCCAAAGAGGGGATGGATCGGCCCGTTTCGTCGATCCCAGCAAGACACCACCCGCCGCCCTGCTCGCCGCCTTCCACAAAAAGCTCGGACGATGCCGTGCGCAAGCCTTTATCAGCCAGCCCCTTAGTGGAACCTATAGAAATGAGCAAGTCCCTCACCCTGTTCAGCGCCGCCCTGTTGCTCACCAGTGCCTTGCCTGTCTTGGCTGCCAGCACGGTGGATCTGACGGTCAAAGGTTTGATCACGCCCAGTGCGTGTACGCCCAACCTGCCGGGCGCAGTGGATTTCGGAAAAATTTCCGCGAAAGACCTGAACCTCGACAGCCAGACCCCGCTGCCCACACAAACCGTACAACTGTCCGTCAGTTGCGAGGCATCGACGCTGTTTGCCATCAAGCCTTTCGACAACCGTGCCGGCTCCTCTACCCGCCCCGCCTCGTTCGGACTGGGCCTGATCAACGAGACGGAGAAACTGGGCAGGTACTTCCTGACCATGCGCAATCCCGTCGCCGACAAGCCGTCGACCTTGCTGGTGTCGTACACCGAAGGCCGTTGGACGTGGCTCGCAGAAGACGACACCGTTGAGCCCAACTACCTGATTGCACTGGGAGGCCTGGACGAAACGATTGGCTGGCAGCCTCACCCGCTGCAGGACATGAGCGTGGAGATTGTGCTCAACACCGCGATCGCGCCGGCCAACACACTGACGCTGACCAACGAGGTGGCACTGGATGGTTCTGCGACCTTTGAAGTGAAGTACCTGTAGTGCTTACCCCGCGTCCATCGACCCTGCTCAAATGGTGATTGCCCCTATGAACCTATTTGTCACTCGCGCAGCACTGTTGCTGTTGTTTACGCCAGCGGTGTTTGCCGCCAGCAATACCGACCTCACCGTCAAGGGCAGCATCACGCCCAGCGCCTGCGCGCCGCTGATTTCCGGGGGCGGCGTGGTCGACTTCGGGAAAATGTCGGCCAAGTCGCTCAATGCCGAGCAACACACCGTGTTGCCCAACCAGAACATGCAATTGAGCGTCCGTTGCGAAGGGCCGACATTTTTCACCCTCAACACCATTGATAACCGCGCCGGTTCTTCGGCCAACCATGATCACTGGCATGGCCTGGGCATGACCCCGAACGATGAAAAGATCGGCGGCTCGACCTTCCACCTCTACACCCCCGTGGCCGACGGCGCGGCTGCACGCATCATTACCTCAAGCGATGGCGGGGTGAGCTGGGCCCCCACCAACCAGTTGAACCATATCTGGCTGACCGCCGTTGCAAGCAGCAATGGCCTGGTGCCCATCGCCGTCCGCGACTTTGACGCGCAGATCCGCCTGTACACCCACGTCGCCCCCGCCGACCGCCTGACCCTGCTGGACGAAGTCCCCATCGACGGGCACGCCACCGTTCAACTCAAGTACCTGTAATTCCGCCTATCGAAAGGAGTTCGCTCACCATGAAAACCCTGTTCAGTGCCGCTGCCACCAGCTTGATGCTGCTCACCTGCGCCACCGCCCATGCCGCCTCCACCGTGGACCTGACCGTCAAGGGCCTGATCGTGCCCAGCGCCTGTACCCCCAACCTGTCCGGCGGCGGCGTCATCGACCACGGGAAGATTTCCGCCAAGGACCTGCGCCCGGACAACCCTACCCACATCGGTAAGAACGTCATGACGATTGCGGTGGTCTGTGATGGTGCGACCTCGTTTGCCCTGAATGCGATCGATAACCGCGCGGACTCCGCAATAATGGCGAGTCTCTTCGGACTGGGCTTTATCAACGGTACGCAAAAACTGGGCTGGTTCGACCTGATGTTGCAAAACGCCGTCGCCGACGGCGTACAGGTGGAAACCATCGCTTCCGGCGACGGGGGCAATACCTGGTACAAGGAAAAGTTCTGGGACCCGGGCCTGTACATGTCGGTCGCCACCACGGATGACACCACCCAGCCGGTGCCCGTGAAGGAATTGGTCATGGAGATGGAGGTCAGCACCTCGATTGCCCGCACGGACAGCCTGGACCTGAGCAACGAGGTCACCCTCGACGGGTCGGCCACCCTGGAAGTGAAGTACCTGTGATGCCGGGGATGCCATGCCAGGCCAGTCCTGCCATGGCCTCCCTTACAGATCGGCCACCGTCTCCCAGCCAGTGATGCCCTATGAACACGCCCGCCACGCTTTTCGCTGCCCTGCTGACACTGACCTTCGCCGCCCCGGCGTGGGCCGCCTCTATCGTCGATATCACCGTGACCGGCCGGTTGACCCCGGACGCCTGTCACGTCGAGCTGTCGGAAGACGGTATGGTTGACCATGGCAAGATTCCCTCCCATACGCTGAGCAGTGATGAATTCACCCTGATGCCGAGCCGACTCCTGGAGCTGTCCGTACAGTGCGCCCGGCCCATGCTGTTTGCGCTGGTGGGCCTGGACAACCGTGCGGAGTCGGCGCTGGCCCCAGGGGTCTTCGGCTTGGGCAGGAACATCCATGCCCCCGAAGAACGCCTCGGCGGCGTGGCGCTGTCCTATCGCAACCCACTGGGCGACGCGCAACCCATGCAGGTGCTGATGTCCCTCGACAACGGTGAAACCTGGACGCCTCGCCCCAACGCCGCGCCCAAGGCCTACACCGGTTTTGCCCTGCCGGGGGATCGCCAGCCGGACTTCATCAGGCATCTGAGCGCCCAACTGCACATCGAAACCTCGATCAACTTTTCCAACTACCTGACCCTGGATCAAGAGGTGCCGCTGGATGGCTCCATCGTCCTGGATCTGCGCTACCTCTGACTCCTCTCCTGCCCAACGGAACTCTCGTCATGACGACGCTACTTTTGAATATTGCCGCCCTGGCATTGCTGTTCAGCATGAATGCCCGGGCTGATGGCATGGTCCCCGACACCTCCGTGGTGATCGTCTACGAAAGCGACGGCGAAGCCAGCGTTTCGGTGACCAACACCGACAGTCAGCTGGCCCTGCTGCACGTGACCCTGGAAGATATCCCGGAAGACAACGAGCCCTTGCTGGTGGTCACCCCGCCGTTGTCGCGGGTGGAGCCGACGAAATCGCAACTGGTGCGTTTCATCCTGCAAGATCATTTGCCGCTCAAGAGCCAGCGCCTCAAACGCGTGATTTTCGAAGGCATGCCCAAGGGCCGCCCCGCAGCCGAGGCCGGACATGCACGGGTGGGTGTCACCGTGCGCCAGAACCTGCCGGTGATCATTCATCCCAAGGGCCTGGCGCCCAATCGCACGCCCTGGACCGGCTTGACCTGGTCCCTGGAAAACAACCAATTGCTGGTCAGCAATGACACGCCGTATGTGGTGCGGCTGGCCCAGGAGCTGCGCCTGCTGCCCGGCGACGGCAAGGCGATGCTGCCGCGCACCTACGTGTTGCCGGGTGAGCGCCTGCGTGTGCCGGCAACCGCCGCCGGCGCCCGCATGGTAAGACTGCAACCGGCCACCCTGTATGGTTTCGCCGTCGCCGCCTACGACGCGCCGCTCACCCTCCCCTGACGCAAGACGACGTGACGGCCTGACAAGCGCCGCTAAGACGCGCAGCCGCCCAATATTCGAATGCCTTGGTGAAAACAGTCGTGAATGATCGTGACGGCAACGCCGTGCCCGCCGCCCCACCCCGCCTTGCCTTACCCGTGCTGCTGTTGACCTTTGCCTTGTTCCCCGAAGAGGTGCGGGCCGACGAGTACGCAGGCTTTGATACCAAGACCCTGGACCAGCGCGGCATCGACCCGCACCTGGCGAGCCTGCTACTGGATGCCCCGCGCTTCACGGCAGGCACACACGCCGTGACCTTGCGGGTCAACGGGCAACGCCGCGGCCGCCTGCAGGCACGTTTCGATGAGCACGGCGCCCTGTGCTTTGACCGCGCGCTGCTGGACACCGCCAATCTGCGGGTCCCGGCGGACAGCGGCCCGTGCCATGACGTGCTCGCCCGCTTCCCGCAGAGTCTGGTCGAGCCGGACCCGGCCAGCCTTACCGTATCGCTGGTGGTGCCAAGCGAAGCCTTGCGCCCCCTGCAGCAGGACATCTCGGAGTACCAGGCCGGCGGCGTCGCGGGCCTGCTCAACTACGACCTCAGCGGGTTCTACAACCGCTTCGGCGACGACGCCAGCCGTTTCGGCTCGGCCAATACCGAGGTCGGCTTCAATGCGGGCGACTGGATCGTGCGCAGCCGCCAGGTGCAGACCTGGCAGGATGGCCTGTCACGCAGCACCCACCTGGAAGCCTATGCCCAACGCACCTTTGCCCGTTATCAAACGGTGCTGCAGGCCGGGCAAGTCAGCCTCTACAACCCGGTGTTGTCCGGCGCCCAGATCACCGGCGTGCAGGTATTTACCGAACAAGCCCTGCAAGACCAGGAGCAGGGCGCGACCATCGAGGGCATCGCCAACAGCCCCGCACAGGTCGAGGTGCGGCAGAACGGCGCGCTGATCCACTCGACGGTGGTCCCCGCCGGCCCGTTCGCCCTCACCGATGTACGGCGCTTGAACACCCGCTCGGATGTGGAGGTAACGGTCAAGGAAAGCACAGGCGGCGAACGGCGCTTCACCGTCCCGGCGGCGATGCTTGGCCTGGGGCTGCCGGCAGCCGGTTACTCGGTGGCATCAGGACGCGTGCGCAATATTGGTAACGCTCAAGGTGACGATCCGTGGGTGGTCAGTGCGGGCTGGAACGGCGCCGTGCATCCGCAATTGTCCGTGGGCGGTGGCGTGCTGGCCGCCAGCCAATACCGTGGAGTGGGAGCAAGCATGGCCTGGTTGCCCGGGCTGGACAGCCAGTTGCAGCTGGCCAGCCAACTCTCCGATGCCCAGGCCCGCGACAAGGCACAGGGTGTACAAACCGATCTTTCCTGGGCCCAGCGCCTGGGTGAACAATGGTCATTCAGTCTCGCCAACTCCTGGCGCACCCCAGGCTACCGCGAGCTGGAGGAAGCCACCTACGCAGCCCAACCCGACCGGCACCGCAGCACACGCTATCGCGATCAACAAAGCGCCACCCTGGGCTGGTCGCACCCGTGGCTCGGGGCATTCAGCGCCGGGCTCTCGCGCTCCAGCAATTTTGACGGGGCCAACAGCAGCCGCGCGCTGGCGTCCTGGGGGACGAGCGTCAACGGCGTGTCGCTGTCGGCCAGTGCCGAATGGCAGATGGGCGGGCGCCAGCAACAGGACAATGCGGTGTACCTGAACCTGAGCCTGCCCCTGGGCGAGAGTCGCCGGGCCCGCGCCTGGGTGCGCAACTCGGGCGGCGAGCACCGTTCCGGGCTCGGCCTGAACGAACAGGTCAACGACCAACTCAACTACCGGGTCAGCGCCGAGTACGACAGCCGCGACCGCCAGGTGGAGACCAGCGTGGGCCTGTCCGCCCTGCCGCGCTACAGCCAGTTGGACCTGAGCTACAGCCGCAGCGACGCCGAACGCTCGAGTTACCAGGGCGGTGCCCGTGGCGCGATGGTGGTGCATGGCGGCGGGATGACGTTCTCGCCGTACCCGGTGCGCGACACCTTCGCCCTGGTGTCGGTGGGCGACATGAGCGGCATCAAGCTCAGCACCCCCAGCGGCCCGGTCTGGACCGATTGGCAAGGCCAGGCGGTGGTTTCCCAGGTCAATGCGTACGGACGCAGCCCGGTCGAGGTACAGACCCGCTCGCTGCCACGCAAC
The DNA here is from genome assembly GCF_003058245.1 of Pseudomonas sp. GV047. Taxonomy (NCBI): domain Bacteria; kingdom Pseudomonadati; phylum Pseudomonadota; class Gammaproteobacteria; order Pseudomonadales; family Pseudomonadaceae; genus Pseudomonas; species Pseudomonas sp. GV047. Next base: position 370,725 of record NZ_QCWA01000005.1, on the reverse strand, counting down.
GCCGATATCCACAATGGCCTGGCAATGATCTCGGCCGGGCGTGGTGCGGTGGATCGCGTCGAGTTCGGCGTAGCGCTGACGCGCCGCTTGCTGCTGACGGTACGCACCGACCAGGACCAGCCGTTGCCCCGTGGGGCCACGGTGAGCACCGCCGAGGGTGAATTCGTCACCCTGGTCCAGGACGGCAGCCAGGTGTTCCTGCCCAATGTGCTGGAGCACACCACGCTGTGGGTCGGCACCGCAGGCAAACAACGCTGTGAATTGCGCTTTGAATTGCCGGCCAAGGCGAATCCGACGGTGTATTACGAAACCGCCCCCGCCCTCTGCCATACCCCCGAGGATGATCGATGACAGCCCTACGACTAGGCATCGCCTGCGTGCTGATGGGCGCGCTCAATAGCGCCCTGGCCCAGGACGAATGCCGCCTGAACGTCAGCGAGGCGTTGCTGGATTTTGGCCTGATGAACCGCGCCGCCCAGCGCGACAGCGCCCCACAGCGTTTGCTCGGCGAGCGGCGCCTGAGCCTGACGTTCACGTGCCCGCACCCCACCGACCCGAGCCTGTTCTATCGCGCCCTGGCGGCAAGCCCAGAGCGCTGGCAATTTACCGAGCAGGGCAGCTACACCCTCAACGCCAGCGACGCTGTACTGGATGGCCAGGCGGTGGCCCTGGGATTGCTGCCCGCCAGCGGCCAGCCTGCCGTCGCCACAGGCAACAGCCTGGATTGGCGGCCGGGCCACGGGATTGCGCCGGTCCAGAACGGTACGCTGCTGAGGGGCAAGCACTTTTCGCTGCAACTGAGCGTCAACGCCTGGGCCGACAGCGCCGCCACCCGCGTCAGGGATGCCACCACCTGGGAAGTTTCCGGCACGGTCTACCACCGTCCCAGCGATCGCTACCGCGAACTGACGCTGCAGGCGCATTTCGCTCCCGTGGCCTGTGTACCGCAGCTGTCTAACGGAGGGCTGGTGGATTACGGCACGCTGGCGGCCAAAGACCTGAACGCCACCCACGAAACCCCACTGCCCACCCGCACCTTGCAGTTCTCTGTCAGTTGCGACGCCGCCACCCCCTTCGCCTTGAAGATGCATGACAACCGCAACGGCTCGGCGACCGGAGGCATCGACGAAACCGCCTACGGCCTGGACCTGGACGCCAGCCAGAACAAGATCGGGCGCTACTACCTGAACATCGACCCGGCCGAGTTCAGCGCCGATGCCCTCGGCACGCTGTATCGCACCGACTCCACCAGCGGCGGGGTGGCCTGGAGCAGTTCCAGTGCCCGGCAGATCCCCATCGCCGCCAACAGCCTCATGGGGTTCACCGACCGCGCCGCCAGCACGTTGGGGCCGGTACCGATCCAGCACCTGGCCGGCACGGTGCGCCTCAAGGCCTACCTGGCGCCGACCCAGGCCCTGGACTTGCGCAACGTGGTGTACATCAACGGCTCCGGCACCCTCGAAATCATCTACCTGTAACCCATTGGAACCCGCCCCATGAAAACCCCCGGCATCACCCTGCTCTCCCTGCTGTTACTGGAGAGCGCGCTCCCCGCACAGGCCGCCTCGCGCGTGGACCTGGCGGTCAAGGGCCGCATCACGCCCACCGCCTGCACCCCGCAGTTGTCCAACGGCGCGTTGATCGACTACGGCAAGATCTCCCACCAGGACCTGAACACGGACAAAAACACGCGCCTGCCGGTCAAGCTGCTGCAAGTCAGCATCGCCTGCAACGCCTCGAACCGCTTTGCCTTGCGCATGCACGACAATCGCGACGGTTCGGCCATGGTCAACAGCGAGATTTACTACGGCCTGGGCCTGGACAGCAGCGGCAACCGCATCGGCCTGTACGCCATGACCTTCGACCCCAGGCAAACCCTGGTCGACAGCACCACGCAGGTGTACGGCACCGAATCCACCACCGGCGGCGTGGCCTGGCGCACCGCCAACCTCAACCCGATCAATATCGGCGCCAACAGTTACCTGGGCTTTACCGACATCGCCGGCAGCACGGCCGGGCCCTCGGCAATCCAGGAGCTGATCAGCACGGTCAAGGTCGAAGCCGTGATCAATGCCACGCAAAACCTGGACCTGAGCAGCGACACACGACTCGACGGCCTTGCCACGCTGGAGGTGGTGTACCTCTAGACTTTCTCGCTGCTGACCTGCACATACTGCGCCCGCCCCGCCCCCAGCCCGGCAATGATGGCGCCCAGGCCGGTGACCGCGAAAATCCAGCCGATGGCCGACCAGCCGCCCGTCCAGTCGTGCACCAGGCCCACCGCAAATGGGCCAATGGACGCCAGGGTGTAGCCAAAGCCCTGGGCCATGCTCGACAGGTTGGCCGCCACATGGGAGTCGCGCGAGCGCAGCACGATCAGGGTCAGCGCCAGGCTGAACGTACCGCCCTGGCCCAGGCCGAGCAGGATCGCCCAGCCCCACAGGCCGTCCAGCGGTGCATACAGGCAACCGAACAAACCGCCGAGGGTCAGCAGCATCACCAGTACGATCGCCAGGCGCTGGTCTTTGCCACGGGTGGCGAGCCAGGGTGCGGCGAGGGAACTGAACAATTGCATGACGATAGAGCCGGACAACGCCAGCCCGGCTTCGGTGGCGCTCAGGCCACGACCGATCAGGATCGACGGCAGCCAGCCAAACACGATGTACGACAGGGACGATTGCAGGCCCATGTACAAGGTGACCTGCCAGGCCAACGGATCACGCAGCAGGCCCTTCACTCGGTAGGCGACCTGGTGGGTGGCGTGTCTGCGGCCGACCTGCGGTAACCAGAACAACGCCGCCGCCAACGCCGGCAGAATCCAGAAGCCCAGACCAATGGTCCAGCGGTCACCGAAGTAATGACTCAGCGGCACCGTGGCACCGGCGGCCAACGCCGCGCCCAGGCACAGGGCCATGGTGTAGACGCCGGTCATGGCACCGGCCTGCCTGGCGAAATCACGCTTGATCAGGCCCGGCAGCAAGACGCCGATGATGCCGATGCTCGCACCGGCGATCAGGCTGCCGGCGAACAAGCCCACTTCGCCAAAAGCGCTGCGCAGGATGATGCCGGCAGCCAGGGTCAGCAAAATCCCCAACACCACCCGCTCGGCGCCAAACCGCCGGGCCAGGATCGGCGCCGTGGGTGCGAACAGGCCGAGGCACAACACCGGCAGGGTGGTGAGCAAACCGGCCTTGGCCGCCGACAACCCCAGGCCGCTGGAGACGTCGGCCAGCAATGGCGCCACGCTCGACAACGCCGGACGCAGGTTCAAGGCCACCAGGATCAGGCCCAGCAGCAGCAACCAGGGGCGACTCACCACCGGGTGGCTGCTTTGCACCACGTCGTCGTCGGCCTCGGCGTCGATCAACAGTTCGTCCAACTCGCTCGTACGCTTGGTTTCAGGGTTCATTGATCAACTGCCGGCAAAGGGATTTGGCGCGTTCCGGGTCCTGGTGTTCCACGGCTGCGAGCAGGGCGATATGCAGGTCGAACACCGCCTGGCGACGCGGCGAAATGTTCAGGGTCTGGCGCAACTGCGCGCCGACGATGGCGGAAAAGTACTGGTACAGCTCGCTCAACGCCGGGTTGTGCGCGGCGTCCACCAGGCGTTTGTGGAACAGCAGGTCGGCGCTGATATAGGCCTCGAGGTCACCGTGGTACAGCACCGCGCTGGCCTTGAGTGCCTCATGCAAAGCGGTGAGGTCGGCGTCGGTACGGCGCACCGCCGCGAGCCCGACGGCCTCCACTTCCAGGATCTGCCGCGTCTCCTGCGCCTGCTCCAGGGTGCAGTGGGATAACGCGCGCATGGCCCCCAGCGGGTCGGTCATCGAGCGCAGGTAACTGCCGTCGCCCTGGCGGATCTCGATCAACCCGGAGAACGCCAACACGCGCATGGCCTCGCGCACGGTGTTGCGGCTGATGCCCAGCTCGGCGGCCAGCTCCGGCTCGGTGGGCAGGCGTTCGCCGATGGCCCACCGGCCTTCGCTGATGCGCCAGCGCAATTGCTCAAGGGCCTGGTCCACCAGGGAGCGTTTGATCAAGGGGGCGATGTCTGTCATGGAATGCAGGCTTTCGTCCAATCATAGGATGAATTTTCCTACAGCCTATTCAGAGTTGCCTACAAAGGCAACGCACTAGGGTTCTTAGGCAGGAAAAGGAGCAGTATTTTCGATTGGTAAAATTACCCTCAAAGGGTAATTATTCGGCTCAGGTGTCTTATGGAAAAGTACACACCTCATTACGATCTGGCGGTGATCAAGGCGGACGTCAGGCGGCTTGGAGGCCGGGCATTTACGCTCGCAGCAAAGCAAACAGGCGCGCGGCTCGGTCTGAGTATCAAGGAGATGCAAGAGGTCGTTTTCGAACTACAAAACAGGATGTTGTACAAATCGATGACCACGTATGCCGATCACCGGGTGTGGCAGGACGTGTACCACATCAATTCACACGGTCTGGAGATTTACATCAAGGTCACTTACTGCACAGCCGGTAACCCTCCAGTGATCTCCTTCAAGAAGAAGAGCTCATGAACACTCAACATTGCTTCATTTGCGGTGCACCCGACGCCATGAGGCGCTTCGAAAGCCGCAGCGAAACCCTCCGTGTCAACGGTATGGAACGGCGTGTCGATGACCTGTCTGGCTGGGAATGCCAACTGTGCGGCGACGGCATGCATGACCCTGACAGCTCCGACCGCTATAGCGCCGCCAGCGATGAACTGGTCCGTACCGCGCGGACAATGATCGGCAACGAGATGAAACGCATCCGTCGCAAGCTGCACCTTACGCAGAAAGAAGCCGTGCAACTGTTGTCCGGTGGCGGTCACAACGCTTTTTCACGTTATGAACGCGGTGAGCTTCTGCCACCGAAGCCACTGGTTCTATTGATGCGATTGTTGGACCGTTACCCTCACCTGCTCGCCGACGCCAGGGTCTTGGCCGAAGGCGCTGACCTGCGGGGCTTCACCCATACCGCGAACACAGGGCAGGAGGCGCTCAAGGCCTCCTGAACAGACAAAAATAAACCCGGCCAGGCCGGGTTTATTTTTTCAGGCATCGATCAATGCAGGATCTGGCTCAAGAACAGCTTGGTCCGGTCATTCTGCGGGTTGTCGAAGAAGTCATTCGGCGCCGCCTGTTCGACGATCTCGCCCTTGTCCATGAAAATCACACGGTTGGCCACGGTGCGCGCGAAACCCATTTCGTGGGTCACGCACAACATGGTCATGCCGTCTTCGGCCAGGCCGATCATGGTGTCGAGTACTTCCTTGACCATTTCCGGATCGAGGGCCGAGGTCGGCTCATCGAACAGCATGATTTTCGGCTTCATGCACAGGGCGCGGGCAATCGCAACGCGCTGTTGCTGGCCGCCGGACAGTTGCCCCGGAAACTTGTGGGCCTGCTCCGGGATGCGCACACGCTCCAGGTAGTGCATGGCGATTTCCTCGGCCTTGCGCTTGGGCATCTTGCGCACCCACATCGGCGCCAGCGTGCAGTTCTGCAGGATGGTCAGGTGCGGGAACAGGTTGAAGTGCTGGAACACCATGCCGACTTCACGGCGGATCGCTTCGATCTGCTTGAGGTCGTTGGTCAGTTCCACGCCATCGACCACGATGCGGCCCTGCTGGTGCTCTTCCAGACGGTTGAGGCAACGGATGGTGGTGGACTTGCCCGAACCCGACGGGCCGCACAGCACGATACGCTCGCCCTGCTTGACGTTGAGGTTGATGTCTTTCAACACATGGAACTGGCCGTACCACTTGTTGACGCCCTGCATCTGGATAATGCCTTCAGGGCTCACAGGCTGTTTGATCGCTTCGCTCATAACATCAACTCCTAACGCTTGTGGCCTGTGTCGAGCTTGTGTTCCAAATGAATGGAATAGCGCGACATACCAAAACAGAAAATCCAGAACACCAGGGCGGCAAACACATAGCCTTCGGTGGCCATGCCCAACCATTTAGGGTCGGCGGCGGCTTGCTTGACGCTGTTGAGCAGGTCGAACAGGCCGATGATGATCACCAGGCTGGTGTCCTTGAACAAGGCGATAAACGTGTTGACGATGCCCGGGATCACCATCTTCAGGGCTTGCGGCAGAATCACCAGGCCCATGCTGCGCCAGTAACCCAGGCCCATCGCCGCGGCCGCTTCGTACTGACCTTTAGGGATCGCCTGCAAACCGCCACGCACCACCTCGGCCACGTAGGCCGACTGGAACAGGATCACGCCGATCAACGCCCGCAGCAGCTTGTCGATGCCCATGCCTTCGGGCAGGAACAACGGCAGCATCACCGAGGACATGAACAGCACGGTGATCAACGGCACGCCGCGCCAGAACTCAATGAAGGTCACGCAGACCACACGAATCGCCGGCATGTTCGAGCGCCGCCCCAAGGCCAGCACAATCCCCAGCGGCAAGGCACCGGCGATGCCGACAGTGGCGATGACCAGGGTCAGCATCAGGCCGCCCCATTGGCTGGTTGCCACATTGGTCAGCCCGAAGATCCCGCCGTGGAGCAGGAAGTAGGCGATGATCGGGTACAGCACCAGGAAGCTCAGGCCATAGACCGCCTTGCGTGGGAAACGCGAGATGAACAACGGCGCCACGCCGACGATGGCCAGCCACACGGTCAGGTCCACACGCCAGCGCAGGTCGCCGGGGTAGTAGCCGTACATGAACTGCCCGAAGCGCTGCTGGATAAACACCCAGCACGCGCCTTCCTTGGTGCAGTCGGCGCGGGTGGTGCCGACCCAGTTGGCATCGAGGATGGCCCACTGCAGGATCGGCGGCACCACCAGGTAGATCAGGTAGAACGCCAACAGCGTCAGCAGGGTATTGAGCCAACTGGAGAACAGGTTGGCGCGCATCCAGGCCATCGGTCCGAAGACTTTGCTCGGCGGCGGCATATCAGGTTTGAAAGTATGCGAACTCATGTGCGTTTCCTCACCGCTCGATCAGCGCAATGCGCTTGTTGTACCAGTTCATCAGCAGGGAAATGCTGATGCTGATCGCCAGGTACACGCTCATGGTGATGGCAATAACCTCGATGGCCTGGCCGGTCTGGTTGAGCACCGTGCCGGCAAACAGCGAAACCATTTCCGGGTAACCGATACCGGCGGCCAGCGACGAGTTCTTCGCCAGGTTCAGGTACTGGCTGGTCAGCGGCGGAATGATCACCCGCAGGGCTTGCGGGATGATGACCTTGCGCAGCGTCGGCCCAGGGCGCAGGCCCAGGGAGCGCGCAGCTTCGGTCTGGCCGTGGCTGACGGACTTGATGCCCGAACGCACGATCTCGGCGATAAACGCTGCCGTGTACACGGTAAGCGCCAGGGTCAGGGCCAGCAGTTCAGGGATCAGTACCCAGCCGCCGACAAAGTTAAAACCTGAAAGCTTTGGCATTTCCCAGTGCAGCGGCGCGCCGAAGATCAAGGCACACAACGCCGGGATCACGATAAACAGCGCCAGGCCCGCCCAGAACTTGTGGAAGGGTACGCCGGTCGCCTCAAAGCGCTTGTTGGCCCAACGCGCCATCAGCACGATTGCCACGATGGCAACCACGATGCTGGCCACAAACGGCCAGAACCCGTCAGCGGCCAGCGCTGCGGGCATGTTCAGGCCACGGCTGCTGACAAAGAAGGTGTCACCGAAGTTATGGCTGTTGCGCGGCCCCGGCATGGTCAGGAACACCGCGAAGTACCAGAACAGGATCTGCAGCAGCGGCGGAATGTTGCGGAACACTTCCACATACACGGTCGCCAGCTTGTTGATCATCCAGTTCGGTGACAGGCGCGCCACGCCGATGATGAAGCCCAGCAGGGTCGCCAGGATCACCCCGATAAAGGTCACCAGCAAAGTGTTGAGCAGCCCGATCACAAAGACACGGGCATAGCTGTCCGATTCGGTGTAGTCGATCAAATGCTGCGCGATGCCGAAGCCGGCACTGCGCTCAAGAAAGTCGAAACCCGAGGTAATGCCCCGGTGCTGAAGGTTGGTCTGGGTATTGTCGAAGAGGTACCAGCCCAGCGAGATCACCGCCACAATCGTGATGATCTGGAAGAGCCACGCACGCACTTTGGGATCGCTGAAGCTGAGCTTCCGATTTGGTGCGCCGATTTGTTTTTGCATGAAGTGCCCCGGAAAGAATGGAACAGAACATCACCCGGCGGTTGGCCCACCGGGTGACAGAACCATCAGCGATCAGCGCACAGGCGGTGCGTATTGAATGCCGCCGTTGTTCCACAGCGCGTTCAGGCCGCGGTCGATTTCCAGCGGGGTGCTCTTGCCCAGGTTGCGCTCGAACACTTCACCGTAGTTACCGACTTGCTTGACGATCTGTACGACCCAATCCTTCTTCACTTTCAGGTCTTTGCCGTATTCGCCGTCAGCACCGAGCAGACGCGCAACGTCCGGGTTCTTGGTGGACTTGGCTTCAGCTTCAACGTTTTTGGACGTGATGCCGGCTTCTTCAGCGTTGAGCATGGCGTAGCCCACCCAGCGCACGATGGCCAGCCACTCGTCATCACCGTTACGCACGACCGGGCCCAGCGGTTCCTTGGAAATGGTTTCCGGCAGAACTACGTAGTCTTTTGGCGAGGCCAGCTTGCTGCGCTGGGCGAACAGTTGGGACTTGTCGGAAGTCAGTACGTCGCAACGACCGGATTCCAGCGACTTGGCGCTTTCATCGGAGGTGTCGAAGGTGATCGGGGTGTATTTGAGGTTGTTGCCACGGAAGTAGTCGGAAACGTTCAGCTCAGTGGTGGTACCGGCCTGGATGCAGATGGTTGCACCGTCCAGTTCCTTGGCACTTTTGACGCCCAGCTTGTTGTTAACCAGGAAGCCGATGCCGTCGTAGTAAGTGATGAAGCCCGGGAATTTCAGGCCCATGCCCGCATCGCGGGAGCTGGTCATGGTGGTGTTGCGCGACAGGATGTCGACTTCGCCGGATTGAAGCGCGGTGAAACGCTCCTTGGCGTTCAACTGGCTGAATTTGACCTTGGTGGCGTCGCCGAAAACGGCAGCGGCCACGGCGCGGCAAACGTCAGCATCGATCCCGAGGATCTTGCCGCTGGCATCCGGTACCGAGAAGCCCGGCAAGCCGTCACTCACGCCACATTGCACAAAGCCTTTCTTCTGCACGGCGTCCAGAGTGGCGCCAGCCTGGGCGAAACCACTGACACCCAGTACAGCCGCCGCGCTAACGATGGCCAGGGTGGATTTCAATACCTTCATTCAAACCTCCAGTTGCTCTTGTTGTGTCGAAGCTCCAACCTCAGCGCACCCTTATGAGGCGATATCGACCCGTGTTGGCTTTTTTTAGGGTCAAGCGGCATGAGGCTTTCGCGGTAATTCCAGCGGCTATCCCAGAAGCGGCAGTCACTGATAGTGTTACCGTCCAGGGAAAGTTCTGACATCGACCTACACATAGCAAGGCGCGTACCAGAGTGGCGGCTGAGTCGTTTCAGCCCCTCGTCAATGGAAAAAGATTCAACCTTGCGACATTCTCTTAACAGATCAACCTGTCGCGCACCGTTCCGACGCACCCAATCGGAGCGCACGCACATATATGGAGCAGACATGACCGAACCCTTGATTCTTCAGCCCGCCAAGCCCGCAGACGCCTGCGTAATCTGGTTGCATGGCCTGGGTGCCGATCGCTACGACTTCCTGCCGGTGGCCGAGGCGCTGCAGGAAAGCTTGCTGTCCACCCGCTTTGTTTTGCCCCAGGCACCGACCCGTCCGGTGACGATCAATGGTGGCTACGAGATGCCCAGCTGGTACGACATCAAGGCCATGAGCCCGGCCCGCTCGATCAGTCTGGAAGAGCTGGAAGTGTCAGCAAAAATGCTGACCGATCTGATCGAAGCACAGAAGAGAACCGGAATAGACGCTTCGCGGATTTTCCTCGCGGGCTTTTCCCAAGGTGGCGCCGTGGTATTCCACACCGCGTTCCTGAATTGGGAGGGGCCATTGGGCGGCGTCATCGCCCTCTCCACCTACGCGCCCACCTTCAGCGATGAGCTTGAATTGTCGGCCAGCCAACAACGCATTCCAACGCTGTGCCTGCACGGCCAGTACGACGAGGTGGTACAGAACGCCATGGGCCGCAGCGCCTACGAGCACCTGAAAACCCGTGGTGTCACCGTGACATGGCAGGAATACCCAATGGGCCACGAAGTGTTACCCCAGGAGATTCACGATATAGGGACTTGGTTGACCGCTCGCCTGGGCTGAACCCCACGTTTATGTAGCCGTATGACAGACGCACTACGCCGCGCCCGATTCTTGCATTACACTGGCCGGCGTACATTCCTTAACCAATTAATGAGATCACCGTGCTCAAAGCACTCAAGAAGATGTTCGGCAAAAGCGAGGCTGAGCCGCTCGCGCCTGTTCCCAGTGCTCCTGTCCCCTCCTCCGGCAGCCGCAATGACGGTCAACAGCCAGGCCGGACTGCACCTGTCGCCCAGCCGAAGACGCCGACGGTGACACCGCCCGAACAGGCAAAACCCGAGACCCAAGCCGCACCCGCCCCCAAGCCTCGCCGGGAACGCGCGCCCAAACCGCCGGTGATCCCGTGGAAACTCGAGGATTTCGTCGTCGAGCCCCAGGAAGGCAAGACCCGCTTCCATGATTTCAAACTGGCCCCGGAACTGATGCACGCCATCCAGGACCTGGGGTTCCCGTACTGCACGCCGATCCAGGCGCAGGTACTGGGCTTTACCCTCGCCGGCAAAGATGCCATCGGTCGTGCCCAGACCGGTACCGGCAAGACCGCCGCGTTCCTGATCTCGATCATCACCCAGCTGCTGCAAACGCCGCCGCCGAAAGAACGCTACATGGGTGAACCGCGTGCGCTGATCATCGCGCCTACCCGTGAACTGGTGGTGCAGATCGCCAAGGACGCCGCCGACCTGACCAAGTACACCGGCCTCAACGTCATGACGTTCGTCGGCGGCATGGACTTCGACAAGCAGCTCAAGCACCTCGAAGCCCGCCACTGCGACATCCTGGTGGCAACCCCCGGCCGCCTGCTGGACTTCAACCAGCGCGGCGACGTGCACCTGGACATGGTCGAAGTGATGGTGCTGGACGAAGCCGACCGCATGCTCGACATGGGTTTCATCCCACAAGTGCGCCAGATCATTCGCCAGACCCCGCCGAAAAACGAGCGCCAAACCCTGCTGTTCTCCGCGACCTTCACCGAAGACGTGATGAACCTCGCCAAGCAGTGGACCACCGAGCCGTCCATCGTCGAGATCGAAGCGCTGAACGTCGCCAGCGAAAACGTCGAACAGCACATCTATGCCGTGGCCGGTGCCGACAAGTACAAGCTGCTCTACAACCTGGTCAACGACAACGGCTGGGAACGCGTGATGGTGTTCGCCAACCGCAAGGACGAAGTGCGCCGCATCGAGGAACGCCTGGTGCGCGATGGCGTGAATGCCGCGCAACTGTCGGGCGATGTGCCGCAACACAAGCGCATCAAGACCCTGGAAGGCTTCCGCGAAGGCAAGATCCGCGTGCTGGTGGCCACCGACGTGGCCGGGCGCGGGATTCACATCGACGGCATCAGCCACGTGATCAACTTCACCCTGCCGGAAGTGCCGGACGACTACGTGCACCGCATCGGCCGTACCGGCCGGGCGGGGGCTGCGGGCGTGTCGATCAGCTTTGCCGGGGAGGATGACTCGTATCAGTTGCCGTCGATCGAGACCTTGCTGGGCCGCAAGATCAGTTGCGAGACTCCGCCGACGCACTTGCTGCGGGCTGTAGAACGCAAACGCCCGTAAGCTGAAAAGCGATAAAAATGTGGGAGGGGCGGTGCGACGATTCGACTTGCCCCCTCCCACATTTGGTTAAGTGTTCGGCTGGTTATTTCCAGCGATCCGCCGCAGCGTGGTCGCTGTCCCGCCCTTCCACCCAGCGCGCACCCTCACGGGTGTTTTCCTTCTTCCAGAAAGGCGCACGGGTTTTCAGGTAATCCATCACAAACGCACAGGCATCGAACGCGGCCTGGCGATGGGCACTGGCGGCGGCCACGAACACTATCGGCTCGCCAGGCTCCAGCGCACCGATACGATGCAGCACTTCGAGCTTGAGCAGCGGCCAGCGTTGCTCGGCTTCGACGGCGATCTTGGCCAAGGCTTTTTCAGTCATGCCCGGATAGTGTTCGAGAAACATCCCGGACACCTCTCGGCCCTCGTTGAAATCGCGCACATAGCCGACGAAACTCACCACCGCGCCCACGCCCACATTCGCCGCGTGCATCGCGTTGACCTCGGCACCGGGGTCAAACGGTTCGACCTGTACACGAATGGCCATGTTCAGCCTCCGGTCACGGGCGGGAAGAACGCAACTTCATCACCGGCCTGCAACGGCTCGTCGAGAGCACACAACTCCTGGTTGCGAGCACACATCAAGCTGGTTTCGTTGAGCACTTCAAAGCCCGGATCAGCGGCCAGCGCCTGGCGCACAGCATCGACCGTGGCGAATTCGCCTTCCATCTCAAGTGAATCCAGGCCTATTTTTTCGCTGTAACGCGCGAAAAACAGTACGTTGATGCTCATTGTCCATCCGCCTTGAAATGCCCGCTCTTACCGCCAAGCTTTTCCAGCAGGCGAATGTTTTCGATGGTCATGCCGCGATCCACGGCCTTGCACATGTCGTAGATCGTCAGCGCCGCGACGCTGGCCGCCGTCAACGCTTCCATCTCTACGCCGGTCTGCCCGGACAGCTTGCAGCGCGCGACGATGTGTACCGAGTCTGCGCCATCGGCACTCAGTTCGACCTTGACTCCGGTCAACATCAGCGGGTGACACAGGGGAATCAGATCACTGGTTTTTTTCGCCGCCTGGATCCCGGCGATGCGGGCCACGGCAAACACGTCGCCCTTGGGATGGGCGCCGTCGACGATCATTTGCAGGGTCTCGGGCAGCATGCGCACCCGCGCTTCGGCCACCGCCTCCCGGAACGTCACGGACTTGTCGGTGACGTCGACCATATGGGCGCGACCTTGGGAATCGAGATGAGTCAGCACAGGGATACTCCTGATCAGGAGCGGCGATTGTAAACCCAACACGCAATAAATGTGGGAGCAGCGGTGCGACGCACCGCCGCTCCAACGGTTACAGGTGCGACTCTGCGTATTCAGCCAGAATCGAGCGAGGCACCCCTTGCAGCGCGATATGCACGCCGTTCGGGAAGTCCTTGAAGCGTTCCGTCAGGTAGGTCAGCCCGGAGCTGGTCGCGGACAGGTAAGGGGTGTCGATCTGTGCCAGGTTGCCCAGGCACACCACTTTGGAACCGGCGCCGGCACGGGTGATGATGGTTTTCATCTGGTGCGGGGTCAGGTTCTGGCATTCATCGATCAAAATCAGGCTCTGCTGGAAGCTGCGACCTCGGATGTAGTTGAGGGATTTGAACTGCAACGGCACTTTGCTGAGGATGTAGTCGACGCTGCCATGGGTGTTTTCGTCATCCATGTGCAAGGCTTCGAGGTTGTCGGTGATCGCCCCCAGCCACGGCTCCATTTTTTCCGCCTCGGTACCGGGCAAAAAGCCGATTTCCTGGTCCAGGCCCTGCACGGAGCGGGTGGCGATGATGCGGCGATAGCGCTTGGTCACCATGGTCTGCTCGATGGCGGCAGCCAGGGCGAGGATGGTTTTACCGGAACCGGCAGCGCCCGTCAGGTTGACCAGGTGGATGTCCGGGTCGAGCAGCGCATACAGCGCCAGGCTCTGGTAGATGTCACGCGGTTTCAGGCCCCAGGCTTCCTGGTGCAACAGGGGTTCCTGATGCAGGTCGAGGATCAGCAGCTTGTCGACCTGGATCTCTTTGATCCAGCCCACGAAGCCCTGTTCGTCGACAATGAATTCATTGATATGCACGGCCGGCAGGTTGTCGATCAGTTGTACCTGGTGCCAGGTACGGCCATGGTCCTGACGGGTTTCGACCTTGCTGACACGGTCCCAGAACGAGCCGGTCATCATGTGATAACCACGGGACAGCATCGACACGTCGTCGACCAGTTGGTCGGTACTGTAGTCCTCGGCAGCGATCCCACACGCTCGTGCCTTGAGGCGCATATTGATGTCTTTGGTCACCAGCACCACGCGCAGGTCCTTGTCACGAGCGTGCAGGTCGATCAATTGGTTGATGATTTTGTTGTCGTTCAGGTTTTCCGGCAGCAGGCTGTTGGGCTCGCTGCGCTTGCTCATCAGGATCGACAGCAAGCCCTTGGGCCCGCTTTTGCCGCGCTGGATCGGCACGCCGACCTCAACGTCCTCGGGTGACGCTTCGCCCAGGGTCTTGTCGATCAGGCGGATGGCCTGGCGGCATTCGGCAGCCACGCTGTGGTGCCCGCTTTTGAGTTTGTCGAGCTCCTCAAGCACGATCATCGGGATGGCGACGTGGTGTTCTTCGAAGTTAAGCAGTGCGTTTGGATCGTGGATCAGTACATTGGTATCAAGCACATAAAGGATTGGCTGGTCGGAAGAAGGGTTACGTCCATGATCATCCATACTCGGTCACCTTTGTGGGAGCCAGTCGACGCAATACCACAACAGTGCTGCGCCTCGATTCGACCACCGACTGCACCTGAGTGACGTCAAGCGCAGTGCCCACATGAGGAGTCTTGGAAGACGCCACCTGTGTTGCAGGTTTCGGCGATCTGACTTCGTAATACCGCAAAACCCATGACAGGAAAAAGTACTTTGACGCTTTTTTGAAGTTTATTTTTCAGGATGACGAATAGCACTAGCCGAGTGCCCGACGCACCGTTAAAGTCGGAAGTCCGCCTGCATCGAAATGTCGCACAAAATCAGCGCCAAAATGCCTCCAACCCAACAGGGCCGGGCACTTCATCCTTTTAACGAAACGCCTCCCGGCAGTCCTGCCAACCCAGCCCACTCTGCGCCGTTGCCTGCAGCAACATCGGCAGTGCTACCCGCGCCTTGTCCTGGGTGTCGTGAAACACAATCACGCCTTTGCGCCACAACAGCATCAACGTCAGCACCCGTTGCGCCGACTCATCGGCCTTGAGCTTGCCCGGCTCGTCCTGGGAATCGATGTCCCATAACGCCACCTGCAAGCCCTGGGACTGGAAGAACCCCTGGCTGTCCGCGCGCCGCTGCCCGTAAGGCGGGCGGAACAGCGGCACGTAGTTTTCCGGCATCAGGTTCTGCACCAACTGCGCGCTGCGGGTGATGGAACTCTGCCAGTCCACCCAA
The DNA here is from genome assembly GCF_003058245.1 of Pseudomonas sp. GV047. NCBI lineage: Bacteria > Pseudomonadati > Pseudomonadota > Gammaproteobacteria > Pseudomonadales > Pseudomonadaceae > Pseudomonas > Pseudomonas sp. GV047. The sequence continues at coordinate 355,498 of NZ_QCWA01000005.1, read as the reverse complement.
TGGCTGTGGGAACGGTACTGCCAGCCCTCGGTACCGACGCACTGTCCCTGGTACAACGCCTCCACCTCAGCGGCAGAACTGCGCTCCACACGGTTTTGCAGGCTGCTGCCGAGGACAAAGAAGGTGGCGTTCATATTCTGCTTGCGCAGGTAGTCGGCGAGCCAGTCGGTGTTGCCGCTGACCGGTGCCGGACCGCCGTCGAAGGTCAGCAGGAACAGGCGGTCGTTGAACTCATCGCCATTGCGTTCATGGTCGCCAAAGCGCGCGACTTCGCTGCTGATCTGCGGAAACAGCGCGGCCTTGCGCAGCAGTTCGTCCAGATAACGCTCGTGGAAAGCATGGCTGGGGGCGGCCCAGCCTATATAGAAGGAGTCTTCGCTGATCGCCAGCTTGCCGGCCTGCTCGCGCAGGTCGTCCATGTTCTCCACCAGGTAGCAGAACGAGGCGTCGACTTCGCAGCTCTGCTGGGCGAACGTGTAGTTCTCCAGCAGGCGCTGCCAAAGCTCGCGACGCAGATCGTCGATGGCGGCCAGGTTGATGATCTTCAAGCCCAGGCGCTGCTTGAGTGCGGTTTCATCCTGGGATTCACTGGCCAGCAGGCTGTGGGCGAACATCAGGATTTCCGCACGCGAAGCCACGTCGAACAGGGCAGGACTGCTGAGTTTTTCCGGCCAGGTGCCACGGTCCAGGCTGGCTACATCCACCGGCGCCGCCTGGGCATTCAGGCACAGCAGGCACGCCGACAATAAAAGCGCTATTCGCACGCAGGGTCTCCCTCTCCAGAGTCACCGGCCATCATAGCGGATCGCGCCTATCGCCATCATAGGTGGAGTCAAAACGCCCAACCCCCTAGAATCCCCGCACGATTTACAGGAGACGACTTCATGCTGATGGTGATTTCCCCCGCCAAGACCCTCGATTTCGAGACCCCAGCGGTGACCCAGCGCTTTACCCAGCCACAGTACCTGGACCATTCCCAGGTGCTGATCGAGCAACTGCGCGAGCTGAGCCCGGCGCAGATCAGCGAATTGATGCACGTGTCCGACAAGATCGGTGGCCTCAATGCCGCCCGCTTCGGCAGCTGGACCCCGGCCTTCACCCCCGAGAATGCCAAGCAGGCCTTGCTGGCGTTCAAGGGCGACGTGTACACCGGCCTGAACGCCGAGACCTTCAGCGATGCCGACTTCAGCTACGCCCAGGACCACCTGCGCATGCTCTCGGGCCTGTACGGCCTGCTGCGCCCCCTGGACCTGATGATGCCGTACCGCCTGGAGATGGGCACCAAACTCGCCAACGCCCGTGGCAAGGACCTGTACGCCTTCTGGGGCACGCGCATCAGCGAATGGCTGAACGAAGCCCTGGCCGAACAAGGCGACGACGTGCTGCTCAACCTGGCCTCCAACGAGTACTTCTCGGCGGTCAAGCGCACGGCCCTGAACGCTCGGATCATCAACACCGAGTTCAAGGACCTGAAGAACGGCCAGTACAAGATCATCAGCTTCTACGCGAAAAAGGCCCGGGGCATGATGAGCCGCTTCGTGATCGAAGAGCGCATCAACGATCCGGCCAGGCTCAAGCAGTTCGATGTGCAGGGTTACCGCTTCAATGCGGAGCAGTCCAAGCCGGACAATCTGGTGTTCCTGCGCGATCACGCACCGGAATAAGGCCGTACCAGCCTCTTTCAGACAATGACATCCAAATGTGGGAGGGGCTTGCCCCGATTGCGGTGGTTCAGTCACGAATCTATCGACTGATGCACTGCCATCGGGGCCAAGCCTCCTCCCACATTTTTATCCGCGCTTCACACCAAGAATCGTCATTTATTTGACGTCAAAAAATATCCCGACACATCCCTAACATTTCTTTCACTCGACTTTTCCGATTTTTTTTCGTAGTGGCACCACTTTTTTAAAACACTAGTGGCACAAAACTATCCCTTCGCGCCAACTACCCGTAACTACTGGCCCAGATAGCAAGTGCTATCAATATAGTACCAGTGCCATCTTTACCTATATTTCAAGAAATTTCGGGAAACAGGATGAGCGGCCAGGAACTTCGTCCTGAAGCGCCGCTCATACCACCGGTAACGAAATTCTCTGTTTCTGTAGGAGATGACTTACAAGGCGGACCAACGGAAGTAGCGAAGTTGTCATATTCAACTTTGACTCAGTGGTCACATTACCAACCGATTAGTTGAGAGCGGCGATAAGGATCCATTGCCACGAACTATAAGGCCAAGGCTGTGCTTACCCTAATGGGTCAGTGAGACAACCCAAGGCATTGATATGTAAAGGCTTACAGCCTCTATCAAGGCCCTGCGGCACTGGCGCCAGGCCCTTCTCCCAGGAAGGCTGGCTGCATTTCAGGGCAGGCCCCAATAACAAGGCCAAGTTGCGCACAACTTGAGTGCAATAGTTAGTCACTCGTTATTCAACATGCCTGTACGCGGCAAGTCGGCGTCTATTCGCCCAACTTTCGCGGCATTTGTGACGTTTGCAAACATGAACTCCGGCCATCTAATGGCATGATTTAAATACAGAGGTAATTGCGATGCGCATCAGCATATTTGGTTTGGGTTACGTTGGCGCAGTGTGTGCCGGTTGCCTGTCTGCCCGTGGCCACGAAGTGGTCGGCGTAGACATCTCCAAGGAAAAGATCGACCTGATCAACGCCGGCAAATCGCCGATCGTCGAGCCGGGTCTGGGCGAACTGTTGAGCCAGGGCATCGCAAACGGTCGACTGCGCGGCACCACCAACTTCGCCGACGCCATCCGTGATACTGACCTGTCGATGATTTGCGTCGGTACGCCGAGCAAGAAGAACGGCGACCTGGAACTCAACTACATCGAATCGGTATGCCGCGAGATCGGTTTTGTCCTGCGTGACAAGACCACCCGCCACACCATCGTGGTACGCAGCACCGTGTTGCCGGGCACCGTCGCCAACGTGGTGATCCCAATCCTCGAAGACTGCTCCGGCAAGAAAGCCGGCGTCGACTTCGGTGTTGCGGTCAACCCGGAATTCCTGCGCGAATCCACCGCCATCGCCGACTACGACCTGCCACCGATGACCGTTATCGGCGAATTCGACAAAGCCTCCGGCGATGTCCTGCAGTCGCTGTACGAAGAACTCGACGCACCGATCATCCGCAAGGACATCGCCGTAGCCGAGATGATCAAGTACACCTGCAACGTGTGGCACGCCACCAAGGTCACCTTCGCCAACGAGATCGGCAACATCGCCAAGGCGGTCGGCGTCGACGGTCGCGAAGTGATGGAAGTGGTCTGCCAGGACAAGACCCTCAACCTGTCCCAGTACTACATGCGCCCAGGCTTCGCGTTCGGCGGCTCCTGCCTGCCTAAAGACGTGCGCGCCCTGACCTACCGCGCCAGTTCCCTGGACGTGGAAGCGCCGCTGCTCAACTCGCTGATGCGCAGCAACGAGTCCCAGGTGCAGAACGCCTTCGACATCGTCGCCGGCCACGACAAACGCAAAGTCGCCCTGCTGGGCCTGAGCTTCAAGGCCGGTACCGACGACCTGCGCGAAAGCCCGCTGGTCGAGCTGGCGGAAATGCTGATCGGCAAGGGCTACGACCTGAGCATCTACGACAGCAACGTCGAGTACGCCCGTGTCCACGGTGCCAATAAGGACTACATCGAAGGCAAGATCCCCCACGTGTCGTCCCTGCTCAACTCGGACTTCGATGATGTGATCAACAACTCCGACGTGATCATCCTCGGTAACCGCGACGAGAAGTTCCGCGCCCTGGCGCAGAACGCACCGCACGGCAAGCAAGTGATCGACCTGGTGGGCTTCATGTCCAAGGCCACCAGTACGACAGGCCGTACCGAAGGCATTTGCTGGTAACAGCAACGGTAAGTTTCGAGCTGCAGGCGTACCAATCCCCAGCGCTTGCAGCTCGAAGCCTTCTTCACCTTCGGATGACGCTTATGTCCAAGTTAAAACACGTACTGCTCCAATCCGCCGGCTGGCTGTTCTTTCTGAGCCTGCTGATGGGTCTCGCCCTGCTGTTGCCGGCGAGTACGTTCGACTCCGAGTCGAAGAATTTTATTTTCCTGATTGGCGCTGTCGGTATCTGGCGCTACTCGATGGGTGCTACGCATTTCTTTCGCGGCATGCTGTTCCTGTACGTGGTCTACCCGCACCTGCGCCGTAAAGTGCGCAAGCTGGGCAAGGCTGCCGACCCGTCCCACGTGTTCCTGATGGTCACCAGCTTCCGTATCGATGCGCTGACCACCGCGCAGGTCTACAGCTCGGTGATTCGCGAGGCCATCGAATGCGGCTTCCCCACCACCGTGGTCTGCTCGCTGGTGGAAATGTCCGATGAGCTGCTGGTCAAGAGCCTCTGGGAACGCATGAACCCGCCGGATCACGTCAAGCTCGACTTCGTGCGTATCGCCGGTACCGGCAAGCGCGACGGCCTGGCCTTCGGTTTCCGCGCCATCTCTCGCCACCTGCCGGACGACCGCGCCGTGGTTGCCGTGATCGATGGCGACACCGTGCTCGCCGAAGGCGTGGTGCGCAAGACCGTGCCGTGGTTCCAGCTGTTCGGCAACGTCGGCGGCCTGACCACCAACGAATTCTGTGAAGTGCGCGGCGGCTACATCATGAGCGAGTGGCACAAACTGCGCTTCGCCCAGCGCCACATCAACATGTGCTCCATGGCCCTGTCCAAGCGCGTGCTGACCATGACCGGCCGTATGTCGGTGTTCCGCGCCAACGTCGTGACGGACCCGGGCTTTATCGCCGACGTGGAAAGCGACTCGCTGCAGCACTGGCGCCTGGGCCGCTTCAAGTTCCTCACCGGTGACGACAAGTCCAGCTGGTTCAGCCTGATGCGCCTGGGCTACGACACCTTCTACGTGCCGGACGCCGCGATCCACACCGTGGAACACCCGCCGGAAAAGAGCTTTATCAAAGCCAGCCGCAAGCTGATGTTCCGCTGGTACGGCAACAACCTGCGCCAGAACTCCCGAGCCCTGGGCCTGGGTGTGCGTCGGCTGGGCCTGTTCACCAGCATCGTGTTGTTCGACCAGCGTGTGTCGATGTGGACCTCCCTGCTCGGCCTGACCGTGGCAATCATCGCCACCTTCAAGTACGGCGGCGCGTTCATCCTCGCGTACCTGCTGTGGATCGGCATCACCCGCCTGATCCTGACCCTGCTGCTGTCGTGCTCCGGCCACAAGATCGGCCCGGCTTACCCGGCGATTCTCTATTACAACCAGATCATGGGCGCGTTGGTGAAGATCTACGTGTTCTTCCGCCTTGATCAACAGTCCTGGACCCGCCAGGACACCAAACTGACCCGCGATTTGGCCAGCTTTCAACGTTGGTTCAACACCTGGTCGTCTCGGACCATGACCTTCTCCGCCGGCAGCATCTTCGTTGCCGTGTTGCTGATGATGGTCTGACCCTGCCAAGCCTGAATTAACCAAGGAATTACACCGTCATGAACAGCCAAGTAAATGCCAACGTTGTCCACGAGTCCGAAGCCCAGCGTCAACATGCCCGGGTCAAAATCCCGGCCAAGCTGCGCTTCTTCAACACTGACCGCACCCAGACCGAAGCGCGGGTGATCGACCTGTCCGCCGGCGGCCTGGCGTTCACCGCCACCCAGCCGTTGACCGTGGGTGAAGTGCACAAGGGTCGCCTGCAGTTCGTCATCGATAACCTCGGCCTGGCCATGGATGTGGAGCTGCAGATCCGCTCCTACGACCGCCAGACCGGCCGCACCGGTTGCCAGTTCCAGAACCTCGACGCCCAGGATATTTCCACCCTGCGCCACCTGATCACCTCGCACCTGTCCGGCGACATCGTGACCATGGGTGACGTGCTGGCGACCCTGCAACGCGACAACTTCACCAAGGCGCGCAAGGTCAAGGACAGCGGCAGCAACATGAGCGCCTTCGGTCGCCTGCGCGCCGTGACGTTCAGCCTGGCGATCTTCCTCGTCGGCCTGGCAGCCTTCGGCTTCGTGTTCAAATCGGTGTACGGCATGTACTTCGTCAGCCACGCCCAGGCGGGCCTGGTCAGCGTGCCCGGCATGAACGTGACCATGCCCCGCGACGGCACCGTGCAAAGCCTGCTCAAAGGTGACGCGGTGGCGGCCAAAGGTGCGCCACTGGCGACCTTCAGCACCAGCATGCTGGATGTGCTCAAGGGCCACCTGGACGAAGACCAGCTGCAGCCGGCCAAGGTCGAAGAGCTGTTCGGCAAGCAAATGACCGGCACCCTCACCTCGCCATGCGATTGCGTGGTCGCCCAGCAACTGGTCGCCGACGGCCAGTACGCCAGCAAAGGCGACGTGATCTTCCAACTGGTGCCACGCGGCAGCCAGGCTAACGTCGAAGCTCGCTTTACCTATCGCCAGTTCGGTGACGTGCGCCCAGGCACCCCGGTGAGCTTCCAGGTGGCCGACGAAGAACAGACCCGCACCGGCACCATCGTCAGCAGCACCAGCCTGAACAGCGCCGACCTGTCCTCCGACATCCGCGTACAGATCAAGCCTGACGCCCCGCTGGACAGCGCCTACGCCGGCCGCCCGGTGGAAGTGACCAGCGACCGTGGCCCATCCCTGAACTGGCTGATCGATAAAGCCATGGCTGCGGGTCTTTAATCATGAGCGCCCTTCGAACCCTGCCGGTGCCCCTGGCGCTGGCCATCGCCCTCGCCGGTTGCGCCGGCCTGCCCGACCAACGCCTGGCCAATGAAGCGCTCAAGCGTGGCGACACCGTCACCGCGCAGCAGAATTACCAGCAACTGGCAGAACTGGGTTACAGCGAGGCCCAGGTGGGCCTGGCCGATATCCAGGTAGGCACCCGCGATCCGGCGCAAATCAAACAGGCCGAGGCCACCTACCGCGCTGCGGCGGATACCTCGCCGCGCGCCCAGGCCCGCCTCGGTCGCCTGCTGGTGGCCAAGCCAGGCTCCACCGAAGCCGAACACCATGAAGCCGAAGGCCTGCTGAAAAAAGCCTTTGCCAATGGCGAAGGCAACACCCTGATCCCGCTGGCGATGCTGTACCTGCAATACCCCCACAGCTTTCCCAACGTGAATGCCCAGCAGCAGATCAGCAAGTGGCAGGCCGCCGGTTACCCGGAAGCCGGCCTGGCCCAGGTCCTGCTGTATCGCACCCAGGACACCTACGACCAGCATCTGGATGATGTGGAGCGCATCTGCAAGGCCGCGCTGAACACCACCGATATCTGCTATGTCGAGCTGGCCACGGTCTACCAGAAAAAAGCCCAGCCGGAAAAACAGGCCGAACTGCTCAAGCAGATGGAAGCCGGCTACAGCCGCGGCACCGTCACCGCCCAACGCGTCGACAGCGTCGCCCGCGTATTGGGCGACGCCACGCTGGGCAAGACCGAGGAGAAAACCGCCCAGGCCCTGCTGGAAAAAATCGCCCCCGGCTACCCGGCTTCCTGGGTCAGCCTGGCGCAACTGCTCTACGACTTCCCCGAACTGGGCGACGTCGACCAGATGATGAAGTACCTGGACAACGGCCGCGCCGCCGACCAGCCGCGCGCCGAGCTGTTGCTGGGCAAGCTCTACTACGAAGGCAAGTGGGTGCCGGCGGACGCCAAGGCGGCTGAAGCGCACTTCCAGAAAGCCGTGGGCCGCGAAGTGGCTGCCGACTACTACCTCGGTCAGATCTACCGCCGTGGTTACCTGGGCCAGGTCTATTCGCAAAAAGCCCTGGACCACCTGCTGACCGCTGCGCGCAACGGCCAGAACAGCGCCGACTTCGCCATCGCCCAATTGTTTTCCCAAGGCAAGGGCACCAAGCCCGACCCATTGAATGCCTATGTCTTCAGCCAATTGGCCAAAGCCCAGGGCACGCCAGAGGCCAACGACCTGGCCACGCAGCTCGAAGCCCCGCTTACACCGGAACAACGCGCCCAAGGCCAACGCCTGGTGCAACAGGAACTGGCCGCCCGCGGCACCCTGGCCCAGAGCACGCTGCAACTGCACGCCCTGGAAGAAGAAGACGGCGAGGAATCCCTATGAAGCTCAATCCATTCGTGCAGGCCGGCATCGGCCTGACCTTCGCCCTGCTGTGGTCGTGCCCGACCCTGGCCGCGCTGACCGAAGCCAAGAATTTCGGCCTGGAAGTCAAAGTCACCGGCCAGTCCGAAGATGACCGCGACCTCGGCACCCAGAAAGGCGGCGACGTCAACGGCATCGGCCTCGACCTGCGCCCGTGGATCTACGGCGAAAGCGGCAACTGGAGCGCCTACGCCATGGGCCAGGCGGTTGCTTCGAGCGACATCATCGAGACCGACACCCTGCAACAGTCGGCGGATGACGAAAACCAGCAAACCACCAACAACGACCGCAAGACCAAGAAAAACTACCTGGCCATGCGCGAGTTCTGGGTCGGCTACAGCGGCTTCACGCCCTACCCCGGCGAGATCCTCAAACTTGGTCGCCAACGCCTGCGCAACGACGACGGCCAATGGCGCGACACCAACATCGAAGCGCTGAACTGGACCTTCGACACCACCCTGCTCAAGGCCAACGTCGGCGTCGCCGAACGTTTCAGCGAATACCGTACCGACCTCAAGGAACTGTCGCCCAAGGATAAGGACCGTCAGCACCTCTACGCCGACGCGTCCTACCAGTGGACGCCAGGCCAGTGGATCGGCCTGCGTGGCCACCACACCCATGACAACGGCAAGCTCGACTACCCGGAACCGGGCGTCGCCACCGACTCCCTGGACAAGCGCGAGAACGGCGACCTGACCTGGCTCGGCATCGAAGCCAACAGCGACGCCTACAACTGGCGCAACACCAACACCGTCAACTACTGGGCCAGCATCACCGGCATGAAAGGCGACCGCGACTCGGTCAATGCCTTGAACGCCGACGGCACCCGCCCGACAGAGGCCAAGCGCAGCGATGACGTGAGTGGCTGGGCGACCGACCTGGGTATCCGCCTGCGTCTGGACCCGCAATGGCAAGTGGGTGCGGCCTATGCCCGCGCCAGTGCCGAGTACGAGCAGAACGGCCTGCAAAGCAACCGTTCGAACTGGACCGGTACCCAGTCCCGCGTGCACCGTTTCGGCGAAGCGTTTCGTGGCGAGATGAACAACATGCAGTCCATGAGCCTGTTCGGTTCCTGGCAGCTGCGTGAGGACTACGACGCCAGCCTGGTGTACCACAAGTTCTGGCGCGTCGACGGCAACAAGCCAGTCGGCAGCAACGGCATCGACGCCGTGCAGAACAACACCGATGACGTCACCGGCGCGATCCTGTCCAGCACTTCCCTGCCCCTTGAAGACGGCAAGAAAGACCTGGGCCAGGAGATGGACCTTGTCGTCACCAAGTACTTCAAGACCGGCCTGCTGCCGGCCGCGCTCAGCCAGTCGGTTGACGAGCCATCAGCCCTGGTGCGGTTCCGTGCCGGTGTGTTCAAGCCAGGTGATGCCTATGGCAGCCAGGTCGACTCGTACATGCATCGCGCGTTTGTCGACGTGATCTGGAAATTCTGATGGGAGCCTGCGCAATGAATGCTCAAAGCCTACTCGTCGCGGCAATGCTGATGGCCAGTGCCACAGCGTTTGCCGATACGGCGGCCAAGGCGCCGACCATCGCCAAGGAACTGCAACAGGCCAAGACCTACACCATTTCCAGCCCGCCGACCGCGCCGCTGGAAATGGCCAAGCCAGCCCTGCCTGACCTGTCGGGTTATACCGCCGCAGCGATGGAAAAGAAGATCGTACGCACCAAGCCCGGCAAGATCAGCATCCGCCGCATGATGCAGGAAGACGCCCTCAAGGACTTTATCGGCGGCGACAACAAGATGGCCGAATGGGTGGTGCGCCAGCACGGCATTCCCCAGGCGATCTTTGTCGACGACGGCTACATGAACCTCAAGGACCTGCTGGGCAAAGTGCCCAAGCAGTACTTCAGCGAAACCTCGCCGGGCGTGTTCCTGGCCAAGTTGCCGATCGTGGTCGGGCGCAAGGGCATCCTGGACATCGATAAAAACACCCAGGAGCTGCGGCTGTCCCAGGAAGGCGGTTCGTTCCTGATCAACGACGGTCAGCTGTTCGTGCGTGACACCAAGATCACCGGTTGGAGCGAAAAGGCCAATGGCCCGGCGCTGTTCAAGTCGCCCAAGGAATTCCGCCCGTTCCTGCTGGCCTGGGGCGGCACCGAGACCTACGTTTCCAAGACCAAGATGGCCAGTTTCGGCTATGCCAACAGTAAGTCGTACGGGGTGAGTATTTCCCAGTACACGCCGAACATGGCCAAGGTGCTCAAGCGCCCCGAGCCGACCGGCTGGATCATCGATTCCGAGTTCTCGGACATGTGGTACGGCTTCTACTGCTACGAGACCACGGGCTTCGTGATCAAGGGCAATACCTACAAAGACAACATCGTCTACGGCATTGACCCCCATGACCGTTCCCACGGCCTGATCATCGCGGACAACACCGTCTACGGCACCAAGAAGAAGCACGGCATCATCATTTCCCGTGAGGTAAACGACAGCTTCATCTTCAACAACCGCAGCTACGACAACAAGCTTTCGGGCCTGGTGATCGACCGTAACAGCGTGAACAACCTGATCGCCGACAACGAGATCTACCGCAACCACACCGACGGCATCACCCTCTATGAGAGCGGCGACAACCTGCTGTGGGGCAACAAGGTGATCAGCAACCGTCGCCACGGCATCCGCGTGCGTAACAGCGTGAATATCAAGCTGTACGAAAACACCTCGATGGCCAACGGCCTGACCGGCGTGTACGGCCACATCAAGGATTTGACCGACACCGACCGCGACATCGCCCTCGACCCGTTCGACGCCAAGGTCTCGCTGATCGTGGTCGGCGGTGAACTGGCGGGTAACGGCAGCGGGCCGTTGTCCATCGACTCGCCACTGAGTATCGAGCTGTACCGCGTGTCGATGCTGGCGCCGACCAAATCCAGCGGCATCAGCTTTTCCGGCGTGCTGGGCGATCGCCAGGAAGAAATTCTCGACCTGCTGGTGCGCCAGCAGAAAGCCGTGCTGATCGACCCTGTCGAACGCCAGACCGAAATGCAGGACTGAGGATGACCCTTATGCACCCACACATGATCAAACTGCTGAGCCTCTCGGGTCTGGCCCTCGGCCTGCTCGCGGCCAGCCAGGGCGTGCGCGCCGACGAAATCAAGGCGCCGACCTTCACCGCCGAACCCTGCTGCAGCCTGTGCCCGGCCGCCCATGACGCGAAGAACTACACCACGCGCTACCAGCAGAACTTCACCACCCTGGTGCAAGCCCAGGGCGACTGGCTGTTCCGTACCCAGGAAGACCTGCGCACCGAGTTCGACACCAGCCCGGCCGGCTACAAGCGCATGCAACAACTGCACGACGCGTTCAAGGCCAAGGGCGTGGAACTGGTAGTGGTCTACCAGCCGACCCGTGGCCTGGTGAACCGCAACAAGCTCAACCCCGCGGAAAAAGCCTCGTTCGATTTCGACAAGGCCCTGGGCAACTACAAGACCATGCTCGGCCGTTTCGCCAAGATGGGCTACGTGGTGCCGGACCTGTCGCCGTTGACCAACGAGCAACTGCCGGACGAACTGCCGGCCCACGACTTCTACTTCCGCGGCGACCAGCACTGGACTCCATACGGCGCCCAGCGCACGGCGAAAATCGTCGGCGCCAAGGTGCGTGCAATGCCTGAGTTCGCCGATATTCCCAAGCGCGAATTCGAGACCAAGCGCTCCGGACGCATGGGCAAGACCGGCACCCTGCACAACATGGCCGGGCAATTGTGCGGCACCAGCTACGCGATCCAGTACATGGACCAGTTCACCACCGAGCCGAAAGGCGAAGCCGGCGACGGCGACCTGTTCGGCGATTCGGGCAACCCGCAGATCACCCTGGTGGGCACCAGCCACAGTGGCAAGAACTACAACTTTGCCGGTTTCCTGGAACAGGAAATCGGTGCCGACATCCTCAACGTCGCCTTCCCCGGCGGTGGCCTGGAAGGCTCGATGATCCAGTACCTGGGCAGCGACGAATTCCAGAAGAGCCCGCCGAAAATCCTGATCTGGGAGTTCTCGCCGCTGTATCGCCTGGACCAGGAGACCATCTACCGCCAGATGATGGCGCTGCTCGACAACGGCTGCGAAGGCAAGACCGCCCAGATGAGCGCGAGCACTACATTGAAACCGGGCAAGAACGAATTGCTGGTTAACAGTTCGAACAAAGACCTGCGTAATGCCAATCACCAGGTTGATATCCGCTTCGCCGACCCGTCGGTGAAAACCTTGCAAGCCACCCTCTGGTACATGAACGGGCGCCACGAGGACATCAAGATCGAGAAACCCGAAACATCCGAAACAGACGGGCGTTTCGCCTTTGAACTGCGCACCGATGAAGACTGGGCCTCGCAGAACTTGCTGGCCGTGGAAGTGCAGGGCCCCGAAGCGGGCGCTGCCGCGCAGAAGGTCGAAGCGAAAATTTGCACACGCAACGTATTCCCAGCGGGCGGTCAACAGACTGCCTCGACAGGGCAATGAGGTTACTTATGCAGAAGTTATGGATTCCATCGTTACTGGGCCTGGCGATCTTCGCCGGTTCGGTCAACGCCGCCGCCCCGCTGCGTCCGCCCCAGGGCTACTTCGCACCGATTGAAGCGTTCAAGACCGGCGACTTCAAGGAAAACTGCGACACCATGCCGACGCCCTACACCGGGCCTCTGCAATTTCGCAGCAAGTACGAAGGTTCCGACAAAGCCCGTTCGACCCTGAACGTGCAGTCGGAAAAAGCCTTTCGCGACAGCACCGCCGATATCACCAAGCTGGAAAAAGACACCAGCAAGCGCGTGATGCAATTCATGCGCGACGGTCGCCCGGAGCAGCTCGAATGCACCCTGAACTGGCTGGTGTCGTGGGCCAAGGCCGATGCGTTGATGTCCAAGGACTTCAACCACACCGGCAAGTCCATGCGCAAATGGGCCCTGGGCAGCATGGCGTCGGCCTATGTGCGCCTGAAGTTCTCCGACTCGCACCCGTTGGCCAACCACCAGCAGGAGTCGCAACTGATCGAAGCCTGGTTCAACAAACTGGCCGATCAGGTGGTCAGCGACTGGGACAACCTGCCGCTGGAAAAAACCAACAACCACTCCTACTGGGCCGCCTGGTCGGTGATGGCAACGTCCGTCGCCACCAACCGTCGCGACCTGTTTGACTGGGCCGTCAAGGAATACAAGGTTGGCGTCAACCAGGTCGACGACCAAGGCTTCCTGCCCAACGAGTTGAAGCGTCAGCAGCGTGCCTTGTCGTACCACAACTACGCGTTGCCGCCGCTGTCGATGATCGCCAGTTTTGCCCTGGTCAACGGTGTCGACCTGCGCCAGGAAAACAACAGCGCACTCAAGCGCCTGGGCGACAAAGTGCTGGCCGGGGTCAAGGACCCGGAGATCTTCGAACAGAAGAACGGCAAGGAGCAGGACATGAAGGACCTGAAGCAGGACATGAAATTCGCCTGGCTCGAACCCTTCTGCACCCTCTACACCTGCGCACCGGATGTGATCGAACGCAAGCATGGCATGCAGCCGTTCAAGACCTTCCGCCTCGGGGGTGACCTGACCAAGGTCTACGACCCGACGCATGAAAAAGGCAACAAAGGTTCCTGAGCGAACTCGGTAAAAAATGTGGGAGGGGGCTTGCCCCCGATAGCAGGGTGTCATTCAACACAGATGGCGACTGTTACACCGCCATCGGGGGCAAGCCCCCTCCCACATTTTTGAGCCAGTTTCGTCAGTAGGAATGTTGTACCGCCCTCCCCGTCTTTTCGTGGGGGGGTTTGGGGGGGCTCTGGCCCTTGACTGTTGGTTAAACATGGAGAGATCGGGATGGTTTTCTCGTCCAATGTGTTCCTGTTTCTGTTCTTGCCGATCTTTCTCGGCTTGTACTACTTGAGCGGGCAACGCTATCGCAATCTGCTGCTGCTGATTGCCAGCTACGTGTTCTACGCCTGGTGGCGAGTGGACTTCCTGGCGCTGTTCGCCGCCGTCACGCTGTGGAACTACTGGATCGGCCTCAAGGTCGGTGCCGCCGGCGTGCGCACCAAGCCGGCCCAACGCTGGCTGCTGCTGGGCGTGGCGGTCGACCTGTGCATCCTCGGCTACTTCAAGTACGCCAACTTCGGCGTCGACAGCATCAACGTCATGATGAAGTCGGCCGGCCTGGAGCCTTTCATCCTCACCCACGTGCTGCTGCCGATCGGGATCTCGTTCTACATCTTCGAGTCCATCAGCTACATCATCGACGTGTACCGTGGCGATACCCCGGCGACCCGCAATCTCATCGACTTCGCGGCGTTCGTGGCGATCTTCCCGCACCTGATCGCCGGCCCGGTCCTGCGTTTCCGCGACCTGGCCGACCAGTTCAATAACCGCACCCACACCCTCGACAAGTTCTCCGAGGGCTGCACGCGGTTCATGCAGGGTTTCATCAAGAAGGTCTTCATCGCCGACACCCTGGCGGTGGTGGCCGACCATTGCTTCGCCCTGCAAAACCCCACCACCGGCGATGCCTGGCTGGGGGCGCTGGCCTACACCGCGCAGTTGTACTTCGACTTCTCCGGCTACAGCGACATGGCCATCGGCCTGGGCTTGATGATGGGTTTCCGCTTCATGGAAAACTTCAAGCAGCCGTACATCAGCCAGTCGATCACCGAGTTCTGGCGGCGCTGGCACATCAGCCTGTCCACCTGGCTGCGTGACTACCTGTACATCACCTTGGGCGGCAACCGTAAAGGCACGCTGACCACCTACCGCAACCTGTTCCTGACCATGCTGCTCGGTGGCCTGTGGCACGGTGCGAACATCACCTACATCGTGTGGGGTGCCTGGCACGGCATGTGGCTGGCGATTGAAAAAGCCATCGGCCTCAACACCGCACCGCGCAGTTTCAACGTACTGCGCTGGGCCTTCACCTTCCTGCTGGTGGTGATGGGCTGGGTGATCTTCCGCGCCGAAAACCTCCACGTCGCGGGCCGTATGTACGGTGCGATGTTCAGCTTCGGCGAGTGGTCGCTGTCGGAACTCAACCGCGCCAGCCTCACCGGCCTGCAAGTCGCGACCCTGGTGGTGGCGTACGCAACATTGGCGTTCTTCGGCCTGCGCGACTTCTACACCAACCGCCCTGCCGAGAAAACCAAGCCGGCCGACCCGAGCCTGATCAAGGCCGTGCCGGGCGACAACCCGGGCAGCATCCACGAGCCAGGTTTCACCGTAGGTCGTGACGCTGCCGTGCAACCGGCCTACTGGACCGCTGACTGGCCACGCTACGCCATGCGCGCGGCGGTGCTGCTGCTGTTCGTGGCGTCGATTCTCAAACTGTCGGCGCAGAGTTTCTCGCCGTTCCTTTACTTCCAATTCTGAGGGAGCCGACCATGACCCGTTCATTACGCGTCCTCTATATCGGCCTGTTCCTGGTGCTGCTGCTGGCCCTGGGCGCCTGGTCGCTGCGCAGCTTCCTGGGCTTCAGTACCAACGCCGACGCGACCGTGCTCAACGGTCGCTGGACCAAGGCCGTCGAGACCCATTACGACGAGGAGTTCCCGATCAAGCGATTGGGCACCAACCTCTGGGCCGCGCTGGACTACAAGCTGTTCAATGAAGGCCGCCCTGGCGTGGTGCTGGGCCGCGATCACTGGTTGTACAGCGACGAGGAGTTCAACCCCGCCGTCAACGAAGACCAGAACCTTCAAGGCAACTACGCGCTGGTCGAAGGCGTGCGCCAGAAGCTCAAGGCCCAGGGCATCCAACTGGTGATGGCGATCGTGCCGGCCAAGGTGCGCCTGTACCCGGAGCACCTGGGTGAAGTGAAACCGGCGAGCATCCACGCCAACCTGTACCAGGACTTCCACGCCCGTGTGGCCGCCGACAAGATCATCGCCCCGGACCTGCTCGGCCCGCTGCAACAGGCCAAGCTGGGCGGCAAGCAGGTGTTCCTGCGCACCGACACCCACTGGACCCCGGACGGCGCCGAAATCGCTGCCAAGCAATTGGCTAAAACCATCGCCGATAAGACCCCGCTCCACGGCGAGCCGCAGCGTTTTGTCACCGAGGCCGAGAAGACCGAGCCGCATAAAGGCGACCTGCGTCTGTTCCTGCCCCTGGACCCGCTGTTCGAAAACCTGATGCCACCGAAAGAGCCGCTGGAAAAACGCGTCACGCACCTGGCCGAAACCAAAGGCGACGACGCGCTGTTCAGCGACAGCGAAACCCCGGTGGCCCTGGTGGGCACCAGCTACAGCGCCAACCCCAACTGGAACTTCGTCGGCGCCCTCAAGCAAGCCCTGGGCAGCGACGTGGTCAGCTACGCCGAAGACGGCCATGGCCCGATCCTGCCGATGCTCAGCTACCTGAAAAGTGACGACTTCAAGAACAGCCCGCCACAGGTGCTGATCTGGGAGTTTCCTGAACGCTATCTGCCCGTGAACAACGAAATCGGTGATGCCGACCCATCGTGGGTTGCGCAACTTAAACAAGCCGGTTCGCGCCAACAAAACATGGCACTGAACACCCCAGCTAAAAACCCAAAATCCGAGACGCCCGACCGGGCGCAAAACTGAAAGAGAGGTAACTCACATGACTTTCACTACTACTCCGCGTCGTCTCGCTAAGACTCTGGCCCTGGCTGCCGGTATGAGCTTGGTATCCCTGTCCGCCTTCGCCGGTGACGCTGCCTTGTACGGCCCAGTTGCACCGAAAGGCTCAAGCTTCGTGCGGATCTACAACGCCTCCAACCAGGAAGTCAGCGCCACTGTCGGCAGCACCAACCTCAGCGACGTGGCCCCGCTGGCCAGCAGCGACTTCAGCTTCATGCCCGGCGGCGACTACAGCGCCAAGGTCGGCAGCCAGACCGTGCCGGTCAAGCTCGCCCCGGACCACTACTACACCCTGGTCAACAACAACAGCGGCCAGCCGCAGCTGATCGAAGAGCCACCGTTCAAGAACAAGCAGAAATCCCTGGTGCGCGTGCAGAACCTCAGCGACAAGGCCCTGACCCTGAAAACCGCCGACGGCAAGACCGACGTGGTCAAGTCGGTGGCCGCCAAAGGCCGTGGCGAACGTGAGATCAACCCGGTGAAGGTGAGCCTGGCGCTGTATGACGGCGACAAGAAAGTCGGCGACGTCAAGCCAGTGGCCCTGGAGCGCGGTGAAGCAGCGGTGCTGTACGTCACCGGTTCGGGTTCGAGCATTTCGCCAGTCTGGGTAAAACGCCCGGTGTCGACCCGCTGAATGAATTTTCCGGGTCGGCTGCGGCCGGCCCGGACACGAGACAAAAACAAGAGTGAAACGACAAACCTTCGTAGCTCTGACCCAAATTGATTCAAGGAGAAACACATGATCCCAGTAATCCTTTCCGGTGGTAGCGGCTCACGTCTTTGGCCGCTTTCCCGCAAACAGTTCCCCAAACAATTCCTGGCCCTGACCGGCGAGCACACGCTGTTCCAGCAAACCCTGGAACGCCTGGTGTTCGAAGGCATGGACTCCCCGATCGTGGTCTGCAACAAGGACCATCGCTTCATCGTCAACGAGCAACTGGCCAACCGTAAACTGGAGTGCCAACGCATCCTGATGGAACCCTTCGGCCGCAACACCGCGCCGGCCGTGGCCCTCACCGCGATGATGCTGGTCAACGAAGGCCGTGACGAACTGATGCTGGTGCTGCCGGCCGACCACGTGATCGACGACCAGAAAGCCCTGCAACGCGCCCTGGCCCTGGCCACCGTGGCCGCCGAGCGTGGCGAGATGGTGCTGTTCGGCGTGCCGGCGACCCGTCCGGAAACCGGCTACGGCTACATCAAGTCCACCAACGATTCGCTGCTGCCCGAAGGCGTGAGCCGCGTACAGCAGTTCGTGGAAAAACCCGATGAAAAACGCGCCGTCGAATTCGTCAAAAGCGGCGGTTACTTCTGGAACAGCGGCATGTTCCTGTTCCGCGCCAGCCGCTTCCTGGAAGAGCTGAAAAAGCACGATCCGGACATCTACGACACCTGCGTGCTGACCCTGGAGCGCAGCCAGCAAGACGCCGATACCGTGACCTTCGACGAAGCCACTTTCGCCTGCTGCCCGGACAACTCCATCGACTACGCCGTGATGGAAAAAACCCAGCGCGCCTGCGTGGTGCCGTTGAGCGCCGGCTGGAGCGACGTGGGTTGCTGGGCTTCGCTGTGGGCGGTCAACGATAAAGACGCCAACGGCAACGTCACCAAGGGCGACGTGGTGATCCAGGACAGCAAGAACTGCATGATCCACGGCAACGGCAAGCTGGTGTCGGTAATCGGCCTGGAAAACATCGTGGTGGTGGAAACCAAGGACGCGATGATGATTGCCCACAAGGACAAGGTCCAGGGCGTCAAGCAGATGGTCAACACCCTCAACGAACAGGGCCGCAGCGAAACCCAGAACCACTGCGAAGTCTATCGTCCGTGGGGCTCCTACGACTCGGTGGACATGGGCGGTCGCTTCCAGGTCAAGCACATCTCGGTCAAGCCGGGCGCGTGCCTGTCGTTGCAGATGCACCACCACCGCGCCGAACACTGGATCGTGGTCAGCGGCACCGCCGAAGTCACCTGTGACGAGAACGTGTTCCTGCTCTGCGAGAACCAGTCCACCTACATCCCGATCGCCTCGGTGCACCGCCTGCGCAACCCGGGCAAGATCCCGTTGGAGATCATCGAAGTGCAATCGGGCAGCTACCTGGGCGAAGACGATATCGAGCGCTTCGAAGATATCTACGGGCGCTCGACGCCGGTTGAACGTGGCGTGTCGGTGAAAACTATCGCGCAGTAAAACAGTCGTACAAGAAGCCCTCGCCCAGCCCATTGCGTCCCCTATCCGCAGTGGGTTGGGTGGGGGCTTTTTGTTTGGGATTTACGCTGGCTGGGCGGGCCTCATCGGGGGCAAGCCCCCTCCCACCTTTGATCTGCGAATACATTCAAATGTGGGAGGGGGCTTGCCCCCGATGAGGCCGGCACACCCACCACAGCACTCAAGGTAGCCAATCCCACCTACGCTTAAGTTAGGATGCTCGTTCCCTACTCGAGGTGGTCTCCATGTTCTTCGGCGTTCTACTGATCATCACCTGGCTGATCCTCCTGCTGCGCTACCCGGCCAAGGCATTGCCGGTGTCGTTGGCCGCTGCCGTCGGCCTGGGTCTTGTCGCGGTGTGGGTGGTGTGGCTGGACAACCGCGAAGCCTCGCAACTGGCGCGCCTTGAACTGCGCATCACCTACGCCCCGCAGGAATGCCCGGCTGACCGCCCGCTCAAGCTGACCCTGAACAACGGCAACGACGTCCCCCTCACCGAACTGCGCTGGCGCGTCGCCGCCTATGCGCCGGGCGATACGGTCAACCTGGCCGACAACGTCTACGCCGCCCCGCGCTATCGTGGGCCCGGCGAGTTGCAGGCCGGCGCCACTTGGGACGACTGCCTGCCCACCCCGCCCCTGCGCCCCGGCTACCGCGCGCAAACCCTGGAATTTCGCGCCGAGCATCTGCAAGGCAGCTTCTCGGACTGACAAAGGACTGATCCATGCCCAACGTACTCATCACCGGTTGCTCCAGCGGTATTGGCCGCGCCCTGGCCGAGGCCTTCAAATCCGCCGGTTTCGACGTGTGGGCCAGCGCCCGCCGCCCGCAAGACGTCACCGCCCTCGCGGCTGCGGGTTTCAATGCCGTCGAACTCGACGTCAACGACAGTGCCGCTTTACAGCGCCTGGCCGAACAACTGGGAGAGCTGGATGTACTGATCAACAACGCCGGCTACGGCGCCATGGGCCCGCTGCTCGATGGCGGCACCGAGGCGATGCAGCGCCAGTTCGAGACCAACGTATTTTCCATCGTCGGCGTGACCCAGGCGCTGTTCCCGGCCCTGCGCAAGCGCAAAGGGCTGGTGGTGAATATCGGCAGCGTTTCCGGCGTGCTGGTCACGCCGTTTGCCGGCGCCTACTGCGCGTCCAAGGCGGCGGTGCATGCATTGAGTGATGCACTGCGCATGGAGCTGGCACCATTTGGGGTGAGGGTGATGGAAGTCCAGCCCGGCGCCATCAATACGAGTTTTGCCAAAAACGCCGGCGCCCAGGCCGAGCTGTTAATCAACGAAAAATCGCCGTGGTGGCCGTTGCGCGAGGGCATTCGCGCACGCAGCCAGGCCTCTCAGGACAAGCCCACCCCGGCCGGCGTGTTTGCAGCGGATGTGCTCAAGGCGGTGCAACAACCACAGCCGCCGCGCCTGTTGCGCTCGGGCAATGGCAGCCGGGCGTTGCCGTTGATGGCCGCGTTGTTGCCCAAGGGATTATTGGAAGCCGTGTTGAAAAAACGCTTTGGTTTGAATGGGAGTTTGTAAATGATCGACTACAGCGATTTTTTTGAAGAAGTGATCCAGACCCACGTCGAGATCGAGCAATGGTTTGCCGGGGTTGCGCCGGAAGGCACCCTGCAAAGCCTGCTTGCGCGCTTCTCCCCGGAGTTCAGCATGATCGCCCCCGCCACCGGCACACGCGTCAATGCAGCCGGGGTCAACGCCCTGTTCACTCGCCTGGGTGGTATGCGCCCGGGGTTGAAGATCACCTTGAGTGAAATGGCTGGGATTGACCGGCATGCGCGCGGCGCAACGGTGACTTATCGCGAGCATCAGATCGATGCCAGCGGCACACAGACCGATCGCCGCGCCACCGTAGTGTTCGAGAAGCAGGCCAGTGGTGCGCTGTTATGGCGGCATTTGCATGAGACGTTTGTGCCTCAGGCGCGCAACAACTAATGGCCAGTTAGCACCTGTCAGATCTGACAGTAGACGAGGGGGTGTCCCAGGAACAGACTGAAAACGTCGCCGGGTTTGAGCACACGTGGTATCCACGCGGCAGACTTTCCTCTCCAACCAACGAAGGGATGCGTTGATGCGTAAGTCCAAAAAACCCTCAAAGACGCAACCCGGCACGCTGGATCCCGACTTCGGTATTGGAGGGGTGCAAGCCCTGGAAAAAATTCTCGAAGATCATGGTGATCTGAACGTTCGCTTTCGCTTCGGAGGACTTGCAACCGCGAAGGATGGCAAGCTTTTGTTCAGCGCCAGCGTGTATAGAAACCACGACGACCAATACCTATACGGCTTGGGCCGCCTGAGCGCCGACGGCAGCCTGGATAGATCGTTTGGAACGAACGGGCTGGTCACCGGTGATTTTTTACCCTCGCTACCGGCCGGTGGTTCAAGGCTGACCGTACAATCGGCCGGCAACATCCTGATGCTGGGCTGGACATGGCGCAGTGCATCCAATGGCTGGGCGGACTTGGTGATTGCACGTTTCAACAGCGAAGGTAAGCCCGACACGAATTTTGCCGAGCAAGGACGGCGCATTCTGCCTACCAAGGACTACGAAGAACTCATAGGAGAATCAGCGACAGTACACGTCCAGAGCAACGGACGTATTTTAGTGAGCGCCAACTATGCAACCCGCGGCAATCCGGACCAGACCATGGGAGTGCTGTTTCGCCTGCAGCCCAATGGTGCACTGGACGAAAGCTTCAACAAAACTGGCAGGCTGGAGTTCAAACTTGCCGGCTCCAATGTGGCCACTGCGATCAACGCGTGTATCAGCCAGGGCAGTGATCACAAAATAGTGTTTGTTGGACATGCCCGGTTTATTCCCACCCTCAAGACCGCCCTGTTTGCCCGCCTCAACCCCGACGGCAGCCCGGACGCCGGCTTTGGCAGTCCCAAGACGCCGGGGTTTCATCTCATGGACAGGATCAAGGATCACACCACCTTCAACGCTCTGATCAAGCGCGAGGAGGACAACAGCCTTGTTGGCGCCGGTCAAATTGGGCAGGGCGGCGCCAAAAGCACAAAAGGTCTCATGCAGGCCATTACCCCAAACGGCGCCGTGCACCAACTGTTCAACAACGGTAAACCCCTGGTCAGCCAATTCGACAGCAACCACGACAATGGCTGGCAATGCATCATGCAAACCCGCACAGGCAACCTGGTGACGGCGTCAACCGGCAACTGGATCTACATCGCTCAATTCAAAACCCACGGCGTGCTGGATCTGGCCTTCAACAACCAGGGTTACAACGACATGCAGTCCGAACCCAGATCCCCCCCTGTGCTGCTGACCGAACGGGGTGACCAGCGAATCATTGCCGGTGCGAACGTCTCGGGTATCGATGATAAGGGTGTAGGCCAGCTAAGGTGCTTATTCGGCCAGGGGCACGCTATCGACAATCACCGTGCAGGTAATCCCCGCCGCCAATAACACCCCCTCCGGCACTTCATCAATATGAATCCGCACCGGTACGCGCTGGGCCAGGCGCACCCAGTTGAAAGTCGGGTTCACATCGGCGATCAGTTCGCGGCTCTCGGGGTTGTCGCGGTCGTAGATGCCGCGCGAGATGCTTTCTACGTGCCCCTTCAACGTCTCGCCGCTCATCAGCTGCATGTCGGCTTTGTCACCGACTTTCACATGGGGCAGCTTGGTTTCTTCGAAGAAGCCATAGACCCAGAACGAGTTCATATCCACCACGGCCATCTTGGCTTCGCCGATGCGTGCGTAGTCGCCGCGATGCACGTTGAGGTTGGTGACGTAGCCGTCCACTGCCGCCACGACCTGGGTGCGTTTCAAGTTGAGTTCGGCCGCTTCGAGTTGTGCCAGTGCGTGCTGGTAATCCGCCAGGGCCGAGTCGGCGATGTTGCTGGCGTCGTCGCGGTTTTCCCTGGAGATCACCAGGGCGTCGAGGTCGGCGCGGCGGTGGGCGTTGACCTTGCGCATTTCCCAGGTGGCTTTGCGCGAGGCGACCAGGGATTGCGCCTGTTTGACGGCGATGCGGTAGTGCTCGGGGTCGATCTGCATCAGCAGGTCGCCCTTTTTCACCAACTGGTTATCGCGCACGGGCACGTCGACCACTTCACCGGTGACGTCGGCGGCCACGTTGATGATGTCGGCGCGCACGCGGCCGTCGCGGGTCCACGGCGTTTCCATGTAGTGCACCCACAACGTGCGGCCAATCCAGATCGCCAAGGCCAGTACCAGCAAGGTCGCGAGCAGGCTGAAAAACTTTTTCATCGGGGCATTCTCAACGGTAGACGGTCAGCGCCAGGGCGCCGAACAGGCAAACGAACAGGCTCAGGCGCAGCAGCGCCGGGTGCCAGAAAAACCGGTACAGGTCGAAGCCGGCCAGGAAGCGGTCCAGGGCCCAGGCCAACGCGGCCGCGATCAGGAACATCAGGGTCATGGTCGGCATATAGATGCCGTGGAATGCGATTTCACGAGGCATTCGGGGTTCCTTTGAGGGCCGCCAGCGGTGATTGCGGGTCCAGCAACGAGGTGCGGATAAAGTGCAGGTAGCTTTTCACCCGGCGCAGGGCCGAGGTATCGAAGTGCGGGGCGAAGGGTTCGTCGGTGGCCTGCACGCGGCTGATCGCGTGGTCGACGGCGATCAGGCCACGCTCCAGGTTGCTGGCGCTGGGTTGCAGGAACAGGCGCACCAACGAGCGGCCCATGACCCGGATCGCCTGGCGCCACGGCTGGGACTCGGCATAGGCCGGGTGTACCGGCAGGATCGCCTGTTCCTTGCGCAACTCGATGATCGCGTGGCCGACTTCCAGCACCACGAACATCCAGCGCAGCAGGTCGCGTTGCACTTGCGGCTGGCCGACAGCGAGGCCATAGGCCTGGTGCAGCAGGTCTCGGGTGCGACTTTCGAAACTCGATGCCAGCCCCTTGAGCTTGCCGCTGATGGCATACACCACCTGCTCGCGCAGGTCCTGCTCCAGGCGGCGCCACAGCCAGCGGCTGTTGGGCGGCAGGATGATCGCCCCTGCCGCCGCGCACACCAGCATGCCAATGATCATGGCGATGTAGTCGTTGATAAAGGTGTAGGGGTTGTAGACCGTGAGGTTGTCCGGCACCGAACCGGTGCTGAAGAAAATCAGCAGGCCCACGCCCACACCGGCGTATTGCGGGCGTGAGGCGAGGAACGCGCCGAGGATGATCACCGGGGCGAGCATCACGCATAGCAGCGGGAAGCCGTCGATCCACGGGAACACGAAGAACATTTCCACAAAGCCCACCAACGCGCCGATCAAGGTGCCGCAGGCCATCTGGAACGCCATGCGCTTGGGATTGGGCGTGGCGGCGGACAGGCCGACGGTGGCAGCGGCGATCAGGGTCATGGTGGCGCCGCTGGGCCAGGCCGTGGCCACCCAGTAACTGCCCAGCACAATCAGGATGAACGACGCGCGAATCCCCGAGGCGGCACAGGCCAGCCAGTTGGTCTTGGGGCTGAAGGCTTCGTCCCATTGCTCCCGTGCATGGCTGTGATCGGCCAGGGACGCATGGGTTTGCGCGTAGTTGTGCAGGTCATCGACGAAGCGGTAGAGCAGTTCATAAGCGGTGTGAAAATCCAGCTGTTCGGCCTCACTCGGGTTGCCCTCCTGGAAGGTCGCACGCAGGCTGCGGACTTTGGCGGGCAGGCTGTCCTTGTAGGCGCTGAGCTGGTTGACCAGGCGCGCGGCGTCGGGGCTGGTGAGGGCGCGGCCGGAGAAGCCGTCGAGGACTTCGGCGAGGTCCTGCAGGCCCGGCTTGATCGCCGCCACCACGTGATCCGCGGCGTCCGTGCGCAGGCGTTCGAGCAACTGGTGCAAGGCATTGAAGCGGGTGGTGATGCTCATGAACTCGCTGTTGAGGCGGCTGAGCCGACCGTTGCGCCGGCGCATATGCGGGTCTTCGAACACCGTGAGGCTGCGCAGACCTTCCAGGCCCACGGCCTCGGCGATAAAGCGCACATTGCTGGCCTCGAACCCTTCGCGCTGGCTACGCCCGCGCAGGCCGTCGGTGACGAACAGCGCGAACACGCCAAAGCGCTGATAGAGCGCGTTGCGCATCGCGGCGCTGGAGGTCTGCGGCAGGATCGCCGCGCTGACCAGGGTGGAACACAGGATCCCCAGGGAGATTTCCAGCACCCGCCACACCGCCGCCATAAAGGCGCCGTCCGGATGGGCCAGGGCCGGCAGGCCGACCATCGCCGCCGTATAACCCGCGAGTACAAACCCGTAGGCGCGAAAGTTACGGTTGCGTGTCGCGCCAGCGGTGCAAATGCCGACCCAGATCGCCAGCGCCCCGAGGAACAACTCGGTGTTCTGCGCAAATAACGCGATCAACACCACCATCACCGCCGACCCCGCCAGGGTGCCGAGGAAGCGATAGAAGCTCTTGGCGAACACCTGGCCGCTCTGGGGTTGCATCACGATAAATACGGTGATCATCGCGGTACGTGGTTGCGGCAGTTCCAGGCGCATGGCCAGCCACAGCGTGAGGAACGCGGCGATCAGCACCTTGAAGATGTACACCCAGGTCACGCCGTCGCTGCGTGCCCAGTCGAAAAAACCACGGCGCCACTCAAGGGAATGCAGCCAGCGCAGCGGTGCAGGCAAGGGAGTCATCAAATCCTACTCAGTGATCAAACACGGCAAGCGCCGCCGGGGCCTTGCTCGGGAGGGTCTTGGCGTCCTGCGGTACGTCTTTGCCGGCGTCGAGGCCGCCACCCAGTGCGGTCACCAGTTCGGCATGGGCGCCAAGCCGCGCGGCCTGGACCTGCTGCTCGACCTGTTGCTGGCGAAACAGCAGGGTCTGGGCGTTGAGCACATTGAGGTAATCGGTGAGGCCGCGCTGGTAGGCGATCATCGCGATATCGTAGGTCTTCTGCGCCGAGGCCACCGACTGCACCGCAAATGAGGCTTGCTTGTCCATGGACTCGCGGCGGATCAACTGGTCGCTGATGCCCTTGAGCGCATTGACCAGGGTCTGGTTGTAGCGCGCCACGGCGATGTCATAGCCGGCGCTGGCTTCCCCCAGCTCGGCACGCAGGCGGCCGCCGTCGAAGATCGGCAAGGTGATGGCCGGGCCGACGTTGTAGTTGAATTTCTTGCCGGCGAGAAACGCCAGCATGCCGCCGCCGGTGGCCATGTAGCCGAGGCTGCCGAACAGGTCGACGTTGGGGTAGAAACCGGCGTGGGCAACATCGATGCCACGGGCTTGCGCCGCGACCTGCCAACGGCTGGCAACCACATCCGGGCGCTGGCCGAGCAATTGCGCGGGCAGGCTCGAGGGCAGTTTCAGTGGTGCGGCAAGGGACAGCGTCGGACGCTGCAACGTGGCCCCCTCCCCCGGGCCTTTACCGGCGAGCGCCGCCAACTGGTTGCGACTCAGGGCGATTTCCTCGTCCAGGGCATCCAACTGGCGATGGGTTTCCGGCAGCGGCGTTTCGGCCTGGCTCACGTCGAAATGGGTGCCGATCCCGGCGTCCAGGCGTTTGTTGGCCAGGTCGAGGATCTGCTGTTGCTGGGCCAGGGTCGCCACGACGATATCGCGGTTGGCGTAATGCAACGACAGCTGGATATAGGCGCGCACCACGTTGTTCTGCAGTTCAAGCTGGGCCTGGCGGGCTTCGGCGGCGCTCATGTGGGCCAGGTCGACGGCACGCTCGGTGGCGTTGCTTTCGCGACCCCACAGGTCGAGGGCGTAGCTCAACCCCAGGGACGCATTGTTGTCCCAGGTGTTGGCACCGCTCAATTCCCCCGGGCCGTAGAACTGATCCTTGGGCCAATTGTGGCGTTTGAGGGTGGTATCAGCGTTGATCTGCAGTGACTCGGCCGACTCGGCAACCCCGGCCATGGCCCGCGCTTCCCGCACCCGCGCGGCCGCCATGGCCATGCTCGGGCTGTTTTGGGTGGCGAGTTCGACCCAGCGGTTGAGCTGGGGGTCGCCGTAGGCCTGCCACCATTGTGCGGTGGGCCAATGGGCGTCCTGGGCGGCGCTGCGGATCGCTTCGTCGGTGGCCAGGGTAGTGGCGTTTAGGGGCTGGCCTTGGGGGGCGATTCCTCCGGTTCCGATGCAGCCGCTGATTGCTAACGATAAAGCGCAAACACTGAGAGCCTTCAGCGCTCGGTTAATGAGAGTCTTCAGCTCTCTGCTGATGCGACGCGGCACGGCGAACGAATTCCTGAGGTGGTATTGCGGGGAGAGGTGGCGCAATTCTAGGCGGCGCCATGGAGGGCGATAAGCTGGCATTCCTGTGAATCTTTGTTACCGTTCAAGCGATAATCCGTTGGTAGGGATCACTGGACGGCGTAACTTTCTGTCACAATTTGGCATCTCCCCTGAGAACTCTCCATGGACACTTTGCAAAACATGCGCGCCTTCAGTTGCGTGGCCGAAGCCGGCAGCTTCACCGCCGCCGCCGCGCAACTGGATACAACCACCGCCAACGTCTCGCGCGCGGTCTCCAATCTTGAGGCCCACCTGCAAACCCGCTTGCTCAACCGCACCACCCGCCGCATTGCCCTCACCGAGGCTGGTAAACGCTACCTGCTGCGTTGCGAGCAGATCCTGGCCTACGTCGAAGAAGCCGAGGCCGAAGCCAGCGACGCCCACGCCCGCCCCGCCGGACAGCTGAAAGTGCACACCATGACCGGCATCGGCCAGCACTTCGTCATCGACGCGATCGCCCGCTACCGCCGCACCCACCCGGACGTGACCTTCGACCTGACCCTGGCCAACCGCGTGCCGGACCTGTTGGACGAGGGCTACGACGTATCCATCGTGCTGGCCAGCGAGCTGCCGGACTCGGGCTTCGTCTCCCAGCGCCTGGGCATCACCTACAGCATCGCCTGCGCCTCGCCGGACTACGTCAAGGCCAAGGGCTGCGCGCAACGGCCCCAGGATTTGCTCAACCACGCCTGCCTGCGCCTGGTCAGCCCGGTGATCCAGTTGGACAAGTGGACCTTCAACGGCCCCGAAGGCCAGGAAAGCGTGGCGATCAATACGTCGCCGTTCCTGGTCAACTCCGCCGACGCGATGAAAACCGCGATCACCAGCGGCATGGGCGTCGGCCTGTTGCCGGTGTATGCGGCCATCGAAGGCCTGCGCAACGGCACATTGGTGCGGGTCATGCCCACCTATCGTTCCCAGGAGTTGAACCTGTACGCCATCTACCCGTCGCGCCAGTACCTGGATGCGAAGATCAAGACCTGGGTGGAATACCTGCGCGGCTCGTTGCCGGAGATCCTGGCGGCGCACCAGGCGGAGCTGGTGGCGTATGAGTTGAGCGGCAGCCTCAGCGGTGCACGGCTGGCGAACTGATTTCTACCAGGCGATACAAGTCTTTAAATGTGGGAGGGGCGGTGTCCTGACAATTGCCGGCAGGGATGTTAGCGTGCTTGGCATTCTTCCGTAGTCGATGAGCCCGCCTGCAATGAAAAAGACCGTCCTCGCCTTCAGCCGTGTCACCCCGCAAATGATCGAACGCCTGCAACAGGATTTCGACGTGATTGCGCCCAACCCCAAGCTGGGCGATATCAACGCTCAATTCAATGAAGCCCTGCCCCACGCCCACGGTTTGATCGGCGTGGGTCGCAAGCTGGGCCGCGCGCAGCTCGAAGGCGCGAGCAAGCTGGAGGTGGTGTCCAGCGTGTCGGTGGGCTACGACAACTACGATGTGCCGTACTTCAACGAGCGCGGGATCATGCTCACCAACACCCCGGACGTACTGACCGAAAGCACCGCCGACCTGGCCTTCGCCCTGCTGATGAGCAGCGCGCGCCGAGTGGCCGAGCTGGACGCCTGGACCAAGGCCGGCCAGTGGAAAGCCAGCGTCGGCGCGCCGCTGTTTGGCTGTGACGTGCATGGCAAGACCCTCGGTATCGTTGGCATGGGCAATATCGGCGCGGCCGTGGCCCGGCGTGGGCGCCTGGGCTTCAATATGCCGATCCTGTACAGCGGCAACAGCCGCAAGGCCGCGCTGGAACAGGAACTGGGCGCGCAGTTCCGCAGCCTGGACCAACTGCTGGCCGAGGCGGATTTCGTCTGCCTGGTGGTGCCGTTGAGCGACAAGACCCGTCACCTGATCAGCGCCCGCGAGTTGGGGCTGATGAAGTCCAGCGCGATCCTGATCAATATCTCCCGTGGCCCGGTGGTGGACGAACCGGCGTTGATCCAGGCCCTGCAAAACCACACCATTCGCGGTGCCGGCCTGGATGTGTATGAGCAGGAGCCGTTGGCCGAGTCGCCGCTGTTCCAGTTGAGCAACGCGGTGACCCTGCCGCACATCGGCTCGGCGACCCATGAAACCCGCGAAGCCATGGCCAACCGCGCGTTGGACAACCTGCGCAGCGCCCTGCTCGGCCAGCGCCCGCAGGACCTGGTGAACCCGCAGGTGTGGAAGGGCTGACACGGGCCCAGCCCGACACAAAATCGGGTTAAAGCCTGGCTCTCCCGAGTCGATAACCTTCAATAGAAGTTCGTCATCCCTGATCCACAGAAGGTTTTTATGTCCACCACCAAAGCCCGCGCAGACTCACTCTCGCTTCTGCTCTTTACCTTGCGCAGCGGCAAGCTGATGGCCATCAACCTGCTGAAAGTCAGCGAGATCATCCCTTGCCCGCCGCTGACCAAGCTGCCGGAGTCCCATCCCCACGTCAAAGGCATCGCCACCCTGCGTGGCAATTCGTTGGCGGTGATCGACCTGAGTCGCGCCCTGGGGGAAATGCCCCTGGAAGACCCGAACGGCGGCTGCCTGATCGTCACCGACGTGAGCCGTTCCAAGCAGGGTCTGCATGTGCAGGCCGTGAGCAAGATCGTGCACTGCCTGACCACCGATATTCGTCCACCGCCCTACGGCTCCGGCGGCAACCGTGCGTTCATCACCGGGGTGACCCAGGTGGAAGGCGGCCTGGTGCAGGTGCTGGACATCGAAAAAGTCATCCACGGCATCGCCCCGGCGCCGATTGAAGCGGCGCCTACCGACCTGACCATGGAAGAGGCGGAAGTGCTCGGCAATGCGCGGATCCTGGTGGTGGATGACAGCCAGGTCGCCCTGCAGCAGTCGGTACACACCCTGCGCAACCTCGGCCTGACCTGCCACACCGCGCGCAGCGCCAAGGAAGCCATCGATGTGCTGCTGGAACTGCAAGGCACGGCCGCGCAGATCAATGTGGTGGTGTCGGACATCGAGATGTCCGAAATGGACGGTTATGCCCTGACCCGCACCCTGCGTGAAACCCCGGACTTCCAGGATCTCTACGTACTGCTGCATACCTCCCTGGACAGCGCGATGAACAGCGAAAAGGCGCGCCTGGCCGGTGCCAACGCGGTGCTGACCAAGTTCTCCTCGCCCGAACTGACCAAGTGCCTGGTGGTCGCCGCCCAGACCGTGGCGCAACAGGGGCTGTAACCGGTGGCGGAGTATTTCCAACTGCTGCGCCGCGACCTCACCGGCAGCCTGCCTGCACCGCAATGGCCGGCCCATACACAGTTGGATCACTACCGCGACGAGCTGGCCCCGGCGATCCATGCGGTGCTGCGCATGACCCAGGAGCAAGGGGGTGGCCGCGTTCCCCATCTGCACGCCTGGCAGCATCTGTTCGTCAGCGACGCCGAATTCGACCCCACGCTGTGCCTGGTGGCCAGCAATGGCGATGGCATTCTCGGCGTGGCGCAGTGCTGGACCAGCGCGTTTATCAAGAACCTGTCCGTGCATCCTTGCGCTCAAGGCCAAGGCCTGGGTCGCGCGTTGCTGCTGCACTGCTTCCAGGTGTTCAAGCAGCGTGGCGAACCCTATGTCGACCTCAAGGTGCTGGAGAGCAACCGGCGCGCCCGACAACTGTACGAAAGCGCGGGCATGGTCTTTGTGCTGCGGGATGTGGTCGCCGACGACTGACAGGCGCTGGCGCATAACTTGCTTCCAGAGCAGCACAACGGTGGATAGAGGTAAAAACCCGTCACTGTTCCTGCGTGCCCTCTGACCTAGCCTGGTGACAGATCCGCCATGAACACCCATTTTTCCTGCGTCGGTTGCGGCAAATGCTGCAGCGATCATCACGTCCCCCTGACCCTGCAGGAAGCCCGCCAATGGGCGGCTGACGGCGGTAACGTCATCGTTCTGGTGGAGGGTTTCCTGAGCAATGGCCTGGGCCTGCCTCAACTGCAGCGCGAACATGCCGAGCGCCGTTCGGTGGTGGTGCCCAGCGGCAACACCGAGGCGTTTGTGGCAATCACCTTTGCCGCCTACAACGCCGGGCGCTGCCGGAATCTTGACGCAGACAACCGATGCCGCATCTACGAGCGCCGCCCGTTGGTGTGCCGCATCTACCCGATGGAGATCAACCCCCATATCCCGCTCAACCCCGCCGCCAAGGATTGCCCGCCGGAATCCTGGGAACAGGGCCCGGCGTTGATCGTCGGGGGTGAATTGATGGACCCGGAGCTGGTGGAACTGATCCAACGCTCGCGCCAGGCCGACCGAGACGATGTGCAGACCAAGGAGGCGGTGTGCGCCTTGCTGGGCATCCGCACCACGGCCCTCAAGGGTGATGGGTTTACCGCGTACCTGCCGGACATGGGCGCGTTTGCCCAGGCGATTGAGCTGGCGGTGGACCGGCCGGCCGTGGCCAATGAGTGGGTGTTTCATGTATCGGGGATGGATATCGCCGAACAGTTGCTGGATGCCGGCGCGCAGATTGCCACCGAGGTGCCGGCCAACTATGCGTTTATCTCGCTGCGGGCGGCGTAGACCTTGAAGGCCGCCGATCAGTGCTCTGCAGGAACGGCGTCAAGGCGGTAGGGCTGGATGATCCGCTGGTACTCGCCGCTCTGCTTCAGTTGTTCAAGGGCGCAGTTGAGTTCGTTGCGCAATGCGGTGTCAGGTTTGCGCACCGCGATGGCCACACCATCGCCCAAAAGCTCGGACGAAATGGCAGGGCCGACGAAGTCGAAATCGTGGCCGTCTTCGGTGTCGAGCAAGG
The DNA here is from genome assembly GCF_003058245.1 of Pseudomonas sp. GV047. Lineage (NCBI taxonomy): Bacteria > Pseudomonadati > Pseudomonadota > Gammaproteobacteria > Pseudomonadales > Pseudomonadaceae > Pseudomonas > Pseudomonas sp. GV047. Next base: position 323,659 of record NZ_QCWA01000005.1, on the reverse strand, counting down.
CTTCACGAATTTCTACCGTGCCTTGCAGGGTCGCATCAATCTCGCCGGTTTTAAGGCTGCTGACCAATTCATTGTTGAGCCAGAAACTCTTGACGATGACGCCATTCGGCGCCCACATCGAGCGGGCAAACGCCTCACGGCTACTTCCCAGCAACACGCCGATACGCTTGCCCTTGAGCGACTTTACCCGCGGCTGCAAGTTGGACATGCGGCGCGCCACCAGGCGCGTGGTGAAGGGGTAGAGGTTATCGGTGAAGCCCACCCAGCGTTGTCGTTGCGACGTCGGCGCCATCCCCATGATCGCGTCGAATTTCCTGGCTTCAAGGGAGATGAAATCTTCGGCAAGCACCTGGTCGACCCAGATGCAGCGTGCATTCAACTGCACGCACAGGGCGTTGCCCAACTCGATATTCAAGCCGACCAACTGCCCTTGCGGGTCGCGGCTCTGGAACGGGGGGAACTGTGCAGCAACGGCGAAACGGATTTCACGCAGCGGTGGATCATCGGCCGCAGAGGCATCCGCCGCAAGCAACAGGGCAAACACTACACAGATGTGTATCAGAGCCAAGGGAGACGTCCTTTTCCGGAAAGACCAGCATCGCCCTGCTTCCCCCTGAAATCACAGGGGCAGAGCAAAGGCTGTGCAAGCTTTCAAGAAACGGTCGTAGGCCTACAATCAGAAATTTCAGCAGAGGCTGTAGGCAATAATCGACACGATGTGCGACTTGTTAATCTCAGCGTTTACCCATCGAACGACGAGTACCCGGCGGTGCCATGCCTGGCGACTTGGTATGGCCGTTCTTGGCGCCGTTTTTGTACCACGGTTGGGCCGCATTCCTGGCCCCAGCCAACTCACCCGGCTTGAACGGAAACTTGAACGCCGGGATCTCGGCTTTTTCAACGCCTTCGGCGCTGGCCGGATCGACGTTGTCGGTCGCTTCAACAGGGGGTTGTGTCGGGGAAGTCATGAAAGCTCCGGGGCGTGCAGAAAATGATGCGGGGCCGGCTTGCGGGCCACACTGGCGCGCAGTATACCTGCGAGCTTCAGATCTTTAACCACCACCGGTACGAATGGTCGGAGTTTGCTGACAGCGCTGTCAGTTAGCCGTCACCGTGCTGACCGGGTTGAAGGGCTATAAAGACCGCTCACTCTCCCCATCCTTTGCCCCGGCGCCTCACCCATGCACATTCAACGAAAAACTGCCCTGATCGTGGGTGTCCTCGTGGTCGTGGCGGTTGCAGCCTGGGCGCTGACCCGCCCAGCCAAGGCCAGACTGGCAGCACCCACCGCGATCCCGGTGCGGGTGGTGAGCGTAGCGCAGCAGGACATTCCACGCTTTGTCAGCGGCATCGGTACGGTGTTGTCCCTGCACAGTGTGGTCATTCGCCCGCAGGTCGACGGCATTCTCACCCAATTGCCGGTCAAGGAAGGCCAGTGGGTCAAGGCCGGTGACCTACTGGCCAGAATCGATGATCGCTCGATCCGCGCCAGTCTCGACCAGGCCAGGGCGCAACTGGGCGAAAGCCAGGCGCAGTTGCAGGTGGCGCTGGTCAACCTCAAGCGCTACAAGGAATTGAGCGTCGACGACGGCGTATCCAAGCAGACCTACGACCAGCAACAAGCCCTGGTCAACCAGCTCAAGGCCACCGTCCAAGGTAACCAGGCCGCCATCGATGCAGCCCAGGTCCAGCTGTCCTACACCCAGATTCGCTCACCGGTCAGTGGCCGCGTCGGTATTCGCAATGTGGATGAAGGCAACTTCCTGCGCACCAGCGATACCCAGGGCCTGTTCTCCGTGACCCAGATCGACCCGATTGCCGTTGAGTTCTCTTTGCCGCAACAGATGCTGCCGACCCTGCAAGGCCTGATCGCCGCGCCTGCCAAGGCCAGCGTCGACGCCTACCTGGGTGCCGACACCGACGGCCAGACCGGCGACTTGCTCGGCGAAGGCCACTTGAGCCTGATCGACAACCAGATCAGCTCCACCACCGGCACCGTGCGCGCCAAGGCCGAGTTCAACAACGCCTCGCAACGCCTGTGGCCGGGGCAGCTGGTGACCATCAAGATCCAGACCGCCCTCGACAAAAATGCCTTGGTGGTGCCGCCGACCGTGGTGCAACGCGGCCTGGATTCGCACTTCGTGTACCGGGTCAACGGTGACAAGGTCGACGTGGTGCCGGTGCAAGTCACCTATCAAAACAGCGATATCAACATCATCAAGGGCGTGCAGGCCGGTGATCTACTGGTCAGTGATGGCCAGTCGCGGCTCAAGGCCGGTGCCCAGGTGGAGGTGCTCAAGGAACCCCCGCAGGTGATCCAGACCGTCGATACCAAGGTGCAGCCATGAACGGCAGCCGTTCACCCTCGGCCTGGTGCGTCGACCACCCGGTCGCCACCCTGCTGCTGACGTTTGCCCTGGTGCTGCTCGGGATCATTGCCTTCCCGCGCCTGGCCATCGCGCCACTGCCGGAGGCGGAATTTCCGACGATCCAGGTCACCGCACAACTGCCTGGCGCCAGCCCGGACACCATGGCGTCTTCGGTGGCGACGCCGCTGGAAGTGCAGTTCAGCGCCATTCCCGGCATGACCCAGATGACCTCCAGCAGTGCCTTGGGCTCAAGCCTGTTGACCCTGCAATTCACCCTCGACAAGAGCATCGACACCGCCGCGCAGGAAGTGCAGGCAGCGATCAACACCGCATCCGGCAAGCTGCCCAGCGACATGCCGAGCCTGCCCACCTGGAAGAAGGTCAACCCGGCGGACAGCCCGGTACTGATCCTCAGTGTCAGCTCCGACAGCATGCCCAGCACCGAGTTGAGCGACTATGTGGAAACCCTGCTGGCGCGGCAGATCAGCCAGATCGACGGCGTCGGCCAGATCAACATTACCGGCCAGCAGCGCCCGGCGATCCGCGTGCAGGCGTCCCCCGACAAACTCGCGGCCATCGGCCTGACCCTGGCCGATATTCGCCTGGCCATCCAGCAATCGAGCCTCAACCTGGCCAAGGGTGCGATCTACGGCGAGAACAGCGTGTCGACCCTGTCGACCAACGACCAGCTGTTTCACCCGGAGGACTACGCCCGACTGATCGTGTCCTACAAGGATGGCGCCCCCGTTCAACTGCGCGATATCGCCAAAGTCATCAACGGTTCGGAAAACGCCTACGTGCAGGCCTGGTCCGGCGACACACCGGGGGTCAACCTGGTGATCTCGCGCCAGCCCGGCGCCAACATTGTCGAGACGGTGGACCGCATCCAGGCCGAACTGCCGCGCCTGCAAGGCATGCTGCCGGCTTCGGTGCAGGTCAGCGTATTGACCGACCGCACCAAGACCATCCGCGCGTCCCTGCATGAAGTGGAAGTCACCCTGCTGATCGCCATCCTGCTGGTGGTGGCGGTGATGGCGCTGTTCCTGCGCCAGTTGTCGGCGACGCTGATTGTGTCCAGCGTGCTCGGCGTGTCGCTGGTCGCCAGTTTTGCCCTGATGTACCTGATGGGCTTCAGCCTGAACAACCTCACACTGGTGGCGATCGTGATCGCCGTGGGCTTTGTGGTCGACGATGCCATCGTGGTGGTGGAGAACATTCACCGCCACCTCGAAGCGGGGCTCGACAAGCGCGAAGCGGCGATCAAGGGCGCCGGCGAGATTGGCTTTACCGTGGTGTCCATCAGCTTCTCGCTGGTGGCGGCGTTTATTCCGCTGCTGTTCATGGGCGGTGTGGTCGGACGGTTGTTCAAGGAGTTCGCGCTGACGGCCACTTCGACCATCCTGATTTCGGTGGTGGTCTCCTTGACCCTGGCACCGACATTGGCCGCGCTGTTCATGCGCGCCCCGACCCATCCGGCCCACGACAAACCCGGCTTCAGCGAACGCCTGCTGGCCGGCTACGCGCGCAACCTGCGTCGCGCGCTGGCCCATCAGCGCAGCATGGCCGCGCTATTCGTGGTGACCCTGGCCCTGGCCGTGGCCGGCTACGTGTTTATCCCCAAGGGCTTCTTTCCGGTACAAGACACCGGTTTTGTGCTCGGCACCAGTGAGGCGGCGGCGGATGTGTCGTACCCGGACATGGTCGCCAAGCACAAGGCCCTGGCCGAGATCGTCAAGGATGACCCGGCGGTGCAGGCTTTTTCCCATTCGGTGGGGGTGACCGGCAGCAACCAGACCATCGCCAACGGGCGCTTCTGGATCGCCTTGAAAGACCGCGGTGATCGCGACGTGTCCGCCAGCCAGTTCATCGACCGCATCCGGCCCAAGCTCGCGAAAGTGCCGGGCATCGTGCTGTACCTGCGCGCGGGCCAGGACATCAACCTCAGCTCCGGCCCCAGCCGTGCCCAGTACCAGTACGTGCTCAAGAGCAACGACGGCCCGACACTCAACACCTGGACCCAGCGCCTGACCGAAAAACTGCGCGCCAACCCGGCGTTTCGCGACCTGTCCAACGACCTGCAACTGGGCGGCAGCATCACCCATATCAGCATTGATCGCCAGGCCGCCGCGCGCTTTGGCCTGACCGCCACCGATGTCGACCAGGCGCTCTACGACGCCTTCGGCCAGCGCCAGATCAACGAGTTCCAGACCGAGATCAACCAGTACCAGGTGGTGCTGGAGCTGGACAGCCAACAGCGCGGCAAGGCCGAAAGCCTGAACTACTTCTACCTGCGATCAAAGCTGACCAATGAGATGGTGCCGTTGTCGGCAGTGGCCAAGGTCGACCCACCGACCGTGGGGCCTCTGTCCATCAGCCATGACGGCATGTTCCCCGCCGCCAACCTGTCGTTCAACCTGGCACCCGGTGTGGCGCTGGGTGACGCGGTGATCATGCTCAACCAGGCCAAGAATGAAATCGGCATGCCGACCACCATCATCGGCAACTTCCAGGGCGCGGCCCAGGCGTTCCAGAGTTCGCTGGCCAGCCAGCCGTGGCTGATCCTCGCGGCGCTGGTGGCGGTCTACATCATTCTGGGTGTGTTGTATGAGAGCTTCGTGCACCCGCTGACGATTATCTCCACCTTGCCCTCGGCGGGGCTGGGCGCGCTGATCATGCTGTCGCTGATGGGCCAGGACTTTTCGATCATGGCGCTGATCGGCCTGGTGTTGCTGATCGGCATCGTGAAGAAGAACGGCATCCTGATGATCGACTTTGCCCTGGACGCCCAGCGGGTGCGCGGGCTACCGCCGGAGGAGGCGATCTATGAAGCCTGCATCACGCGGTTCCGGCCGATCATCATGACCACACTCGCCGCCCTGCTGGGCGCGGTACCGCTGATGCTCGGCGCCGGCCCTGGCGCGGAAATGCGCCAGCCCCTGGGCATCGCGGTAGTCGGCGGCTTGCTGGTGAGCCAGGCGCTGACGCTGTTCACCACACCGGTCATATACTTGTACCTTGAGAAATTTTTCCACCGGCCCAAACCAGCGGCTGAGCTGGCAACCACACATTGAGGCCAAGGCACCGTCCTGGAGCAAAAGGCTCATGCGCGTACTGATTGTTGAAGATGAAGAAAAAACCGCCGATTACCTGCACCGCGGCCTGACGGAGCAAGGCTACGCCGTCGATGTGGCGCGCGAGGGTGTCGAGGGCCTGCACCTGGCGCTGGAGAACGATTACGCGGTGATCGTGCTCGACGTGATGCTGCCCGGCCTCGATGGCTTTGGCGTGCTGCGTGCATTACGCGCGCGCAAGCAGACGCCGGTGATCATGCTCACCGCCCGCGAGCGCGTGGAAGACCGTATCCGCGGCCTGCGCGAAGGCGCCGACGATTACCTCGGCAAACCGTTTTCCTTCCTCGAACTGGTGGCGCGCCTGCAAGCCCTGACCCGCCGCAGCGGCGGCCATGAACCGGTGCAGGTCACGGTCGCCGACCTGTGGATCGACCTGATCAGCCGCAAGGCCAGCCGCAATGGCGTGCGCCTGGACCTGACCGCCAAGGAGTTCTCGCTGCTCAGCGTATTGGCGCGGCGCCAGGGCGAAATCCTCTCCAAGACCTCGATTGCGGAAATGGTCTGGGACATCAATTTCGACAGCGACGCCAACGTGGTCGAGGTGGCCATCAAGCGCCTGCGCGCCAAGCTTGACGGGCCGTTCGAACACAAGCTGCTGCACACCATTCGCGGCATGGGTTATGTGCTGGAGAATCGCAGTGTCGGCTAACTCCATTGCCCTGCGCCTCAGCAGCATGTTCACCCTGGTGGCGGCGCTGATATTCCTGTTGATCGGCGGCGCGCTGTATCAGCAGGTGGACCGCAGCCTGGGCTTGCTGCCAGGGGCGGAGCTGGACGCGCGCTACAGCGTGTTGGAATCCTCTGTGAACCGCTTCGGCACGCCGGACCATTGGGTGAAGATTCAAGCCAAGCTCAAATTACTCGGCGAGGAAGACAAGCGCATCCGCTTCTGGGTCGTCAGCAGCGATCCGACCTACGAGTATGGCAACCCCGATGCGCAGATCCGCGCCTTCGCCGAGGGCCCGACCGGCAAGCGGGATCTGCGCCTGCCGGGGCGCGAGTACCCGTTCAAGGTGCTGGTGAGCCAGTTCCCGGCCAAGGACCAACGCCCGCCGCTGCGCTTCATGATTGCCATCGACACCGAAAACTTCCGCGCCACCCAGCACCACCTGCTGGTGGCGCTGGTCAGCCTGGCGCTGGTCGGCGTGGTGCTGGCCGCGCTGCTGGGGTTCTGGGTGTCGCGCATTGGCCTCAAGCCGCTGGGCAAACTCTCGGATGAAGCACAGAAACTGGCGCCACCGAAGCTCTCCGGGCGCCTGCAACTGTCGCCGCTGCCGCCGGAGCTGAGTCAGTTCGTCAACTCGTTCAACGCCACTCTGGACCGCGTGGAACAGGCCTACTCGCGCCTGGAGTCGTTCAACGCCGACGTCGCCCACGAACTGCGCTCGCCGCTGACCAACCTGATCGGCCAGACCCAGGTTGCCCTGACACGCGGGCGCTCGGCCGAGCACTACTTCGAGGTGCTGCAATCCAATCTCGAGGAATTGGAACGCCTGCGTTCGATCATCAACGACATGCTGTTCCTCGCCAGCGCCGACCAGGGCAGCAAGGCCACCAAGCTGAGCGAAAGCTCCCTGGCCGATGAAGTGGCGACCACTCTCGACTACCTGGACTTCATCCTTGAAGACGCCCAGGTTCAGGTACGCGTGCATGGCGACGCCCGGGTGCAGATCGAAAAAGCCCACCTGCGCCGCGCCCTGATCAACCTGCTGAGCAATGCGGTGCAGCACACCGCGCCCGGGCAGGTGATCGACGTGAACATCGACGTGCTGGAGCATCAGGTGGCAATCGGCGTGACCAACCCTGGTGACGTGATTGCCAGCGAACACCTGCCCCGGCTGTTCGAACGCTTCTATCGGGTGGACGCGTCGCGCAGCAACAGCGGGGCGAATCACGGCTTGGGGCTGGCCATCGTCAAGGCGATTGCCTTGATGCACGGCGGTGATGTGTTCGTGCGCAGCGATGTCAGCGGCAATACCTTTGGCATTACCCTGCCGGTCTAGACATCTCCCCCATGGCCCTCAGCATCACTGTTGCTGTTTTGGCAACAGTCATTATCTTGTTACACTCTGTATCGCAGCGCTCGCCTGCGTTAATTTGACGCATCGATGAGCGCGACGGCAAAGGCAGCTGACCCGCTTACCCGAATTTCCCTCGACTTATTTCCAGGGCTCTACACTGGGAATCTGTCTTAAAGCCGCTGACTTCAGCGGCTTTTTTTTGCGGTAAAAAAAGGCCAGGCACACCCCCACGACACTGGCCGTTTTCGATTGACCAAAGGAGCTCCACCGGTGAAGAACTCGCTGACGTTCACCCCGTTATTCCTCGCGATTGCAGCAACGATCGTTCCCCTTGCCCACGCGGCAGACACCACCCCCGCCGACGGATTCGTCGAAGGCTCGCACCTCGACATCAACACCCGCAACTACTACATGAACCGCGACCGTCGCGACCTCCACACCGATGACAGCAAGGAATGGGGCCAAGGTTTTATTGGCACCTTCGAATCCGGCTACACCCAGGGCACCGTCGGCTTCGGCCTGGACGCCCACGCCATGCTTGGCCTCAAGCTCGACGGCGGTGGCGGCACCGACGGTTCCAGCATCCTTCCCTACGGCAGTGCTGACGGCAGCGGCAAAGCGCCCGGTGCGTTCTCCACCGCAGGGGGCACCTTGAAGATGCGCGCCTTCGACACCGAGCTGAAGGCCGGTGACCTGTTCCTCAACAACCCGGTGATCGCCGGCGGCATGACGCGCATGCTGCCGCAGACTTTCCGTGGCGTGAGCCTGAGCAACCACAGTTTCGACGGCTGGATGCTCGAAGGCGGCCAGGCCAGCTTCACCAAGCTCTACAACCAGAGTGGTCACCGACGCATCGGCACCAGCTATGGCGCATTGCCCAGCAACGCTGACAGCCAGCACATGAATTGGGCGGGCGTGTCGTTCAGCGGCATCCCGGGAGTGACCAGCAACCTGTACGCTTCCGAACTCAAGGACGTGTGGCACCAGTACTACTACGACCTGGACTACACCTACGCGCTGAACGACCTGGTCAGCCTCAACCCGGGCCTGCACTACTACCACACCCAGGACACCGGCCAGTCGCTGCTCGGGGATATCGACAACAACACCTACAGCCTGCACTTCACCGTCGGCGTGGGCCACCACAGCGTCACCGCCGCCTACCAGCGGGTCAACGGCAACACGCCGTTCGACTACATCAGCCAGGGCGACAGCGTGTACCTGGACAACTCCCAGCAATACTCGGACTTCAACGGCCCCAATGAGCGCTCATGGAAGCTCAAGTACGCCTACGACTTCGCGGGCCTCGGCATGCCTGGCCTGACCTCGGCGGTGTCCTACATCAGCGGTAAGACCGACCTGACCAAGGTCGACCCGCAAAGCCGTGGCTACAGTGCCTGGTACAGCGCCGATGGCAAGGACGCCAGACACTGGGAACGGGATATCGATGTGAAGTATGTGGTGCAGGGCGGCAAGGCCAAGGATCTGGCGATGCGCCTGCAATGGGCAACCAATCGTGGCAGTCATGGCTACTCGGCGGTGGACCGGGATGTGGATGAGTACCGAGTGATCGTCGACTACCCGATCAACGTGTTCTAACGCGCAGATCTTTCTTTTTAACCGAGTATTTAATTTTCATCGGGTAGAACTAAACTGCCAGCATCCACATCGCTGAAGTCTGCCCGATGAGTCAACGCCGTGTCCGTACCCTGGCCGCACGCCCAGAACTGTTAATGGTTCTGGGCAGCGGTATCACTGTTGTCTTGATCGTGGTCATCGTCGCCGCGTTGCTGATCCGCGAACACGCCAGCACCCTGCAGGCCGCTACGCGCTCAACCACCAATATCGCCCAGTTGATCAACGCCGACGTGCTACGGAACGTCGAGCTCTACGACCTGGCACTCAAAGGGTTGATTGCCGCCAAACAACGCGAAGACCTGTCCCAGGTTACGGCGAATATCCAGCACCTGGTGCAGTTTGACTTGTCCACTGCCGCACCTTTCAAGGGTGAAGTGTTGTTGTTGGACGCCGACGGCGCGGTGATCGCGGACTCTTCCACCCTGCAGCCCACCCCGCGCAACTTTGCCAGCCGCGATTACTTCCAGGTGCATGCCAAAGACGCCCAGGCCGGTTTGTTCATCAGCCGACCGTTCAAGATCCACTGCGATTGCGACCAGGTCTGGCGCATGGCGTTCAGTCGGCGCGTATCAGGCCCCAATGGTGAATTTGCCGGCGTTGCCGTCGCAACCATGCGCCTGGCGTACTTCGATCAGCTTTTCAGTACGCTCACCATCGGCAACGGCAGCAGCGTCAACCTGCTGAGCAACCGAGGCATTTTGCTCGCCCAGCAACCGCTGCTGGAGCGCGACATGATCGACAAGGACCTGAGCGAACGTCCCAACTTCAAGCGCATGCTGCGCGAAGGCAGTGGCAGCTTCCAGGCCATCTCTGCCATCAGCGGCAAGGAGCGCCTGTACACCTTCACCAATGTCGGAGACCTGCCGCTGATTGTGGTGGTGGCCCTGTCCAGTGAAGATGTATTCGCCCCCTGGAAGCGCGCCGCACTGCTGACCAGTGGCGCCACGGGCATCCTGTGTATCGGCTTGTTATGGCTGACCTGGATGCTGCGCCGGGAACTGCGCCGCCGTTATCGCGCAGAGCGCGTCCTGTCAGAACTGGCAGCCACCGACGCCCTGACCGGCCTGGCCAACCGCCGCATCCTCGACGAACGCCTGCGCCTTGAATGGGACCGGGCGCAACGTTCGCTCGAACCACTGACTGTGCTGATGATCGACGTGGACCACTTCAAGGCCTTCAACGACCGCCACGGCCATCATGGTGGCGATGCAGCACTGCGCACGGTGGCCCAGGTTATCAGCGCCAATATCCGCCGCCCTGCCGACCTCGCAGCGCGTTACGGCGGCGAGGAGTTCGCGGTGGTGCTGCCCAATACGGACGCCAAGGGCGCGTGGGTCATCGCCGAGCATATCCGCAGCAGCATCGAACATTTGCCGCGGGTGGCGGGGGATGAGCAGCCGATCACGGCGAGCATCGGCATGAGCACCCGGGACAAGCGCAGCCGGATGTCCCTGGAGGGCTTGCTGCTCAGTGCGGACCGGGCGTTGTATGAGGCCAAGCACACGGGGCGCAATCGGATTGTGGATGCCAGTGAGGGGTGATGATCGCCACCACGCTGCGCATGGGAACGAGGGAGGCGCGTCACAGGCACATAAAAAAAGGCCACCCGAAGGCAGCCTTTAAAAACTAAAGAAAGAGAGTTGTTACTTACACCGCCGCAACGGGACGCATGTAAGAGATCGGTGCGGTGCTGGCATCTTCGAAGGTCACGACTTCCCAAGCGTCTGTCTGCTCAATCAACTTGCGCAGCAGCTGGTTGTTAAGGGCGTGGCCCGACTTGAAGCCTTTGAACTCGCCTATCAGGCTATTGCCCAGCAGGTAGAGGTCACCGATTGCATCGAGGATCTTGTGCTTCACGAATTCGTCTTCATAGCGAAGGCCGTCTTCGTTCAGTACACCATCCGCGTCGACCACAATGGCGTTTTCAACGCTGCCGCCGAGTGCGAGGTTGTGCTTGCGCAGGTACTCGATGTCACTCATGAAACCAAAGGTACGGGCGCGGCTGACTTCTTTTACGAACGAAGTGCTGGAAAAATCCACGCTTGCACTCTGGGTGCGGTCACGGAATACCGGGTGATCGAAATCGATCTCAAAGCTCACTTTAAAGCCTTCGAACGGGACGAAGGTGGCGCGCTTGTCGCCGTCTTCTACTGTCACTTCCCGCAGAATGCGTATGAACTTCTTGGCTGCGTCCTGTTCTTCCAGGCCGGCAGATTGAATCAAGAATACGAAGGGTCCAGCGCTGCCATCCATGATCGGGACTTCGGACGCGGAGAGCTCGACGTAGGCGTTATCGATGCCCAAACCGGCCATGGCCGAGAGCAAGTGCTCCACCGTGTCCACTTTGACGTCACCGTTGACCAACGTGGTCGACATCGTGGTTTCGCCAACATTTTCCGCGCGAGCAGGAATCTGCACCACAGGGTCCAGGTCGGCACGCACAAACACGATGCCGGTGTCGACAGGTGCAGGCTTGAGGGTCAGGTATACCTTCTCCCCGGAGTGCAGACCTACACCTGTGGCACGAATAATATTCTTCAGGGTGCGTTGTTTAATCATGGCTTGGACCGCTTCAGCGCAAATTGCGAACTGGTATCAACAAAGGCTGGCGATAATAGCAGACCAGACCTTTGCTGAACACCAATCACCTTCATAGCCCTGATACATTCCATTAATCGGCCTGACGACGCAGGAATGCCGGGATGTCCAGGTAGTCCAGATCATCTTGCGGATTCGGGCTACGGGACGCCGCAGCACCGGCCTGAGCCTGGTTGCGCATCACGGTCGGACGATCCAGGTCACGGTAGTTCACCGACGGCAGTTCCTGGCGCGAAGGCGCTGGAGCGGCAGCCGCTTGGCTCGCGTGGCTGGCCTGGCTGTTATGCAGGGTGTTGTCGATGACCTTCACAGGCTTCTCGATTTTCGCGCCCAGGCCGGTGGCAACCACGGTCACGTGCAGCTCGTCGCGCATGTCCGGATCGATAACGGTACCGACCTTGACCATGGCGTGCTCGGAAGCGAAGGCTTCGATGATGCTACCCACATCGGAGTACTCACCCAGGGACAGGTCAGGACCGGCGGTGATATTCACCAGGATGCCGCGTGCGCCTTGCAGGTTCACGTCTTCCAGCAACGGGTTGCGGATGGCCGCTTCGGTGGCTTCGCGTGCACGGTTCGGACCGCTGGCGCAGCCAGTGCCCATCATCGCCATGCCCATTTCGCTCATGACAGTACGGACGTCGGCAAAGTCGACGTTGATCATGCCCGGGCGCTTGATGATGTCGGAGATACCGCGAACGGCACCGGCCAGTACATCGTCAGCCTTGGCGAACGCGGACAGCAGGCTCGCGTCCTTGCCCAGGATGGTCAGCAGCTTCTCGTTGGGAATGGTGATCAACGAGTCGACGCTTTCAGACAGCAGACGGATACCTTCGTCGGCGATCTGCATGCGCTTGCGGCCTTCGAACGGGAACGGACGGGTCACGACCGCGACCGTCAGAATCCCCATTTCCTTGGCCACTTCGGCAATGATCGGCGCTGCACCGGTACCGGTACCGCCGCCCATGCCCGTGGTGATGAACACCATGTTGGTGCCCTGCAGCACTTCGGCAATACGCTCGCGGTCTTCCAGGGCGGCTTGACGGCCGACTTCCGGATTGGCGCCGGCGCCGAGGCCCTTGGTCACGGCTGTGCCCAATTGCAGGATGGTCCGCGCGCCGATGCTTTTCAGCGCCTGGGCATCAGTGTTGGCGCAGATGAATTCAACGCCTTCAATGTTGCTCTTGACCATATGGTTGACAGCGTTGCCGCCGCCACCGCCGACACCGATCACTTTGATGACCGGGCTGGCGGGGATGTTGTCTACGAGTTCGAACATGTTCCCTCTCCTTTCGTTTTCTCTAGTTTTTTCGCCTACTGCTTGTTTCGGTGCTGCGGTGTTGCGGTAAATCTTTAGAAATTGCCCTTGACCCACGCCTGCAGCCGCTCGAACAACGGCGCCTTGGCCTCGTCGTCGCTGCGGTAGCTGTCACGGTTGCTCGGGCCCGACAGGGAAATGCCGTCGGTCTGCTTTTGCAGCCCGTACAACAGCAAGCCCACACCGGTGGAATAAATCGGGTTGCGCACCACGTCGCCCAGGCCTTTGACGCCATGGGGAACACCCAGGCGGACCGGCATGTGGAAGATTTCCTCGGCCAGTTCGACCGCGCCTTCCATCTTCGAGGTGCCACCGGTCAGCACAATGCCGGCCGGGATCAAATCTTCGTAGCCGCTGCGGCGCAGTTCAGCCTGGATCAGGGTGAACAGCTCGTCGTAGCGCGGCTCGACCACTTCGGCCAGGGCCTGGCGCGACAACTCACGCGGTGGACGGTCGCCCACGCTTGGCACCTTGATGGTTTCACCGGCACCGGCCAGCTTGGCCAGGGCGCAGGCGTAGCGGATCTTGATTTCTTCGGCGTACTGGGTCGGTGTACGCAGCGCCATGGCGATGTCGTTGGTCACCTGGTCGCCGGCAATCGGGATCACGGCGGTGTGACGGATCGCACCCTCGGTGAAGATCGCGATGTCGGTGGTGCCGCCGCCGATGTCTACCAGGCATACGCCCAGTTCTTTTTCGTCGTCGGTCAGTACCGAATACGCGGAGGCAAGCTGCTCGAGAATGATGTCGTCGATTTCCAGGCCGCAGCGGCGCACGCATTTTTCAATGTTCTGCGCGGCGTTGACGGCACAGGTCACCACGTGGACCTTGGCTTCCAGACGTACGCCCGACATGCCCAGGGGCTCGCGGACGCCTTCCTGGTTATCGATCACGTAGTCCTGCGGCAGGGTGTGCAGCACGCGCTGGTCAGCCGGGATCGCCACGGCCTGGGCGGCGTCGAGGACGCGCTCAAGGTCGGCGGCGCTGACTTCACGGTCGCGAATCGCCACGATGCCGTGGGAGTTCAGGCTGCGGATATGGTTGCCCGCCACGCCGACGAACGCCGAGTGAATCCGGCAACCGGCCATCAGCTGCGCTTCTTCGATGGCGCGCTGGATCGATTGCACGGTGGACTCGATGTTGACCACCACGCCCTTCTTCAGGCCACGGGACGGATGCGTGCCAATACCGACGATTTCGATCGTGCCGTCTTCCCCGACCTCGCCCACCAGCGCCACCACCTTGGAGGTGCCGATATCGAGACCGACGATCATTTTGCCGCTTTGCACGTTTGCCATGGGTCCTGCCTCTTCTTAATTCTTCGCGACAGCGGGTTGCGCTGCCGTGGGCGCAGCCGGTTCACGCCAGCCGACGGCAAGGCCGTTGGCGTAACGCAGGTCGACGCTCGCAATGTTCGTAATCTGTTCTTTCAAGGTCTTGTCATAGATGGCGATGAAACGGCGCATCTTTTCCACCAGGCGGTCGCGTCCCAGCAACAACTGGATGCCCGGGCCGGAACTGCCTGCCCCGGTCGTCAAAAACCAGCTGCCCCGTTCACGCAGTTCCAGGCGTGCAATGGAGAAGCCCATTGGCCGCAGCATCTGGCTCAGGGCCTGGTACTGCTGCATCACTTGCTGCTGCGCCCGCTGCGGCCCGAACAGCTGCGGCAGGTGCTCGTAGTTGGCCAGCTCACGCGGAGTGAACGCCTGGCCCTGGTTGTTCAACAGCGCCTCATCGCCCCAACGGGCCACGGGCAGTTGCTCTTCCAGGCGGATCGTCACCTGGTCCGGCCAGACGCGGCGGACTTCGGCGTGGGCGATCCACGGCATCTGCTCCAGCTCCCGACGCATACCGGCCAGGTCAATGGTGAAGAAGCTCGCGGCCAGGAACGGGCCGATACGCTGCTGCACCGCTTGCTGGCTGATGTAGCTCAGGTCGCCCTGCACGCTGATCTTGGTGATCGGCCGGTCGGCGTACGGCAATAGACGCTGCGCGCCCTCGTAAGTGCCGAAGCCCAACACCACCAGCATCACCGGCCAGAACAGCGCCTTGAGGAAACCAAAGTTGGCTTTCGGCAGGCGCGCCGACATCGGCTCTTTAGCCACCATTCGACTGGCACCCCGTGGCACCGGCTTGCGGCTCGGTGCTTGTGGGGGCTGATGACGAAGCGATGCGCCTTTCATGTCCTTAGCCTCTTGGCTCGATGCTGGCGGCCAGAATCGCCAGCACTAACTGCTGGAAATCCAGGCCGGCTGCGCGAGCGGCCATCGGTACCAGGCTGTGGTCGGTCATGCCCGGTGCGGTGTTGACTTCCAGGAACCAGAAATTCCCTTGGTCATCCTGCATCACGTCTGCCCGTGCCCAACCGGCAATACCCAACGCCTCACAGGCTTTCGCCGTGAGGTCCATCAATTCCTGTTCTTTGGTTGCGTCAAGGCCGCACGGGATCCGGTACTGGGTATCGGAGGCCAGGTACTTGGCGTCGTAGTCGTAAAAGGTGTGGGGCGTGCCCAATGCGATGGGCGGCAATACCTGGCCACGCAGGGTGGCGATGGTGTACTCGGGACCCTGGATCCACTGTTCCACCAACACTTGCGAATCGTAGGTACTTGCCGCTTTCCATGCGTCGATCAATTCGGCGGCCGAGTTCACTTTAGCCATGCCGATACTGGAGCCTTCATGGGCAGGTTTGACGATCAAAGGCAGGCCCAGTTCCTTGGCTGCAGAAATACAATCGTCTTCGCTGCACAGAACACTGTGACGCGGGGTCGGAATACCCAGGCTGTGCCACACCTGCTTGGTGCGCAACTTGTCCATGGCCAGTGCCGAAGCGAGGATGCCGCTGCCGGTGTAAGGGATACCGGCACACTCCAACAGGCCCTGCATGCTGCCGTCTTCACCGCCACGGCCGTGCAGGATGATGAAGGCACGGTCGATCTTCTCGGCCTGCAGGCGGGCGAGGAAGTCATCGCCCACGTCGATCCCGAACGCATTCACGCCGGCACTTTGCAGCGCATCGAGCACGGCGTTGCCGGACTTGAGCGACACTTCGCGCTCGGCGCTCTTGCCGCCGAACAGCACGGCCACGCGGCCGAAGTCGGCTGGCGCGATTGTCGAAAACAGGGAGCCGTAGTCAGCAGTCATTTCGACGCCCCCTTCTTGGCGGCCGCAAACAGCGGGCTCGCCAGCAACTTGGGCGCAAGGCCACCGATATCACCGGCACCCTGGCACAGCAGGATGTCGCCGGCGCGCAGCAGCGGCTTGACGATCGGCGCCAGGTCCACACCGCGCTCGATGTAGATCGGGTCCAACTGGCCGCGCTGGCGGATGCTGTTGCACAGCTTGCGGCTGTCGGCGCCGGGGATCGGTTCTTCACCGGCCGGGTAGACTTCCATCAGCAGCAGCACGTTGGCATCGGCCAATACATTGACGAAATCGTCGTACAAATCGCGGGTGCGGCTATAGCGGTGCGGCTGGTAGACCATCACCAGGCGACGCTCCGGCCAGCCACCGCGCACGGCCTTGATCACCGCGGCAACTTCGGTCGGGTGGTGACCATAGTCATCCACCAGCATCACGTCACCGCCTTCCACCGGCAGTTGGCCGTAGACCTGGAAGCGTCGGCCGACACCGGCAAAGCGCGACAGGCCCTCGACGATGGCTTCATCGCTGACGCCCTCGTCGGAGGCGATGCAGATGGTCGCCAGGGAATTCAATACGTTGTGGTTGCCCGGCATGTTCACCGACACATCCAGCGGCTCGCGGTCGGGACGCAGCACGGTGAAGTAGGTCTGCATGCCTTCCTGGCGCACATTGATCGCGCGCACGTCGGCGTCTTCGCTGAAGCCGTAGGTC
Source organism: Pseudomonas sp. GV047 (assembly GCF_003058245.1). Lineage (NCBI taxonomy): Bacteria > Pseudomonadati > Pseudomonadota > Gammaproteobacteria > Pseudomonadales > Pseudomonadaceae > Pseudomonas > Pseudomonas sp. GV047. The sequence continues at coordinate 306,729 of NZ_QCWA01000005.1, read as the reverse complement.
ACGGTCGGACGCTTGACCTGGGGCAGGATTTCACGCACCACCGGGTCGTCCAGGCAAAGCACGGCCAGACCGTAGAACGGCAGGTTGTGCAGGAACTCGACGAAGGTTTTCTTCAACTTGTTGAAGTCACCGTCGTAGGTGGCCATGTGATCTTCGTCGATGTTGGTGACCACAGCGACCAGCGGTTGCAGGTGCAGGAAACTGGCGTCGCTTTCATCGGCTTCGGCGATCAGGTAGCGGCTGGTACCGAGTTGGGCATTGGTACCGGCTGCATTCAGGCGGCCACCGATGACGAAGGTCGGGTCCAGGCCACCGGCGGCGAACACCGAGGCGATCAGGCTGGTGGTGGTGGTCTTGCCATGGGTACCGGCGACGGCGATGCCGTGGCGATAGCGCATCAGCTCGGCGAGCATCTCGGCGCGTGGCACCACGGGAATGCGGCGCTCAAGAGCAGTGGCCACTTCCGGGTTGGAGGTGTTCACGGCGCTGGACACCACCAGCACGTCAGCCTCGGCAGCGTTCTCGGCGCGGTGACCGATAAAGATCTGCGCGCCAAAGGACTTCAGGCGCTCGGTAACCGGCGACTCTTTCAAATCCGAGCCGGACACCTGGTAGCCCAGGTTCAGCAACACTTCGGCGATGCCGCACATGCCCACGCCGCCGATACCGACGAAGTGGATGCGACGGATGCGGCGCATTTCCGGTTGTGGCATGGCTTTCTGATTCTCAACCATGGGCCACCTCCAGGCAGATATCGACCACGGTGCGGGTTGCGTCAGGTTTGGCCAGGCGGCTTGCGGTGCTCGCCATGTTGTTGAGTCGTTCCGGTTGCATCAAAACCTCGGTCAGGCGTGCGGCCAAATCGGCGGCGCCAGTCGTTCTTTGCGGCAGCAGGAAGGCAGCGCCCTCCCCGGCCAAATATTCGGCGTTGCGGGTCTGGTGATCGTCGATGGCGTGGGGCAAGGGCACCAGCAAGGACGGCAGACCGGCAGCAGCCAGTTCACTGACGGTCAGCGCACCCGCGCGACAGACCACCAGGTCGGCCCAGCCATAGGCATGGGCCATGTCTTTGATAAAGGGCTGCACATTGGCCGCCACACCGGCTTCGCGATAACGCGTGGCGGTGACTTCATCGTGGTTCTTGCCGGCCTGGTGGAAGATCTCCGGGCGCAATTCCACGGGGAGTTGCGCCACGGCTTCCGGCAGCAATTTATTCAGCGGCTCGGCACCCAGGCTTCCGCCCAGGATCAGCAGGTGCGCCTTGCGCCCCGCCAGTGCTTCGCGGGCGATATCCATAAACAGCTCGGTGCGCACCGGGTTGCCGGTGGTACGGCGCTTATCCGACAAACTGAAGGTGTTGGGGAACGCCTCGCACACCCGCGCAGCCAACGGCACCAGCAAACGGTTGGCGGTACCGGCCACGGCGTTCTGCTCGTGCACGATCACCGGCACGCCGGCAAGTCTGGCGGCGACGCCACCGGGGCCGGTCACATAACCACCGAAGCCGAGCACACACACCGGCTGCAATTCACGGATGACCTTGCGCGCCTGCCACACCGCCTTGAGCAACACGAACGGTGCCTTGAGCAGGGACAACGTGCCCTTGCCGCGCAGGCCCGTGACGTTGATCAGGTGCAACGGCAATCCCGCATTCGGCACCAACTCGTTTTCGATGCCGCGCGGTGTACCCAGCCAGTGCACGGTGTAGCCACGGTTCTGGAATTCCCGCGCGCACGCCAGGGCCGGGAACACATGGCCCCCGGTGCCGCCGGCCATGATCAGCACGTTAGCGCCCATGGGTCGGCTCCTCGGCGAAGTCGCTTTCGCTGAACTCCATCTCTTCGCTGCCCAGGTGGGTTCGACTCTCCCACTCGATGCGCAGCAACAAGCCAAGACAGGCGCAGCAGATCACCAACGAACTGCCGCCATAGCTGAGGAACGGCAAGGTCAGGCCCTTGGTCGGCAGCAGGCCGACGTTCACCCCGATGTTGATCAGGAACTGGCCGATCCACAGGAACGACAAGCCGTAGGCCACATAGGCGGCGAAATACTGTTTGGCCTTCTCGGCCCACAGGCCGATGTACATGCCGCGGACACACACGAACACGAACAGGGCGACGGTACACAGCGAGCCGACCACGCCGAGTTCTTCGGCGAGTACGGAGAACACGAAGTCGGTGTGCGCTTCCGGCAGGTAGAACTGCTTCTGCACGCTGTTGCCCAGGCCCACGCCCAGCCATTCGCCACGACCGAAGGCGATCAAGGCCTGGGTCAATTGGTAGCCGGAACCGAACTGGTCGGACCAGGGGTCGGTAAAGGTGATCAGACGCGCCATCCGGTACGGTTGCGCCTGTACCAGGATGGTCACCGCAGCCACCGCCAGCACCACCATCAAGCTGAAGCGGAACAAGCCCACGCCGCCGAGGAACAGCATCGCCGCAGCCGCGCCCATCATCACCACGGTGGCGCCGAAGTCAGGTTCCATCAGCAACAGGCCGGCCATCGGCAACAGCACGATGAATGGCTTGAAGAAGCCCATCCAGCTTTCGCGCACTTCCTTCTGGCGACGCACCAGGTAACCGGCCAGGTAGATCACCACGAACACCTTGGCGATTTCCGACGGCTGTACGTTGAACGCACCGAAGCCGATCCAGCGCATCGAGCCGTTCACCTCGCGGCCGATGCCGGGCAGGATCACCATGATCAGCAAGCCGAACGCGCCGATCAGCATCAGCCAGCCCAGGCGCTGCCAGGTGGCGATGGGGATCATCATGGTGACGATGCACGCGCCCAGGCCGATGATCAGGTACACCAGGTGACGGATCATCATGTACAGGGTATTGCCCGACTGCACGGCGGCCACTTCGGAAGAAGCCGAGGTGATCATCACCAGGCCCAGGCCCAGCAGCGCGAGGCAACCGGCGAGCATTGGGAAATCAAGGTCGATGCCACGCCCGGTGATGATCGGCGACGGGTACGGCTTGATGATGTTTCTGAAATCGATGCTCATGCCAAGCCCTCCACGGCGCGGGCGAACAACTGGCCGCGCTCTTCGTAGTTCTTGAACATGTCGAAACTGGCGCACGCCGGCGACAGCAGTACCGCATCGCCTGGTTGGGCCAGGGCTTGGCACTGGGCAATGGCGTCGTCCAGGGAGGTGGCACGCACCTGTGGCACGGCATCGCCAAGCGCGGCGGCGATCAAATCGGCGTCGCGGCCCATCAACACCACGGCGCGGCAATGAGCAGCCACCGGTGCCTTGAGGTCCTTGAAATCTGCACCCTTGCCGTCGCCACCGGCGATCAGCACCAGCTTGCCTTCGATATCGGCGCCCAGGCCTTCGATGGCGGCCAATGCGGCCCCCACGTTGGTGGCCTTGGAGTCGTTGTAGTAACTGACACCATTAAGGTCGCGGACCCACTGGCAGCGATGCTCAAGGCCGCCGAAGGTGCGCAGGCTCGACAGCATCGCGTCGAACGGCAAACCCACGGCGTGTCCCAACGCCAACGCGGCCAACGCGTTGGACTGGTTATGGGCGCCACGGATTTTCAGCTCGCGCACCGGCATCAGGTTCTGGAATTCGAAGGCCAGGTATTTCTCGCCATTCCCTTCACGAATGCCGAAGGCCTTGAAGTCGGGTTTGCCCAGGCCGAAGGTCCAGCACGGCATGCCCTCGCCCATCAGCGGACGGCTCAGCGCATCCTGGCGATTGACCACAAATTGCCTGGCACCGCGGAAGATCCGGTGCTTGGCCAGGTGGTACGCCGGCAGGCCGCTGTAGCGGTCCATGTGGTCTTCGCTGACGTTCAACACGGTGGCCACTTCAGCACCCAGGTCGTGGGTGGTTTCCAGCTGGAAGCTCGACAGTTCCATCACGTACAGCTCGACGTCGTCGCTGAGCAGGTCCAGCGCCGGCGTGCCGAGGTTGCCGCCCACGGCCACGCGCTTGCCGGCCGCCATGGCCATCTCGCCGACCAGGGTGGTCACGGTGCTTTTCGCGTTGGAACCGCTGATGGCCACGATCGGCGCCTTCGCATTGCGTGCAAACAGGTCGATGTCGCCGGACAGCTTCACGCCACGGGCCGCTGCGGCTTGCAGGGCCGGTGTCGCCAGGGCCAGGCCGGGGCTCACGTAGAGCTCATCGGCGCGGCACAGAAACTCGACATCCAGCTCGCCACAACGCACTTCCACGTGCGGGTAGTCACGGCGCAGCGTGACCAGCTCCGGTGGATTTTCCCGCGTATCGGCCACGGCAAACGACGTGCCCCGGTTCGCCAGGAAGCGAACCAGGGACATGCCGCTCTTGCCGAGGCCGACAACGATGCGGAAGTGGTCTGAAGCGATCAGGGACACTCGTTTCTACCTCAGTTTCAGGGTGGCAAGGCCGACCAGGACCAGAATCACGGTGATGATCCAGAAACGGACAATCACACGCGGCTCAGGCCAGCCCTTGAGTTCAAAGTGGTGGTGAATCGGCGCCATGCGGAACACGCGGCGCCCGGTCAACTTGAAGGACGCCACCTGGATGACCACCGACAGGGTTTCCATCACGAACACGCCGCCCATGATGAACAACACGATTTCCTGGCGAACGATCACCGCGATGGTGCCCAGTGCCGCGCCCAGCGCCAGTGCGCCGACGTCGCCCATGAAGACTTGCGCGGGGTAGGTGTTGAACCACAGGAACCCCAGGCCGGCACCGATCAAGGCACCGCAGAACACGATCAGCTCACCCGCGCCCGGTACGTAGGGGATCAGCAGGTATTCAGCGAATTTCACGTTACCCGACAGGTAGCAGAAGATACCCAGGGCGCCGCCTACCATCACCGTCGGCATGATCGCCAGGCCGTCGAGGCCGTCGGTCAGGTTCACCGCGTTGCTGGAGCCGACGATCACGAAGTAGGTCAGCACCACGAAGCCGATGCCCAACGGGATGCTGGCATCCTTGAGCATCGGGATGATCAAGGTGGTTTCCACCGCGCTTGGCGCCGTGGTGTAGAGGAAGATCGCGGCGGCAAGGCCGAACACCGACTGCCAGAAATACTTCCAGCGGCTTGGCAGCCCCTTGGAGTTTTTCTCGATCACTTTGCGGTAGTCATCGACCCAGCCGATGGCGCCGAACAGCAGGGTCACCAGCAGCACCACCCATACGTAGCGGTTGTGCAGGTCGGCCCACAGCAAGGTGCTGATACCGATGGACGACAGGATCAGCGCGCCGCCCATGGTGGGGGTGCCGGACTTGGACAGGTGCGACTGCGGGCCGTCATTACGAACCGATTGACCAATTTGCAGGTTCTGCAGGGTGCGGATCATCCACGGCCCTAAAAACAGCGACAAAGACAGCGCGGTCAGCACACCCAGGATCCCGCGCAGGGTCAGGTACTGAAAGACCGCGAAGCCTTTGTGGAACTGTTGCAGATACTCAGCCAGCAGCAGCAGCATTAATGTTTCTCCGTACTTGAGCCACACAAGGCCGCGACGACGTTTTCCATCACCGCGCTGCGCGATCCCTTGATCAAAATGGTTGTGTGTTTGTCTTGTTCTGCCACGCCCAGTGCCTGGATCAACTCGGCCTGGGTGGCGAAATGTCGCGCACCGGGGCCGAAGGCAGCCACGGCATGGGCCATGTTCGGGCCGACGGCGTAGAGGGCGTCGACTTTACCGGTGGCATAGGCCCCGACTTCACGATGACCTTGTTCAGCCCAGTCGCCCAACTCGCCGATATCGCCCAACACCAGTACCTTGCGCCCATCGAAACCTTTGAGCAGGTCGACAGCGGCGTTGACGGACGATGGGTTGGCGTTATAGGTGTCATCGATCACACGCATGCCGTTGCTCGCCAGTTGCGCAACAGTGCGGCCCTTGACCGGCTGCACCGCGCCCAGGCCCGTGGCGATACCGAACAGCGACACGCCCAAGGCGCCAGCCGCAGCCGCAGCGGCCAGGGCATTGGCGACGTTATGGTTGCCGAGCAAATTCAGTTGCACGTGCTCGCTACCTTGCGGGGTGTGCAACGTGAAGGACGGGCAGCCACGGGCATCGACGGTGATGTCGGAGGCATGGAAATCAGCCGCGGCGTTAAGCACGGCAAACGTCAGGACCTTGCGACCGGCGGCGCGTACACGCCAGGTCTCGAAGGCCTTGTCGTCCAGGTTCAAGACTGCGGTGCCCGATGCAGCGAGGCCCTCGAGGATTTCCCCCTTGGCCTCGACGATTTTTTCCGGGCCACCGAACTCGCCGACGTGGGCCGTACCGGCGTTATTGATAATGGCGACGTGGGGCTTGGTCAGCGCCACGGTGTAGGCAATTTCGCCGATGCGCGAGGCACCCAGTTCGATCACCGCCGCCGTGTGTTCCGGGGCGAGTTCGAGCAGGGTCAGCGGAGCGCCGAAATCATTGTTCAGGTTGCCACGGGTGGCCAGCACGGGGCCGCGCGTACGCAGGATACCGGCGAGCAGTTCCTTGACCGTGGTCTTGCCGCTGGAGCCGGTGATGGCGGCAACGGGCTTATCGAAAGCGGCACGGTTCAGCGCCCCCAATTGGCCGAGGGCCAGGCGGGTGTCGGCGACCAGCAGTTGCGGCAAGGTGGAATCAGCCACTTCGCGCTGCACCAAGGCACCTGCGGCGCCTTTGGCGGCGACTTCGTTCAGGTAGTCGTGACCGTCGAAACGCGGGCCGGCCAGGGCGACAAACAGTTGCCCCGGCTGGATCGCGCGGCTGTCGATGCTCACGCCGCTGAAGCTGCAATCGCTCGACAGTACGCGTGCCGACAGGGCCTGGGTCAGTTCGCTGAACGTCATCGCCTTAAGCATGGGCAACCTCCCAGGCGGTCAAGGCATGATCGGCCTCGACCAGATCGGAGAAGGCATGACGCTCGCCATTGATTTCCTGGTAATCCTCGTGCCCCTTACCGGCCAGCACGACCACGTCGTCAGCACTGGCGCTGGCGATCAACCGGGCGATTGCCGCGCCGCGACCGGCGACGAAAGTGGCCTTGGATGCATCTTTGAAGCCGGTGCGAATGTCATCGAAAATCCGGCCTGGGTCTTCGCTGCGCGGGTTGTCGTCGGTGACGAGCACACCATCGGCCAGGCGTTCGACGATCTCGGCCATCAACGGCCGCTTGCCGCGATCACGATCACCGCCACAGCCGAACAGGCAGAGCAACTTGCCCTTGGCGTGAGGGCGCAGGGCTTCGAGGACTTTTTCCAGCGCATCCGGGGTATGGGCGTAGTCAACCACCACCAGCGGCTGCGTACCGCCCCCCAGGCGCTGCATGCGACCGGCCGGGCCTTCCAGCTTCGGCAGCACCTTGAGAATCTCGTCCAGTGCGTAATCCAGGCCGAGCAGCGCGCCGATGGCGGCAAGCACATTGCTCAGGTTGAAACGCCCGAGCAGGCTGCTGCGCAAGTGGTGCTCGCCCTGAGGCGTGACCAGTGTGGCGCGCACGCCTTCGTCATTGAATTGGGCTTCGCGGCAATACAGGTACGCGCCGGCGTCTTCCAGGCTGTAGGTGATCAGGCGCGCTTCGCTGTCTTGGGCCGCCAGTTGGCGACCAAAAGCGTCGTCCAGGTTGATCACCCGGCACTTGAGGTCATTCCAGGCAAACAGCTTGGCCTTGGCGGCGGCGTACGCCTCCATGGTGCCGTGATAATCAAGGTGATCGCGGGACAGGTTGGTCATCACTGCCACATCAAAGGCCAGGGCGGTGACGCGGCCCTGGTCCAGACCGTGGGACGACACTTCCATGGCAATCGCCTTGGCACCGGCCTTTTTCAGGTCGGCCAGGGTCGCTTGCACGGCGATGGGGTTCGGCGTGGTATGCAGGCCGCTTTGCAGCGCGCCATAAAAACCGGTACCCAGGGTGCCGACGATGCCGCAGTGCTGGCCCAGCAGGTCAAGGGCCTGGGCGACCAATTGGGTCACGCTGGTCTTGCCGTTGGTACCCGTCACGCCCACCAGATTGAGGTGGCGGCTCGGGTCGCCGTAAAAACGCCCGGCAATATCGGACAGTTGCTTGGCCAGCCCCTTGACCGGGATCAGCGGCACGTCGGTGATCGGCAGCACCGTGGCGCCTTCGACTTCATAGGCCACGGCAGCCGCGCCGCGCTGCAGAGCGTCGGCGATGTGCGCACGGCCATCGTACTTGCCGCCCGGCACCGCCAGGAACAGGTCGCCAGCGCGCACGTTACGGCTGTCCAGGGTCAACTCGCGAATCAGCAGATCGCGGCCGGCGTGGGCAAAAATCTTGTTCAGGCTAAGAGACATCAGCCGCGCCCTCCATTGGCTTTTACTGCAGCGGCCGGTGGTCCGGCATTCGCTTGTTGGGTCGGCGGCAGGTTATCCGGGGTGATGTTCATCAGGCGCAGGGTGCCGGACATCACTTTGCTGAACACCGGCGCCGATACCAGGCCACCGAAGTAACCGGCTTTGCTCGGCTCATCGATCACAACGACGATGGCGTAGCGCGGATCGCTCATCGGGCCGAAGCCGGCGAACAGCGAGCGGTAGGAGTTTTCGGCGTAGCCCTTGGTGCCCACCGACGTCTTACGCGCGGTACCGGACTTGCCGGCCACGTGATACGCCGGCACCTGGGCACGGAATACGCCGCGCGGTGCTTCGATCACTTGTTGCAGCATGCCCTGCATGGTCTTGGCGACGTTTTCCGGGATCACCTGGGTGGCTTTCGGCGCTTCGTCGACGTGGATCAGGCTCAGCGGCACCATGCGTCCGTTATTGGCCAGCACGGAGAAGGCATGGGCCAGCTGGATGGCGGTCACCGACAGGCCGTAGCCGTAGGAAAGCGTGGCGGTCTCGGCTTTTTTCCAGTCGCGGTAGTTGGGCAGGTTGCCGACGCGCTCACCCGGGAAATCCAGGCCGGTGGGTTGCCCCAGGCCGATCTTCTGCGCCAGGTGGTAGATGGTTTCACCACCGATATCGAAGGCGACCTTACTCATGCCCACGTTACTGGAGTTGATCAGGATACCTGTCAAATCCAGCACCGGACCTTCAGTACGGGACACGTCGCGAATGGTGTATTTACCCAGCTGCAACGTACCCGGATACACCTCGACCTTGTCGCTGGGTTTCCAGCGTCCGGTTTCCAGGGCGGCACTCATGGAGATGGCTTTCATGGTCGAGCCCGGCTCGAACACGTCGATCATCGCGCGGTTACGCATCATCGCCGGTTGCAGGTTGCGACGGTTGTTCGGGTTGTAGGTCGGCTGGTTGACCATGGCGAGGATCTCGCCGGTCTTCACGTCCATGATCACCAGGCTGCCGGCCTTGGCGCCGTTCTCGATGATCGCGTTACGCAGCTCACGGTTGGCCAGGTATTGCAGGCGCAGGTCAATCGACAACGCCAAGGGCTTTCCGGCCTTGGCGTTTTTGGTGACTTGGACATCCTTGATCAACCTGCCGCGCCGATCCTTGATGACCTGTCGTTTCCCCGGCACCCCAGCCAGCCATTCATCGTAGGCGAGTTCCACACCTTCACGACCATGATCGTCAATGTCGGTAAAGCCGACCATATGGGCAGTGGTTTCACCGGCCGGGTAGAAACGACGGAACTCCTCGATGCCGTAGACACCGGGGACTTTAAGGTCGAGCACCTGCTGCCCTTGTTCGGGGGTAAGGCCGCGAACGAGGTAGATAAATTCTTTATTTGCCTGGGCCTCGAGGCGCTCAGCCAAGGCTTTCGGATCCTGGCCCAGGGCGGCAGCCAGTTGCGGCCACTTGTCCTTGGCAACCTGCAATTCCTTGGCGTTGGCCCACAGGGTGGTCACCGGGGTACTCACCGCCAACGGCTCGCCGTTACGGTCGGTGATCAGGCCACGGTGCGCAGGGATCTGGATATGACGCAGGCTACGGGCATCGCCCTGGCCGATCAGGAAGTCACGGTCGACCACTTGCAGGTCGATGATCCGCCAGGCAATCGCACCCACCATCAATGCCAGCAAGCCGAGCATCAGGCGAAAGCGCCATGGGTAGAGTGCGCCTTCAAGCTTCATCATGGCGCCACCATGCGCACTTCGGCCGCGCCCGGGATGTGCATTTTCAGCTGTTCGGTGGCCAGCACTTCGATACGGCTATGGGCCGTCCAGGTGCTTTGCTCGAGGATCAAACGGCCCCACTCCGCCTGCGCCTTGTCACGCACGCTCAATTCCCCATAGAGGGTGTTGAGCAGTTGGCGGTTGTAATGGGCGCTGTAGGACACCGCAATTGCGGACACCAGCACGCCGACAAACAGCAGCAATATAAAGAAGCTGCCGCCCGGGAGGGGCTTGGCGAAAAGCTTGCTCACCGCAGCTTCTCCGCGACGCGCATGACGGCGCTACGGGAACGTGGGTTGGCCTTGAGTTCGGCTTCGGAAGCGAACTGCGCTTTGCCATGGATTTTGATTTTCGGCACAAAGGCTTCGAAACGTACCGGCAGGTTGCGCGGCAGGTTGTCGGACTCGCCCTTGACCAGGCGGCGCATGAACAGCTTGACGATGCGGTCTTCCAGGGAGTGGAAACTGATCACCACCAGGCGACCGCCTACTTCCAGCGCCTCGAGGGCGGCCTCGAGGCCAGCCTCCAGGTCGCCCAATTCGTTGTTGACGTGGATACGCAGGCCCTGGAACGCGCGGGTCGCCGGGTTCTTGCCCTTTTCCCACGCGGGGTTGGCGACTTTCAGCACTTCGGCCAAGTCGGCGGTGCGCTCGAACGGCTGGATTTCGCGGCGCTCCACCACGGCACGGGCCATGCGGCCGGCGAAGCGCTCTTCACCGTATTCCTTGAACACACGGGCGATTTCTTCCACCGGCGCAGTGGCAATGAACTGCGCGGCACTGACGCCACGGGTAGGGTCCATGCGCATGTCGAGGGGGCCGTCGTTCATGAAGCTGAAGCCGCGCTCCGGGTCATCGAGCTGCGGCGAAGACACGCCCAGGTCGAGCAAAACCCCGGCCACCTTGCCCGCCATGCCACGCTCGGCGACTTCGGCACCCAGCTCGGCAAAGCTGCGCTGCACAACGACAAAGCGGCCGTCTTCGGCCGCTAGCGCTTGCCCGGTGGCAATCGCTTGGGGGTCTTTGTCGAACCCGAGGAGTTTGCCGTCGGGCCCGAGCTGGCTGAGGATCAACCGGCTATGCCCGCCCCTGCCAAAGGTACCGTCCAGATAGCAGCCATCCGCGCGTACGGCGAGAGCCTCAACGGCTTCGTCAAGCAGTACGGTGATGTGGTTAAAGCCGCTATCAATAGTCACAGGATCAAATCACGCAGTTCATCAGGCATGGCGCCCGGTTGTTGAATAGCAGCCAGGTCAGCTGCAGAAACAGCATCCCAGGCATCTTCGTCCCACAATTGGAACTTGTTCAGTTGGCCGACCAGCATTGCGCGCTTATCCAGCTTGGCGTACTCGCGCAAACGCGGGGGCACCAGGAAACGACCACTGCCATCGAGTTCGAGGTCGACGGCATTACCAATCAGCAAACGCTGCAGACGGCGGTTTTCTTCACGCAATGAAGGCAAGGCACGCAACTTGGTCTCAATCAACTCCCACTCATCGAGGGGGTAAACACATAAACAAGGGTCAACGGCATCGATTGTGATGATCAACTGTCCGGAACTTCGCGAAATCAGCTCGTCACGATACCGGCTCGGCATGGCGAGACGGCCTTTTGCATCGAGACTGATAGCGTTAGCTCCGCGAAACACAGATGCGCTTCTCCAAATTTTAGCGTTTTACGTTCAAAAAACCCACTTTGTGCCACTTTCCGCCACTTGCGCACACTATAGGAATGCGCCCACCACACCGTCAAGGCGCGGATTCAAGGAAAAGCCTTACAGATCGGAGATTTAGGAGCGTAAAAGGAGGAGAAACCAGAGTTCGGCGGTGTTTTTGGCTCGACAAGCACAGATAGCTCAAAGAGCTACAGATCAAAGTTAAAGTGATTTATTAAGAGTAAGATTTTTTTGGTATTACGAAGATGCATCTGCCAATGATTTGGCAGGGAGGGATTCTTGCGCTACTACCGGTTTTCTGCCCGAGATTCGGACAGAAGGAAAAAGGTGGAGAGTCGATCTGTAAGCCGGGTTCTGTCTTGAACAGTCATTCGTCTACGATGGCCATCACTGGACATCTTTAGCAACCTACCCGGTCCCAGCGCGGGCCACGCCTTGGGACCCTATTTGGTCTTGCTCCAAGTGGGGTTTACCTAGCCACGAACTGTTGCCAGTCGTGCGGTGCGCTCTTACCGCACCTTTTCACCCTTACCGGCACCGAAGTGCTTAGGCGGTTATTTTCTGTGGCACTTTCCGTAGGCTCACGCCTCCCAGGCATTACCTGGCACTTCGCCCTATGGAGCCCGGACTTTCCTCCCCCCCCTAATTTTCATAGAGGGCAGCGACTGTCCAATCGACTCTCCGCCGCGCAGGTTAACGGCACGACGGCTTCAGGACAAGTATTAAAAGTGCAGCATTGCCATCACGTTCGGACGGAATACCGGTTTACCCCCGGAACTATTCGGCTTTCTGTTTATCCAGCGCGACTTGATACAACACATTCTTGCGCACGCCGGTAATTTCCGCCGCCAACGCCGCAGCGCGCTTGAGCGGCATCTCCTTGAGCAGCAGGTCGAGGATACGCATGGCCTCGCTGCCGACGGCCTCTTCATTTTCCGGCGCGGTCCAGCCCGCCACCAACACCACGCACTCGCCGCGCTGCTGATTACTGTCGCCCTCGACGAACGCGCGCAGCGCTTCCAGCGGCAGGCCCTTGAGGGTTTCGAAGGTTTTGGTCAGCTCACGGGCCAGCAGGGCCAGGCGCTCGCCGCCGAACACCAGTTCCATATCCTGCAGGCATTCAAGAATACGATGAGGCGCTTCGTAGAAGATCAGCGTGCGCGGCTCTTCTTTCAATGCCTGTAGACGCGCACGACGCCCCACGGCCTTGGCCGGCAGGAAACCTTCGAAAATAAAACGGTCCGACGGCAGGCCTGCCGCCGACAATGCAGCGATCAGCGCGCACGCGCCTGGAACAGGCACTACATTGATACCTGCGGCACGCGCCTGGCGGACCAGATGGTACCCAGGGTCGGAGATCAGCGGCGTACCCGCGTCCGAGATCAGCGCCACATCGTCGCCCGCCAACAACCGCACGATAAAGCGACTGCCTTCTTCGCGCTCGTTATGCTCGTGACAAGCCGCCAATGGCGTGCTGATACCAAAATGCTGCATCAAACGCTGGGAGTGTCGAGTGTCTTCCGCCGCAATCAATTTAACCTCGCGCAACACTTTCAGCGCCCGGGCACTGATGTCGTCCAGGTTGCCAATGGGCGTCGCCACGACAAAAAGCGAGCCTGCAGTGGAATTCAAAGGACCTGGAGCAGTCAAAGCGCACACCTCGATGGTTGGCAAAAGCCATATTGTAGCGCGTAGGCGCCTTGAAAATATGCCATCACGGCCGATGGCTTTTCAGCCGTGCATGGCTGATCGCACCACTTGCACGACCTAAATCGACGGTTTCACGCCAGTAACATCGCGCCTGGGCCAGTGCTTGGGTACAATTCCACGCTAATTTGATCGGTATCAGGAACACTTACATGATCGCTTGCCTGCGGCTGCTCTCCGCCCTCTGCCTCGCTGCCTTACTGGCCGCTTGCGCCAGCTCGCCCTCGTCCAGCCTTGGCGACCTTCCACGGACCCCGGACGCCAGTATCGAGCAACTGCTCGAACAGGCCACCACCGCCAAGACGCCAGAAAAGGCCGCGTTGCTGCGCCTGAGTGCGGCAGACATGGCCTACCGCCAGAACAACCCTGGCCGCTCGTCGCAGATTCTTGCGCAAGTGTCCCTGGATGTCCTCAAGCCAGCCGCGCAAGTCTTTGCCAGCACCCTGGCTGCCGAATTGGCCATGACGCGCAACCAGCCCAAGGCCGCGTTGACCGCCTTGAACCATCCGAGCCTGCAAAGCCTGAAGGAGCTGCCGACCGAACAGCAGATCCGCACCGGCACCGTGCACGCCCGCGCTTATGAAGCCGATGGCCAGACCCTGGCCGCTGCCCGCGAGCGCGTTGCCATGGCGCCATTGCTCAGCGGCGATGCCGCCAAAAGCAATCACGAAGCCATCTGGACCTTGATTGCCGCACTGCCTGCGGAACAACTGCAAGCCAGCGGCAACCCGACCCTGGACGGCTGGATCACCCTGGCCCAAGCCGTCAAGGGCGCCGGTACGCTTGAGCAACAGCAGGCCGCTATCGACACTTGGCGCGCACAAAACCCGGGCCACCCGGCCGCCGTGCAACTGCCAACCCCGCTGACCAAGCTCAAGGAGCTGGCCAGCCAGCCCTTGAACAAGATCGCCCTGCTGCTGCCCCAGGAAGGCCCGCTGGCCTCCGTCGGCAAGGCCCTGCGCGAAGGTTTCATGGCGGCGCACTACCAGGCTGAACAAGCCGGGCAGAAGCCACCGGTCATCGAGTTCTATGACAGCTCGCGCCTGGCCTCCATCGACGACTTCTATGCCAAGGCCCAGGCTGCAGGCGTGCAATTGGTAGTTGGTCCGCTGGAGAAGCCATTGGTCAAGCAGCTCAGCACGCGCCCTCAGCTACCGATCACCACGCTGGCGTTGAACTACAGCGAGACCGATCAGGGCCCGGCGCAATTGTTCCAGTTCGGCCTGGCCGCTGAAGACGAAGCCCGCGAGGTGTCGCGCCGCGCCCGTGCCGATGGCCTGCACCGCGCCGCTGCCATGGTGCCCCGTGGCGAGTGGGGCGAGCGTGTCTACAAGGCCTTCCGCCAGGATTGGGAAGCCAACGGTGGCACGGTTGTCGGTGTCGAGTATGTCGACCAGCCGGTCGCCCTCGCCCAGCAAATTGCCGACCTGTTCCAACTGCGTAAAAGCGAAGGTCGCGCCAAGAGCCTGCAAAGCACAGTGGGCACAGACGTAGCGGCACAGCCGTCACGTCGCCAGGACATCGAGTTCATCTTCCTGGCCGTTACCCCGCAACTGGCCCAGCAGATCAAGCCGACCCTGAACTTCCAGTACGCCGGTGATGTGCCGGTGTACGCCACGTCCCACGTATTCAGCGCCAGCGGTGACAAGAACCAGTACCTGGACATGACCAACGTGATGTTCTGCGAAACCCCTTGGCTGCTCAACACCACCGACCCGCTGCGTAACCAGGTTGCCGCACAATGGCCGCAAGCCAATGGCAGCCTTGGCCGCCTGTATGCGATGGGCGTCGACGCCTACCGCCTGGCCCCGCGCCTGGGCCAGTTGAAGGCACTGCCGGATACACGCATTGACGGCCTCTCGGGCAACCTGGGCATCAGCACCAACCAGCGCGTCGATCGCCAGATGCCATGGGCGAAGTTCGTCGGCGGCGAGATCCAGCGCCTGCCGGACACCCCGCGCTGATGCCGGAGCGGTCTACTGCACAAAGCGGCAAGGATGCCGAACTTCAAGCATTGAAACACTTGCAACAACAGGGTCTGCGCCTGCTGGCGCAGAACTGGTTGTGTAAACGCGGCGAGCTTGATCTGGTCATGCTTGACGGCGATACAGTAGTATTCGTCGAAGTCCGCTACAGAAAACACGCACAATGGGGTGGCGCGCTCGCCAGTATCGACGGGCGCAAGCGTCAGAAGCTGATACTCGCTGCGCAGTTTTTCCTGCAACAAGAGCATCGCTGGGCCGACGCCCCCTGCCGTTTCGATGTGGTTGCCATGGAAAGCACCCCGTCTGGTCAGGTTGATCTGAACTGGCTGCAAAATGCCTTCGACAGCTGATTCACCGGACATCTTCACCACACACTTTTGCTCTTTGCTTTGCGGGCTGCACATTCCTGTGCCAAACAGCCGCGCTACTTAAGGTCACACAGATGGACATGCAATCCAGAATTCGCCAGCTTTTCCAGGCCAGCATCGACACCAAGCAACAGGCGATGGACGTACTTGCACCGCACATCGAGCAAGCCAGTCAGGTCATGGTCAATGCCTTGCTCAACGAAGGCAAAATGCTTTCGTGCGGCAACGGCGGTTCGGCCGGCGATGCCCAGCATTTTTCGTCCGAACTGCTCAACCGCTTCGAACGTGAGCGCCCGAGCCTGCCGGCCATCGCCTTGACCACCGATTCGTCGACGATCACCTCGATCGCCAACGACTACAGCTACAACGAAATCTTCTCCAAGCAGATCCGCGCCCTGGGCCAACCAGGCGATGTGCTGCTGGCGATCTCCACCAGCGGCAACTCGGCGAATATTATTCAAGCGATCCAGGCCGCACATGATCGCGAAATGATTGTCGTAGCATTGACCGGACGCGACGGCGGCGGCATGGCCTCGCTGCTGCTGCCCGAAGATGTGGAGATTCGCGTCCCGGCCAATGTCACCGCACGTATTCAGGAAGTCCACCTGCTGGCGATCCATTGCCTGTGCGATCTGATCGACAGCCAACTGTTTGGGAGTGAAGAATGACCGTTAACCGCCTCGGCCTTTTGGCCATTACGTTGTGCCTCGGCATCAGCGGCTGCAGCACGGCAATCACTGCGACACGTGACACCCCTATTCAGGATGACAAGGGCACCCGCACCTTCGGCAGCAAGATTGATGACTCGCTGATCGAAACCAAGGTCGAAGTCAACATTGCCAAAGCCGCCACGGACCTGGGCAACGGTGCTTCACGCATCGTCGTGACCAGCTTCAACGGCGTGGTACTGCTCGCAGGCCAAACGCCACGCGCCGACCTCAAGGCCCAGGCCGAACAGGCGGCCTCGGCCGTACAGCGGGTCAAGAAGGTCCACAACGAATTGCAGGTCATGGACCCGATCACCCTGCTGGCCATCAGCAACGATGCCCTGCTGACAACCAAGATCAAGGCGCAGATGCTGACCGACAACGCGATTCCCGGCTCGCGGATCAAAGTGGTCACCGATAACGGCATCGTCTACCTGATGGGCCTGCTGACCCAGGCGGAAGCCACGCGCGCAGCCAACCTGGTGCAGGGCGTATCCGGCGTGCAGAAGATCGTCAAGGTGTTCGAGTACATCGATTGATGTAAGCGGCCATAAAAAGGGCGCCATGCATTCACTGCATGGCGCCCTTTTTAGTGACCAGCGATTATTGGTATTGCTGGTACGGGTTGCCCTGGAACTGGTTGTTCTGCTGCGGCGCTTGTTGCTGCGCGCCAGGCTGGCCGTACTGCTGGCCGGGGATCGGGCCGAGGTTCACTTCTACACGACGGTTCTGCGCACGACCGTTCACGTCGGCGTTGCTGGCTATCGGGTTATCCGGGCCGGCACCGCGTGCACTGAGGTTGGCACCATTGACGCCTTGGGACGTCAGGTAGTTGGCCACGCTCTGGGCACGGCGCTGGGACAGGTCCATGTTCAGTTGGCGGCTGCCGGTGCTGTCGGTGTAACCGACGATCTGGATGGTGTTCTGGTTGAACTGCTTGAGGGAGTTGGCCAGGTTGTTCAGCGGCTGGTAGAAGCTGCTGGAGATCGCGTCCGAGTTGGTGGCGAAGGTGATGTTACCCGGCATGATCAGCTTGATCTGGTCGCCCTGGCGCTGAACTTCAACCCCGGTATTGGCCATGCTCTCACGCAGTTTCTTTTCCTGCTGGTCAGCGTAGTAGCCGTAACCCGCGGCGCCGGCACCTGCAACCACGGCACCGATCAGCGCGCCCTTGCCACGGTTGTTATGGTCGATGGCAGCACCCGCCAGTGCACCGGCCAGGGCACCCAGGCCACCGTACTTGGCGGTCTTGCTCATACCGCTGGATTCATTATTCGCCTGTCCCTGGCTGCCACCGCCATAAGGATTAGGTGAAGCGCAGCCGGACAACAGGGCTACGGCGGTAGCGACAACAAGCAGACGACGCGGAGTGAACATGAAGGGAGCTCCTACTTTTGCATTCTGTGGTGCAAAGGACATTGGCAATGGACCCGTGCCGAGTTTGGAACGCGACAAACGGTAAAAATTCCGTGTGCACGCCCCGAGCTGTAACAAAACATTCGGGGCTTGCGTTGCTACAGAAACCGTAGCAGACACATGCTGAACGCGGCCTGAGTTTTTGCTACAGCGGATTGCCGTTCGAACCATTGCTTCACGCCCGCACAAATGGGTTCTCACGCATCTCGTCACCCAGGCGCGTGTCCGGGCCATGGCCGGTCACCACCGTAGCGCCCTCGTCCAGCGTGTAGAGCCGTTGCTTGATCGAACGCACGATCGTCGCCTGGTCCCCCCCCCACAAATCCGTACGCCCAACACCGCGCCGAAACAGCGTGTCCCCGGCAATCAGCAGCTTGGCATCGGCAAACCAGAAGCTCATCGAGCCGGGCGTGTGCCCCGGTGTATGCAGCGCCACACCGCACCCGCAGGCCAACTCCTCATCATCGGCCAGCCAGCGATCCGGCGACGGCACCGGCGTGTAGGGCACACCAAACATCTGGCACTGCATCTCCAGGTTGTCCCAGAGAAACTGGTCTTCCTTGTGCAGGTGCAGGGTTGCACCGGTCTTTTCCTTCAATTGCCCCGAGGCCAGGAAGTGATCGAGATGGGCATGGGTGTGGATGATGCTCACCACTTTCAGGCCCAGGGCATCGAGGCGCGCCAGGATCAGTTCATGATTGCCACCCGGGTCGACCACGATGGCCTTCTTGGTAATGGGGTCGCCAATGATCGTGCAGTTGCACTGCAACGGGCCGACCGGGAAGGTTTCGCGGATCAGCGCGGCTTTTTCAATATTCATCGATGCTCCTGCGGGCGCTATGGCATATTCCGCACAGTATGGTTGACGCGCTGCCAGACCTGAAGAGCAGCGACTGCTAAGCTTGCCCACGCCATCGAAAAACAACCCAGGCCCCCGCCACCGTGCCGCGTTGGAGCGATCCCCATGGCGAATCAACTGATCATCTGCGAGCACTGCGACTGTGTGTACGAAAAAGTCACGCTCGCCAAACATCAAAAAGCCCACTGCATACGTTGCGCAGGCGTGCTCCAGCGCTACAACGGCCTGACCGTGCAACAGCGTCTCGCCCTGACGCTGACGGCTGCGGTGCTGTGGACGTTCGCCAATTTCTATCCCGTGATGAGTATCAGCCTGCAAGGCCTGAAAAGCAGCGCCACGCTATGGGATTCGGTGGTAGCGCTGAGCCTGGGGCCGATCACGTTTATCGCCTTGGTGGCGGCCATTTCCATCATCATCGCGCCGGTGTTCCAGTTGCTGCTGCTGATGTGGGTCTTGAGTTTCGCCCTCGCGGGCAAGCGCTCACCGGCGTTCCGATTGTGCATGCGTTGGCTGGAGGCACTCAGGCCCTGGAGCATGCTGGAGGTGTGCCTGCTCGGGGCAATGGTGGCGGTGTTCAAGCTGGCCGGCATGCTTGATGTGATCCCCGGCACCGGCCTGTTTGCCCTGGCCGTGCTCAGCCTGTTGCTGATCCGCATTGCCGGGCGTGATGTGCGCGACCTGTGGGACAGCGTATGAGCACACCGCCGACGGCCAGCGAGCTCGGCCTGTGCCTCTGTCACAGCTGCGGATTGTCCTGCGACCTGCGCGCCGGGCCGACCGAATGCGAGCGCTGCGGCGCGCCCTTGCACCGGCGCAAGGTCAATTCCCTGACGCGCACCTGGGCCTACATGCTCACCGCGCTGGCGTTCTATGTGCCGGCCAATCTCCTGCCCGTGATGAACACCAGCATGCTCGGCTCGGGGGCGGACAGCACCATCATGAGCGGGGTGCTGGAGTTCTGGCAGCACGGCGCGTGGGACATCGCGCTGATTATTTTCATCGCCAGCATCGCAGTGCCCGGCATCAAGTTTGTGTCCCTGGCCCTGCTGCTGGTCACCGTGCAGCGCAATAGCCGTTGGGCACGCAAGGAACGTTCGAAGCTGTTCCGCTTCGTCGAACTGATTGGCTACTGGTCCATGCTGGATGTCATCGTGGTCGCGCTGGTGGCCGCACTGGTGAAGTTCCAGGCCCTGGGCACCATCGAGCCGCGCCTGGGTATCCTGTTTTTCGGCCTGGTGGTGGTGTTTACCATGCTGGCCGCCATGAGCTTCGACCCGAGGCTGATCTGGGAAACCCCACACAACAAGGAGACCGCGGATGACGTCACATCCCACTGACACCCCGCAAGCCCCAGGATCGCCTGCGATCAAGACACGGCGCTTCAGCGTTTCGCTGGTGTGGATCGTGCCGATCGTCGCGGTGCTGGTGGGGATTTCGCTGGTGGTACACAGCGTCCTCCAGCAGGGCCCGACCATCACCCTCAATTTCAAGACCGGCAGCGGTCTGACCGCGAACAAAACCGAGGTCAAGTACCGCAACGTGGTGATCGGCCAGGTGACCGACGTCGCCTTGAGCGACGACCAGAAAAGCGTCAACGCCACGGTTCAACTGGCCAAGCAGGCCGAAAGCTTCACCCGCGCCGATTCGCAGTTCTGGGTGGTGCGCCCGCGTATCGGCGCCGGCGGCGTATCCGGCATCGACACCCTGCTCTCCGGCGACTACATCGGTGCCGACATCGGCCAATCGGAGACCCGTGCCAAGCAGTTCAAAGGCCTGGAAAACCCGCCGCCCATCACCTACGGCGAACCGGGCAAGCGTTTCACGCTGCACACGCAGACCCTTGGTTCGCTGGATATCGGCTCACCGGTGTACTACCGCAAAATCGAGGTCGGCCAGGTGGTGGCCTACGAGTTGGATGCCGAAGGCAAGGGTGTCAACGTCGAGGTGTTCGTGCATGCGCCCAATGATGCCTATGTCACCGAAAACACGCGTTTCTGGAACGCCAGCGGGGTTGACCTGAGCGTCGGCGCCAATGGCTTCGCGCTGAAGACCGAATCGCTTTCGTCCATGCTGGTCGGCGGCATCGCCTTTCGGGCACCGCCGTACAGCCCCAACGACAAACCGGCCGACGAGGCACGTACCTTTGAGCTCTTCGACGACCAGGACAGCGCCCTCGCCCCACCCAATGGCGAGGGGCAATACATGGCCCTGCGCTTCGACCAGGCATTGCGCGGGCTCAAGGTCGGGGCGCCGGTGGAGTTCCTCGGCGTCGAGTTTGGCAAGGTGGTGTCGATCAACCTGGACTTCGATGCCAGTAAACGCAGCTTCCCACTCAACGTCGGTATCGTGATCTATCCACAGTTGCTCGGGCAGGCCCACACCAAACTGCTCAAGGTCATGAACCATGACCCCAACGATGAGGCCGCCGGCGTACGGCTGATCGGCTCGTTCATCGAAAATGGCCTGCGCGCCCAGGCGCGCAGCGGCAACCTGTTGACCGGCCAGTTATACATCGCGCTGGACTTCTACCCGAAAGCCGAGAAGGTCAAATTTGACCCCAGCCTGCGCCCTGTCAGCATTCCAACCATTCCCGGCAACCTCGAGCAACTGCAGGAAAAACTCGAGAGCATCGTCAACAAGATCAACCAACTGCCGATCGAACGCATTGCCGGCAACCTCGACAGCAACCTGGTCGAGCTGCGCAAAGGCCTGACCCAATTCAATGCCAAGACCCTGCCCGGCGTGCAGAGCACCCTGGCTGACGTGAGCAAGACGCTGCAATCGGCCAGTTCGACCCTGGCCGAGGACTCACCGCAGCGTGAGCAGCTGACCCAGACCCTGGATGAACTGGGGCGCATGTCGCGTTCCCTGCGCGAACTGTCGGACTACCTGGGCCGTCACCCGGAATCGCTGATTCGCGGCCGTCCCGACAACGCCGCGCCCCTGGACCTGCAAGGACCTCCACGCAAATGACCCCTGGAGCAAGCGCCATGACGTTTCCGTTGAAAATCACAGTGGTCGGCATGCTGCTGTTGCTGGCGGCGTGCAGCAGTACGCCGATTACCTTTCATACGCTGACACCGGCGCACTGGAATACGGCCACGGGAGCCGACGCAGGCAGCATCCGGATCGAAAGCATCACCGTTCCCCCCCAGGTCGACCGACCGCAGATCGTGATTCGCCAGGGCGACAGCGGCGTGGCGATCCTGGAAACCCAGTGGTGGGCCGCGAGCCTCGCGGATGAGCTGAGGAGTGCGCTGGTGGACCAACTGGCCAACAGCAACCCTCGGCAATCGATGTTGTTGCGTCTTGAAGTGCAGCGCTTTGACTCAGTGCCCGGCCAGTACGCGCTGCTCGACGTCAAATGGCGCCTGCGCCCGGCCGGGGGCACCGAGCGCCCACCGCTGACCTGCCGGACCACGTTGCAGTCGCCCGCCGGGCCGAGCATCGACAACGTGGTGCTCGCCCATCAAAACAATCTCAAGCGCTTTGCCGCGCAGGTCAGCCAGGCGGTCGACAGGTCAGCCGGCCAGTGCCCGACGGCACCGTAAACCGCCCGGCACTCACGCCAGCAAGCCCATCGCCTTGGCTCGCGCCACGGCCTGGGTGCGTCGCTCCACGCCAAGTTTGCTGTTGATGTGGCTGGCGTGGGTCTTGACGGTGTGCAGGGAGATAAACAGCTGGTTGCTGATTTCCTGGTTGGAGCAGCCTTGGGCGATCAGTTGCAGGACCGCCAGCTCGCGCGTGCTCAGGGTTTCGTGGCCGGTCGTGACCTCGGGCGTCACGACCGCCGGGAGAAGCGCGAGCAGGCTCTGGTGCAGCACACCTTGGGGGTCTTTACCCAATTGCTCGCGCATCCAGTCCGGATACCCGTCCAACAAACGCTGGAACGGCTGTAACGCGCCCCCGGCGCCCGCCTCAAGCGCCTGGGCCAGCACCGGCCGCGCCCTGGCTTCCTGACCGCACTCCAGCAGCAACTGCGCCTGCTGGGTCAGCGCCATCAGGGCAATCATCTGGCGCCCACTGTCGTGGGCCTGTTGCGCCAGTGCTTCGAGCCGCTCCAGCGCCGCCAGGGGCTGATGGCGCACGGCATCGAGGGCGGCTTGTTGCAGCCCGATATGCTGCGGCAAGTGCGGATGGAATTCCGGTGCAGCGGCGGCCTGTTCGCCGTGGTAAGTCTGCCCCAGCCGCGTCAGCCAGGCATCCGCCAGATCGGTGCGCCCCTGGGCCAGCCACAGTTCGCACTTGATCAGGGTAATCATCGCCAGGTAGTAGATCGGCGGCACATCCCAGATATGCATCAGGCGCTCGGCTTCGGCGAGTTCGGCGAAGGCTTTGGGAAAGTCATGGCGCCGCCCTTCGAAGCTGGCGATCACGCAATGGCCGATCAGCACGCTGATATCGCGACAGGCCCGCGCCTCGGCCAGGCCTGCGCGCAGGAGGGCAATGCCGGTTTCGGGCTGGTTGCGCACCAACAGCAAATAGCCTTCGTAGAGCGACAGCCGCGCACGCACCGCATACAGTCGCTGCGGTGCCAGGCCGTGTAGGCGCTGCAGGCCCTGGCGCACCTCGTCGAGGGCGCGCAGGATTTCGCCACGGGCCTGCAGCACCCGTGCACGGTCGTAATGGGCCAGGGCTTCGAACAGCGGGTTGCCGACGCGCTGCGCCAGTTCCAGGGATTCGCGGTTCAGGCCACGGGCGCGCCACAAATCGCCGTCGGCAATGGCCAGGTTGGACAGGGTCGACAGGCACACCAGGCGCTGGCCGTAACGCCGTTGCGGCAGGCTGTCCAACGCCTCGCTGCAATAGCGCTGCGTCAATTCACGGTCACCTCGACCGCGGGCGATAATCCCGCTCAGCGCCAGCCACTGGGCCAGCATCGAGCGCTGTGCGGTGGCCGAGGGCGCCGGCAGGAAGCGACTGAGGTACGCGGACAGCTCCTGCGCCGCATCCAACTGGCAGGCCAGTGCCAACGCCCAGCTGTACAGCACAATCAGGCGCGGCGTGCTGATCAGCAGGCTGTCGGGCAAGTCCATTTTCCAGCGCAGCAACATGCCGACATTCTGCTCGGCCAGCAGTTGTTCTTCAGACAGGTTCTGCACCAGGTTGGCCGCCACGTCGAGGTGCCCGGCACGCAACGCCTGCTCCACCGCCTCGTCGATCAAGCCCTGGGCGTTGAACCAGCGGCACGCGCGCAGATGCAGGCTGGCGGCCGGCAAGACATTGCTGCTCGCGCGACGGGTGCGCAGTAGGTCGGAGAACAAATGGTGATAACGGTACCAGTGCCCCTGCTCGTCCAGGGGCACCAGGAACACCTGGTGGGCTTGCAGGTAACGCAGGATCTCGGCGCTGTCATGGGCTTCGCGCACGGCATCGCACAACTCGCTGCAAAAACGCTCCTGGGGCGCGGTGTCGAACAGGAACGCCTGCACTTCGGGTGGCAGGCAGTCGATCACTTCTTCCAGCAGGTAGTCGCGGATCAGCCCTTCCCCACCGTGCAGGCTTTGTGGCAAGGCGTCCTCGCTGCCGGCTTCGGAAGCCGCCAGCAGCCAAAAGCGCAGGCCGGCCACCCAGCCTTCGCTGCGGCGAATGAGATTGTCGAGGGCTTCACCACTCAAGGAGCTGCTGTGGCGATCCAGCAACGCCTGGGATTCGGCATGGGTCAGGCGCAGGTCTTGCTCGTGCAACTCCAGCAAATGCCGTGACAACCGCAATCGCGCCAGATGCCAGTCCGGGCGCTGGCGACTGGTGACCAGCACCACCAGGCCATCGGGCAAATGGTTGAGAAAGAATTGCAGGCAACGGTCCAGCACCGGCCCCTGGGCCAGATGGTAGTCATCCAGCACCAGCAATAATGGCGCACGGGTGGACAGGTGCACGGTCAGCTCATCGAGCAGGCCGTCGAGCCACTCTTCAAACGCAAAGGGTTGGTGACGCTGGCGCATTTTCAGCAAGCCCAGGGATTGGGTGCCGAGTGCCGGGAAGTAGTGCTGCAACCCTTCGAGCAGGCGCTCAAGAAAACGCCCCGGGTCGTTGTCCCGTGGGCTCAGGCCTAGCCACAGGCTGTGCCAGTGAGCCGGCAGGCCCTGGCAGAACTCCACCGCCAACGAACTCTTGCCGAACCCGGCCGGTGCGCAGACCAGCAGCAACCGCCCCTCCAGGCCGGTGCCCAGCCGTTCACACAGGCGCGGGCGCAGCACGTAGCCATCAGGCAGCGGGGGCCTGTAGAAGCGACCTTCCAGGGTCGGGATTATCCGGCTGGCAGGCCCTTGGATTCGGGACAGATCAGTCATCGCCGGGCTCTTGTAGAAGGCTGTTGTCGGCATTGCAGATGTCCGCAGACTAGCGGTAAAAGCGGCGGGTTTGTAGATCTTTGCAACATTTGCCTGAAAAAGAACTGAGACAAGAAATATCACCGCAAACAAAAAGTGGAAGGGGGCTTGCTCCCGATAGAGGCGGATCAGTCAATGCTGCGCTGACTGTCACATCGCTATCGGGGCAAGCCCCCTCCCACCTTGAGTTACTCGTGCAGCTTAGCGAACACCGTCCTGGCGCAGGGCCGCCGGGGTGAAGTCGCTGGTGGTGGCGGTGAAGCCGAAGTCATAGGCCTGCTTCTCTTCGTTCTTCATGCCCAGGGCCAGGTAGCGGCCGGACTGCAGGTCGTAGAGGGTTTCCAGGGCGTACCACGGCACTTGCTTGTCGTAGTAGTTCTCGGCATGGGCTTCGGCGACACGCCACAGTTGGCCACGGCCGTCGTAGTGGTCGATCACTGCGGCTTGCCAGGTGTCTTCGTCGATGTAGAAGTCACGCTTGGCATAGATGTGGCGCTGGCCTTCCTTCAAGGTCGCGACCACGTGCCAGACACGGCGCAGCTCGTAGCGTGCCAGGTCCTGGTTGATGTGGCCGGCCTTGATGATGTCGGCGTACTTGAGCTTCGGATCGTCGATCTTGTAGCTGTTGGAGGCGATGTAGATTTCCTTCTTGCCTTCCAGTTTCCAGTCGTAGCGGTCCGGCGCACCGTTGTACATGTCAAGGTTGTCGGAGGTACGCAAGCCGTCGGCGGCGGTACCCGGCCCGTCATAGGACACTTGCGGCGCCCGGCGCACGCGGCGCTGGCCGGCGTTGTAGACCCACGCCGAACGCGGTTCCTTCACCTGGTCCAGGGTTTCGTGCACCAGCAGCACACCACCGGCCAGACGTGCCGGCGCGGTCACTTGCTGCTTGAAGTAGAACAGGATGTTGCCCGGGTTTTTCGGGTCGAAGTCCTTCATCTTGTCGCGGAACACGAACTGGTCGCGGAAGTACACCAGGCTGTAGGAGCCGTTGGTTTGCGGCGTGGCCTGGGTCACCAGGCGGGTCACGCTACCGCCGCGATAACGGGTGATGTGGTTCCAGATGACTTCCACGCCGCTTTTCGGGATCGGGAACGGTATGGCGGTTTCGAAGTTCTCCAGGCCGTTGCCGCCAGACACCAGGTTGGTGGTAGTGGCGTTCTTCTTGATGGAGGCGAACACATCGGCCGGCACGGTAGCGCCGCGATGGGTCGGGTAGACCGGCATCTTGAAGGTCTCCGGGTAACGCTTGAACATCGCGTACTGCCCCGGTGCCAGCTTGTCCTTGTACTGCTCGACGTTCTGCGCGGTGATGGTGAACTGCGGTTGCTCACTGGCGTACGGGTTGGCGAGGAAACCTTTGGCATCCACAGCGCCGGCGTTGGTCGGCATCGGCGACCATTTCGGGATGGTGCCGGCCGCGTTACCGGCCATTTCCGCGCCCATCGGCGTCAGGGTCGTGCCCAGCTTGGCGGCTTCATCCGCCGACACTGCCGCCATGACATTGCTCGCCAGGATCGACAGCCCAAGCACACCCACGTGCAACAGACTTTTGGTTATTTTCATGTTCTGGTCTTCCTGAAAATACAGTGTGCTTAGAAGTTGGCGCCGAAGCTCAGGGCGACGAAGTCGCGGTCATTCACCGTGCTGAAATCACCACCGAAAAAGTTGGTGTAGTTGAGGCTGGCGGTGTAGGTGTTCTGGTACTCGGCATCCAGGCCCAGGCTGACGGCTTTGCGGCCCTCTTCGAAGTTGGCGCCAGGACCTGGGGAGTACCCCTTGACGTCATGGGACCATGCCACGTTTGGCTTAAGGTTTACGCCGGCGAAAACGTCCGGATATTCCCAGATAGCACGGGCGCGATAACCCCAGGAAGTAGCCGTGGTAAAGCCATCATTGTTGCAGTTGGTATTCAGCCCGTTGGCGTTACCCAGGCCGGCGCCCACAGCGGTCGAGTTATTGAGCGTGTTACAGAAACCACCGGGCAATGTGCCTGGACCAAACACCGGGTCGCGCCCATAACGCGCCTCGGATTTGCTTTCCAGGCCGCCCACGTGAGTCACACCGATCTCACCCACCGTAGTCAAGCGGCTTGCGCCCATTACCTGATCAAAGAAGTGCGTGAACGTGGTCTGGAACTGCGTGACCTCCTTACGGTTGTAACCATGCAAGTCTTGACCAGCCGAGCCCTTGAGCACAGAGGCATTGCCAAAACCAATAATGGGCGTAACGCCGGCGTAAAGGATGTCGGTGGTACTTAACTGCACGGGCGCATTTGGCCGATAGCTCAACTCACCGCTCCAGGCGGTCCCCGTAGGCAGGGTGGTGGAAAAGCTCAAGCCGTAGAGGCGGATATCTTCTGGGTATTCGACGAAGTAGTTAGAGCTACCCGCCACAATCACTGGACGCAATGCCGCCAAGGGCCCCAGAGGCCGCGTGTATGCCGAAGCTGGCGCACCTTGTGCACTGAAAATCGGCGCACGGCTGTGATAGTTCATGAAGTACGCGCCGAATTCGGTGTCCAGCGGCTCAAAGTTGTAGTGCATCGCCACGCCAAACTGGCCACTGTCACGAGCATCGCGGTCAGGACCACGGCGCACCAATACGCCCTCCTCATTCACATCAACACCAGCAGCGTTGAGGGTTGGATACGCCAGAGGCGAAATGCGCGAGCGCTTGCTCAAGACCCGCAGGTTGTTATCGCAGCCATCAGAGATAACGTCCGGCTGCGAAAAGAACGTCCCGCAATTATCGGTAACCGTCTGGTCCCACTCCAACTGATAAAAGGCTTCCGCCGACAAGTTATCGGTCAGCGTTTGCGACACATAGAACATGTTGACCGGAATCAAGCCTTCCTTGATTTCGGCCCCCGGACGACGGAACGCAGACACGTCGATCGGGTTGATGGAGTTGATACCACCGCCGATGAAGGTACTTTCGCCCCAACTCACCACCTGCTTACCGAACCGCACGCTGCCCGGCTGATCGGCAATGGCATAGTTGTGATAGACGAAGGCGTCGAGAATCTGCCCACCGGAGGACTTGGCGCCCTCCTTGCGGTTGTTGTCGCTGATGTCCTTGAACTCACGGCTTTCGTCCTTGAGTTCGAAGTCATACCAGTACTTGCCGCGCACAAATACGCCGGTATCGCCGTATTTCAATTCCAGGTCATGGATGCCCTTGAAGATCTTCGAGAACGTTTCACCGCGCTTGAAGTTCAAGTGCCCATCATCGGAGGTCTGGGACAGACCTTTGCCACCGTTGTTGGCACCGATCAGATCCTGGTTCGGCTTGGCCGTCGACCAGCTCGCCCCCACAGACAGCGACGAGTCAAAACTCCCTTCGATTTCACCGATATTGAAACTGACGCCGAATGCGGGCCCGGCGAGCGTAGAGGCGAGACTGACGGCCAGGGGCAGTCTTGCCCGGCGCCAGAACTGGTTTACTGAGGTCATCGACGCTACTCCATGTGCATTATTGTTATGGCAGTGAGTTTGTTCTGTGATGCTTGTAACGGCCGGAATACAACGATTCCAATGCCGCCTGGCAACTGAACCTCCATGGCCCGAAGCGATGCATCCTTGAAAAACTCTGGGTGGGACTATAGCCAGCAGGGGGTACCGCTTGATCCCTCTAAAGTGTGATTTGCATCACCAACCCGTCTGCCACAGCCCTTTCGCCATGTCGGCGAAGGCCGACGCGGCAAGGATGGCTGAAAATTGGCAAATCACAAGTGAAGGCGCGAGATAGAGCATCGCCGTGCCACAAGGGCACGGCAAATCGGCTCAGAGGGTGGACAGGAAGGTGCTGTTGTTGGCCTGCCATTCAATGATGTCAATACGGATACGTTTTTTGTCGAGCTTGCCGACACTGGTCTTGGGAATTTCCGTAACAACGGCGATCTGGCTCGGAATCGCCCACTTGCTCAGATGGCCCAGTTCGACAAAAGGCTTGAGGTGTTCCTTGAGCTCGCGGGCCCCAATCTCATGGCCATCACGCACCACCAGCAACGCAAACGGGCGCTCGCCCCACTGCGGGTCGGCGATGCCCACCACCGCTACTTCGCGTACCGCCGGGTGACGGCTGACCAGGTCTTCGAGGGCCAGGGAGGAGATCCACTCGCCGCCGGTCTTGATCACGTCCTTGATGCGGTCGCGGATATCGATCACCCCAAATGCATCGAGGGTGGCCACGTCGCCGGTGTGCATCCAGCCACCCGCCCACAGCTCGGCGCCCTTCTGCGGCTCGTTGTAATACCCCTCGGTCAGCCACGGCGCGCGCAGCACCAACTCACCCTGGGACTCGCCGTCGGCGGGCAGGAAATTCCCCTCAGTGTCCATGATCGCCGCTTCCACCAACGGCCCGGGCACGCCGGCCTTGATGCGATAGCTGATGCGCTCGTCCTCGGTGCCGGCCATCAGTTCTTCGTTGAGGTGGGCGCAGGACACCAGCGGGCCGGTCTCGGACATGCCGTACGCGGCGGTCAGCTGAATCCCACGGGCCTTCGCCGCCTCATACAGCGTGCGGTTGAGCGCACTGCCGCCGATGACGATTTTCCAGCCGCCAAAATCGACGCCTTGGGCAGCCTTGGCGTTGAGCACCATTTGCAGGATGGTCGGCACGCAGTGGGAAAAGGTGACCTTCTCCTTGCGCCACAGCTCCACCAGGTATTCCGGGTCGTAGCGGCCGGGGTAGACCTGCTTCAGGCCAAGCATGGTCGCCACATACGGCAGGCCCCAGGCATGCACGTGGAACATCGGCGTGATCGGCATGTACACGTCGTTGGTGCCCAGCAGGCGCACACTGTCGACGCTGCCCATGATGGTCGCCACGCCGATGGTGTGCAGCACCAGTTGGCGATGGGTGAAGTACACGCCCTTGGGGTTGCCGGTGGTGCCGGTGGTGTAGAAGGTGGTGGCGACGGAGTGTTCGTCGAAGTCCTGGAAATCGTACTTCGGGCTGGCGGCGGCCAGCAGGGTTTCATACTCACCGACCAGGTTGGGCAACTCGGCGGTCTTGGCTTCGCCGTCGGTGAGCAGCAGCGTCCTGTCGACGGTGGTGAGCTGCCCGGCAATGGCCTGGTAGAGCCCCACGAACTCGCTGTTGACCAGCACGAAGCGGTCTTCGGCGTGGTTCATGGTGTAGAGAATCTGTTCCGGCGACAGGCGCACATTGATGGTATGGATCACCGCGCCGATCATCGGGATGGCGAACATGCATTCCAGGTAACGATGACTGTCCCAATCCATCACCGCCACGGTGTCACCGGCCTTGACCCCGGCTGCGGTGAGCACGTTGGCCAGGCGCGCGACGCGCTCGATCAAGGTCGGGTAGGTGTAGCGCAGCTTGTCGCGGTAGACGATTTCCCGGGTCTTCTCGTAACGGGTACCGGACATCAACAGGCGCTTGATCAACAGCGGGTATTGATACGCACCTTCGGCGGGCGGAATAACACGGGTCTGCAACATACGAATCCCTTTTATGACTGCACGGTCTTGGCTTGAAGACCTGCACTGTAGAGACGTTATGTGTCAGACAAATCAGCCAAAGGAATGATTTGCAGAGGCTGGGGAATGCTAGCTTTGAGCCATTATTCAGGGACAATGGAGGTCAAATGTGGGAGGGGGCTTGCTCCCGATGGCGGTGAATCAGTCAATACACGTGTCGACTGAAGCACCGCCATCGGGAGCAAGCCCCCTCCCACACTGGATTGTGTTTACTTGAGAACAGCGTTTATTTCGCGCTGGTAAACGCCAACTTCACCCCAATCGCAATCAACACCGCTCCCATGGTCCGATCAAACCAATGCCCCATCCGCGCAAACCCGGCGCGCACGCGCTGCTGGCTGAACAACATCGCCACCAGGCAGAACCACAACGCCGTCGCCACCGCCAGGTACACGCCGTAGCCGGCCTGGATCGCCAGCGGTGTGTGCGGGTTGATCACCACGGTGAACAGCGACAGGAAGAACAACGTCGCCTTGGGGTTCAGGCCGTTGGTGACGAAGCCTGCGGTAAACGCGCCGCGCGGGGTGCGCTCGCCCGCTTCGCGGTGCAACTCGCCCTCGACGGCAGGCTTGGCCGGTTTGGCGCGCAGGGCCTTGAAGCCGATGTACAGCAGGTAGGCGGCGGCGGCCCATTTCAGTGCGTTGAACAACACGATGGACTGGGACACGATCAGGCCGATGCCGAGCAACGAATAGCCCACGTGCAGGAAAATCGCCGAGCCCACGCCCAACGCGGTCCAGGTTCCAGCGCGGCGGCCGTGGGTCACGCTCTCACGCACCACCACCGCGAAATCCGGGCCGGGGCTGGCCACCGCCAACAAGTGAATCAGGGCTACGGTCAAAAACTCGGCGGCGTACATACTCACTCCATTAAGTAACGGATTATTTCATCTGATAGGCTCGGCAGATTACGCCTTCGAACCCTGTCGCAAAAGGTACAGTTGATGACGAACAATCGCCACGCCGTCTTCCTTGATCACCCGTCCCTGGATCTGGGCGACCTCGACCTCAGCGAGTTGCACGCCCGCTTCAGCGACTTGCAGTTGTTGACGGGCACCACGCCGCAAAATGTGGTCGAGCGCCTGCAAGGCGCGCAGGTGGCGATCAGTAACAAAATCCCGCTCAACCGCGAAACCCTGGCGGCCTGCCCGGAACTCAAGTTGATCCTGGTTTCGGCGACCGGCACCAACAACATTGACCTGGAAGCCGCCCGCGCCCACGGCATCACCGTGAGCAACTGCCAGGGCTACGGCACACCGTCGGTGGCGCAACACACGATCATGCTATTGCTCAACCTGGCGACGCGGCTGCAGGACTATCAGCGCGATGTGAGCGCCGGCAAATGGCAGGAGGCCAAGCAGTTCTGCCTGCTGGACCACCCGATTGTCGAGCTGGAAGGCAAGACCCTCGGCCTGCTGGGCCATGGCGAACTGGGCAGTGCCGTGGCCCGCCTGGCCGAAGCCTTCGGGATGCGCGTGCTACTCGGCGCCATCCCCGGGCGCCCTGCCCGTGCCGACCGCGTGCCCCTGGATGAACTGCTGACGCAGGTGGACGCACTCACCTTGCACTGCCCGCTCAATGAACACACCCGGGACTTTATCGGCGCCCGTGAATTGGCGCGGCTCAAGCCCGGCGCGTTTATCGTCAACACCGCGCGCGGTGGCTTGATCAATGAGCAGGCCCTGGCCGATGCCCTGCGCGGCGGCCACCTGGGCGGCGCGGCGACCGATGTGCTGAGTGTTGAGCCCCCGGTCAATGGCAACCCATTGCTGGCCGGCGATATTCCTCGACTGATCGTCACGCCCCACAATGCCTGGGGCAGTCGCGAAGCGCGGCAGCGTATCGTCGGCCAACTGGCGGAAAACGCCCGGGGCTTTTTCAGCGGCGCCCCGCTGCGCGTCGTCAGTTGATAAACTGCGCCCCTTTTCAAGGAGCAGACCATGGATCCGCGCAGTGAAGTACTGCTTCGTCAGGCCGAACTTTTTCAAGGCAACCTGCTGCTGGTGGGTTTGCCCGCCGACGACCTGCTGGGTCGCCTGCCCAACGCCCACGGCTGGTGCTGGCATGCCGGCGACCAGGCGGCGCTCGACGCGCGTTTCCCGGAGCGCAGCCAGTTTGGGGTAAATGCGCCCGAGCGCGGGTTCGAGGCGGCGGTGATCTTCCTGCCCAAATCCAAGGACCTCACCGATTACCTGCTCAACGCCGTGGCAGCGCGACTGCCCGGCGCCGAGCTGTTCCTGGTAGGGGAGAAAAAAGGCGGTATCGAAAGCGCCGCCAAGCAGATGGCGCCGTATGGCAAACTGCGCAAGCTCGACAACGCGCGGCATTGCCAACTGTGGCAAATCACCGTGGCCAACGCCCCGCAAGCGGTCGAGCTGGAAAGCCTGGCGCAGGTGTTCGATGTGCCGCTGGCCGAAGGCCCGCTCAAGGTGGTGAGCCTGCCGGGTGTATTCAGCCACGGCCGTCTGGATCGCGGTACCGAGCTGTTGCTGGAGCACTTGGACAAATTGCCGAGCGGCCATTTGCTCGACTTCGGTTGCGGCGCCGGTGTGTTGGGGGCGGCGGTCAAACGTCGCTACCCGCACAACAGCGTAACGATGCTGGACGTGGATGCTTTCGCCGCCGCCAGCAGTCGCCTGACCCTGGCCGCCAACGGGCTGGAAGCCGAGGTACTGACCGGTGACGGCATCGACGCCGCGCCGATGGGTTTGAACGCGATTTTGAGCAACCCGCCGTTCCATGTCGGCGTGCACACCGATTATTTCGCCACAGAGAACCTGCTGCGAAAAGCAGCGAAACACCTGGCAAAAGGTGGCGAACTTCGCCTGGTGGCTAACAGCTTCCTGAAGTACCAGCCGTTGATCGAAGAGCATCTGGGCGTGTGTGCGGTCAAGGCCGAAGGCAATGGTTTTCGCATCTACCGTGCCAAGCGCGGCTGATGGCCGTTTGAAAAAGAACGCTTGCCGAATGGATTTTGCCTAGGCAGAATCCGCTCCGTCCTAGGGGAGTAGTCTCCCACGAGCGCCACGCTCGTCCGGCATACGTCAACATACTTGGTCAACAGGCCATGGCGTATGCGACCCAGGAGTCCGCACAGACGGACCGGGGTTTGACAAGACCTATGACACGCACACCTTACCCGGGGCGGGAAGGCTGTACGTGTCATAGCCGTGTCGACCCGCCCCCTGGAAACCTACCTGATGCTGGATTCATTGCTCGTTCCTACCGCAATCGTTGCCTTGGCCGAAATCGGCGACAAGACGCAACTGCTCGCGCTCATCCTTGCCGCACGCTTTCGCAAACCCTGGCCGATCATCGCCGGCATCGTCGCTGCGACCCTGGCCAACCATGCGGCCGCCGGTGCCGTGGGGGCCTGGTTCGGGAGTTTCTTCTCGGATGCGGTATTGCACTGGATTCTCGCGGCCAGCTTCTGCGCCACCGCGCTGTGGACCCTGGTGCCTGACAAACTCGACGATGACGAAGCCAGCACCACGCGCAAGTTCGGGCCGTTCCTGACCACGCTGATTGCTTTCTTCCTCGCGGAAATCGGGGACAAGACCCAGATCGCCACGGTGATGCTCGCAGCGCAATACCCGGAACTGTGGCTAGTGATTATCGGCACCACCCTGGGCATGTTGATTGCCAACGTACCGGTGGTTCTGGCGGGGAATTTCGCGGCGGAGAAACTGCCACTGACGTTGATTCGTCGACTGGCGGCAACGGCGTTCTTTGTCCTGGCAATTGTGGCGGTGTACAAGGCCATGCAAAGCAGTGGCTGGATCTAGCTGCAAGCTTCAAGCCTCAAGTTGCAGGAATAAGCAGTGCTTTTTCCTGCAGCTTGAAGCTTGCCACTTGTCGTTGAAGTCTTAGGACTTCTTGGCCTGCTGGTAGAGCGGCATCACCTTCGGAATCGCCGCCTGCAACGAGGCGATCCGGCTGTCGGAGGCCGGGTGAGTGCTCATGAACTCCGGCGGTGCGCCTTCCGAAGCCTTGGCCATCTTGTTCCACAGCGTGATCGCCGCGTTCGGGTTGTAGCCGGCGCGGGCCGCCAGTTCCAGGCCGATCAGGTCAGCTTCGTTTTCATTGCTGCGGCTGTTGGGCAAGGTCATGCCGTAGTTGGCCACGGTATCGGCCAGCGCCAGGCTGTCCTGACCCAGGCCGAACAACGCACCGGCGCCCTGCTTGGCCATCTCGATGCCGTAGGCCTTGGACATGGCTTCGCGGCCGTGCTCACGCAAGGCGTGGGCGATTTCATGGCCCATCACCGCGGCGAGTTCATCGTCGGTGAGCTTGAGGTTGTCGATCAACGCGCTGTACACGAAGATCTTGCCGCCAGGCCCGCAGTTGGCGTTCATCTCATCGCTCTTGATCAGGTTCACTTCCCACTTCCACTGCGCCGCATCCGGGCGGAAGGTCGGCGCCTGGGCGATCAGGCGATTGGCGATCGCCTGCACGCGCTTGGCATTGGCACTGGTCTTGTCCAACTGGCCTTTGCTGCTGGCCTCGCCCAGGGTCTGCTGGTAGGACTGGGCGTACATCTGGTCGACTTCCTGGCTCGACAGCATGCTGAACATATATTGCTTGCGCTCAACCCCGACGGCGCCGCCGCTGGTGGTGTTGACCGACTGACACCCGGCCAGCAACACGCCTGCCGCCAATACACTTACGGCCAATGATTTCTTCATCAATACACTCTCCCTGAAAAGACGCCCTGAAAACATGGCGCGTATCGTAGGCGCTCATTTGTATCGGCGCCAGATACAACAGACGTGTAACCGATGAATTTCGGACACATCTCACACGCCCGGCAACGTCAGTGAGCAACCGGCCTCAGGCTCAGGCCGGGGTCAGGCACTCCGGCCCGTTGAGCTTGGGATCATTGACCATGTTGGCCAGGACTCGCTCACGCAATGGGGCCGGCTCACTGGCCAGCAAGCCTTGCAACACATGCAAGGGCGTCTCGGGATCGAGCCAGGCGGCCTGCCCCGCCGCGTCCAGAATCAACGGCCGGCGCTGACTCTGGGCGGCCTGGGTCACCACTGCCGTACTCAGCCACACCTGCTCCTGCACCGGGTACGCTTCCCAGATCGCGGCAAAAAACAGGGTCGAGCCCTCCCCCGGCGTCAGCCAGTACGGACGCTTGCGCTGGGTGCCGCGCCATTCGTAAAAGCCGTTGGCGGGCAGCAGGCAACGACGCTGGCGAAACGCTTCGCGAAACATCGGTTGCTCGGCCAGGGTTTCGGCACGGGCATGGGCCGGGGTGCGGGAAAGGTCAGTCAGCCAGGGCGGCGTCAGGCCCCAGCGCGCCCGTGCCAGGGTGCGCTGGCCGTCATTGAGGCGCTGGATCAGCACCGAATCATTCGGGGAAATGTTCCACTGGGCCTGCTGGTCGGCCGGAAAACCCGGCAGGGCAGCAAAAGTAGGGTTCCAGCGAAACAGGGCATAACGTCCACACATGGGGCAACACGACTCTTGGGTAAACCGACCGACAGCCTAACAGACCAATACGTCGGGAAAGCTGTCGGGTTCATCGCCGGGCAGGGGTTGCGCACCGATATAGGCGGTAATCAGCTCGCGGGCTTCAGCCGCCCGGTCGTTGTCCACTTCCAGCCCCAGCAGGCCGAAGATCGGCAACTCCCCCGTGCCGCCGAGCAAATGGCGTCCTACCAGGTGCGCCTCGATGCCCTCGCTGGCGAGCATTTGCTGCAGCAACTCGCCTTCCATCAGGTTTTCCGGTTCGTAGATTCGCTGCATGGGCGTACCTGTTATTCGTTTTCACTGCGGGTTTCGAGCATCCACTCTTCACCATGGACCTGCAGGTTGAAAATGATCGGTCGGCAACACACCTGACAGTCCTCGATGTAGGTCTGATCACCGCCGGATAAATCCACCGCGGTCTCTACCGCTTCACCACAATAAGGACAATCGTACAGCGCAGTTTCCAGCATC
The DNA here is from genome assembly GCF_003058245.1 of Pseudomonas sp. GV047. Lineage (NCBI taxonomy): Bacteria > Pseudomonadati > Pseudomonadota > Gammaproteobacteria > Pseudomonadales > Pseudomonadaceae > Pseudomonas > Pseudomonas sp. GV047. The sequence goes on along the minus strand of NZ_QCWA01000005.1, from coordinate 270,174 downwards.
GCAGTCTCCCAGGTGACTTGTGCGTATAATCGCCGGTCTATTTACAGGGCTATTTTCCGGCCGGGCCAATTCCCCGGACCGCACCCTGGTATTTCCTTTACTTACCCTAGCCGTTTCTAACAAGAGAGCATGATGGGCGAATTCGATACCATCCGACCTTACAACGACAGCGAAGTCCCGGCAGTGCTGGCCCGGCTGTTCAGTGACAAGGCCTTTCTGGACATCCTGACCCACTTCCGCTTCCCGCGCTTTGCCGGCGCCCTGGGCTGGCTGCTCAAGCCGATGATCGCGCGCAAACTGCGTCGCGAGTTCGCCGGTGTCACCACCGTGGCTACGCTGCAGGACAAAGTCGAGTATTACGTCGACCACACCATTGACCGGGCGACCGACGGCGTGACCTACACCGGCGTCGAACAGCTCAAATCCGGCACCGCCTACCTGTTCCTGGCCAACCACCGCGACATCGTGATGGACCCGGCCTTCGTCAACTATGCCGTGTACCACGCCGGCCTGCCGACGCCACGCATCGCCATCGGCGACAACCTGCTGCAAAAGCCGTTTGTCAGTGACCTGATGCGTCTGAACAAGAGCTTCATCGTGCACCGTTCGATCACCGGGCGAAAGGAGAAGATGGCGGCGTTCAACCTGCTGTCGGCCTATATCAACCATTCGATCCGCAACGACTGCCAGTCGATCTGGATCGCCCAGGCCGAAGGCCGCGCCAAGGACGGGGATGACCGTACCGAGTCGGCGATCCTCAAGATGTTCCATGTCAGCCGCAAGGACGAGCCGTTTGCCGAAGTGATCCAGTCACTCAACCTGACGCCGGTGTCCATCAGCTACGAGTACGACCCGTGCGATGCCGCCAAGGCCCGCGAACTGTATATCCGCGCCACCACCGGCACCTACGTCAAGGCGCAAGGCGAGGATGACGTCAGCATTGCCCTGGGCATCACCGGCTACAAAGGCCGCGTACATATCAACTTCGCGCCGCCGATTACCGAGCGTTTCGAAGACACCAAGGTCCTGGCCGTGGAAATGGATCGGCAGATTCTCGGCGGCTACCGGCTGTTCCCGGTGCACTACCTGGCGTACGCCCAGTGGAGCGATGCCGACCCGCAGTTGCAGGTGCCGAAGGCGGCCGACGTGTTCCCGGCGGACGAACTGGCCAAGGCACAGGCGGAGTGGGAGCGGCGCCTGAACGAATGCCCGGCCGAGCACCGTCCGTTCCTGGTGGTGCAATACGCGACGCCAGTGCGCAATCAGTATCGGGTCAAGGCCGGGATCCCGCTGTAACCACCGATCAAGAAAATATGGGAGGGGCCAAGCTCCCTCCCATATGATGGGTTCTGCGGTTTTTTAGATTCGGGTGCTGAGCCAGGAAATAGCCAGCGCCAGCCCAAGGCAGGCGAACCCGATGCGGTAAGCCACACGGTGCGCCCGCTCGGTGCGCACATCCAGGAACAGCATGGGCTGGTCGATTGCGCGATCTTCACTTTGCGCCGTCAGTTCAGCCATGGCGCGTTGCTCGCGCAGGCGGGTGATGAACAGCAGCGCAGCGCCTGGGCAGGCCACTGATAAAGCCACGGAATTGATCAATAGTGCGGGCAGCGCCATCGCAAACCTCGATGAAACAGTGTCTGGGTATCGGTTCAGATAGAAACCTGAACCGTAGTGGCCTCGAGCGCCAAAACCGCTCCGCCTCCCATGGACGATTAATGTATCCAGTAATTTACGCCGTCACCTGAACGTCACCTTAACAAGCCACTCTGTTGCCCTTCGAACATTCAGGAGCTTGTCATGCTGCACGCGCACAACCAGGATCGGCTGTATCTGATTGCCCAAAGCGACGAGCAGGAGGCGCTGATCGGCGGCCTGGCGTTCAACGTGCAGGACCGCCACTGGCTGGTGTATTGCGCCCTTGGCGGGCACCAGCATGCGGACTTGCCCGAGGCCGATCTGTTGACGGGGGTGAGCATGCTGGACTTTTGTATCGACACGGCCGCGTGAAACTGAAGGCATAAAAAAACCGGGCTCATCGCTGAGCCCGGTTTTTTGTTTGAGCGATTACTGCGCGCTGAGCAATGAACCGATGCTTGGGTCCTTGAACAGGCGGGTCAAGGCGTCGCTCAGGACGTCGCTGACCAGCCTGGTGTTGGTTTCCTGGTTAGGCGACATGCCGAAGCGCTGGTTCAGCGACGCACCGTAACGGCCGCTGTAGCGACGGGTGCCGGCGGTGACGTCGGACTTGAAGGTGGCACCAATGGACGCCTCGGTCACGTAAAGACCGTCTTTAGGCGACTGATACTTCAACTCGGCCAAGGTGATCGTCAACTGCGGAGCGCCCGGCGCGTTGGGGCTGGGGGTGAAACCCAGCAGCCGCACCGCCGCTTCGGCCTGGGCCTGCAGCTTGGGCAGCACGTCTTGAGCGTTCACCGACACCAGGGCGGTTTCCGGGTACAGGCCACCGCGCGAACCGAGTGTCGGCGACGGACGACCGTCCACCACCCGTACCGACACCGGCTGGCCGTGGCCCACCGGGGCCAGCTGCGTGGTGATTTTCGGTTCTGGGGTCAGTTGCTGCGGGCTGTTGGCGCAGCCAACCAGGGTCAAGCTGGTCACAGTGATCAAACCGAACAACAGGCGTTGCAACATGCGCTTCTCTCCAGAAATCAGGTACCGACAGGCCGGCAGTATAGCGGGGCGCCCCTGCAGGGAACTAGCGTCAGTTACAACCTGTGACCCGGGGCTTCGCCTGCGGTTCGATGTCACCGATATGTCATAGCCGTTACATGGGCTCGTCATCCGAAGCAGGCATGCTTGGCCTCAATCTCAGGAGGTTGATCGCCATGCATTTTCTCTGGTCGCTGTTTACGCGCAAGCCCGCCCTTCGCCAGTTCGCCCTGCTCGATGCGCAAGGCCGTTGCCAGGCGTTCAAGGCGTGCTGCCAGCCTCCCGTCGGCGAAGGCTGGGTGGAAATCGAAGAAATTCGCCTGAGCTGGATGCATCATCCGTTGCCGGCCCGCGCCCGTGTAAACCCACGCCCTGCGCGGTCGCCACGTCACCAGGCGTTGGCCGCCTGACCGAACGCCTAATAAAAGTCATAAAACCCGCCCATTTCCCCGGCGTTCTTCGCTACAATCTCCCCCCGATTATAAGGACGTCTCCTGATCGGGCCTCGCAGCATCGTTAATGCCTCGGTATTAACCCCAAGAATCGCCCACAGAGAGCCGCCCACACAGATCGAGTGAAGCTGGCGAGCTTGCTGTTTCCTTTGCAAACCACCCGCCTTTGCCGAATCTGCCAGAGCTGCCATTGCGCTCGGCCACTTGAGTTGTTTGCCCGTTTTGCCGCGTGTCGGCAGAGGTTTGCGGGCCAGGTGCCAGGCCGGGGCAGCCCTTTTTTGAGGTTCACGTCTTCAAAAGAGCGTGAAAAAAACGGGTTTTCACAACTTCACAAGAGTGTGGCGAGCAAATGAATAGTTTGGCGTTTGTACAAGCACCATCAGCGTCTGGAACAGCCCAACCACACAGGACCGAGTACTCCGCAAACACCGGAGCTTGAGCCTGTCCGCTACGGATTGATTGCACGAATCCCACGCTTTGACCATAAGTCGAATTGCCACAGGCGCCCATGAATGCGTTCATAGGCAGATCAGGCCGGGCAGGAAGCGTGTGCTGAATGTGCAAGGAATTGCGAAACGGACATGGCGATCCTGGCCATGGGTGACCTGGGGCAACACGTGAAACGCCCCGTCACTCCTGGCAGCCATGCCGTCAATTTGGTGCTGCAGATTTTGGAGACGCGTTAAATGGCGCATAACGAAGCAGTCGACGTAGTACTGGTAGGGGCCGGCATCATGAGTGCCACCCTGGCCGTACTGCTTAAAGAGCTCGACCCCGGCCTCAAGCTGGAAGTCGTTGAGCTGATGGACTCGGGTGCCGCGGAAAGTTCCAACCCGTGGAACAACGCCGGTACCGGCCACGCCGGGCTGTGTGAGCTGAACTACACGCCCCAGGCCGCCGATGGCTCCATCGACATCAAGAAAGCCGTGCACATCAACACCCAGTTCGAGGTGTCGAAGCAGTTCTGGGCCTACCTGACCAGGAAGGGCACCTTTGGCTCGTCCAAGTCCTTTATCAGCCCGGTGCCGCACCTGAGCTTCGTGCAGGGCGAAAAAGGCGTGGAGTTCCTCAGGAAGCGCTTTGAAACCCTCAGCCAGCACCATGCGTTCTCGGACATGCACTACACCGAAGACCGCAGCGAAATGGCCGAGTGGATGCCGCTGATGATGCCGGGGCGCCCGCTCGACGAAAAAATCGCGGCCACCCGCGTGATGAACGGCACCGACGTCAACTTCGGCGCCCTGACCAACCAGTTGCTCACTCACCTGACCAGCTCACCGGACGCCCAGGTCAAGTACAGCAAGCGCGTGACCGGCCTCAAGCGTAACGGCGCGGGCTGGACCGTGAGCATCAAGGACGTCAACAGCGGCAACAGCCGCGAAGTGGACGCCAAGTTCGTGTTCCTCGGCGCCGGTGGCGCGGCCCTGCCGCTGCTGCAGGCCTCGGGTATCGAAGAAAGCAAAGGGTTTGGCGGTTTCCCGGTCAGCGGCCAGTGGCTGCGTTGCGACAACCCGGAAGTGGTCAAGCACCACCAGGCCAAGGTCTACAGCCAGGCTGCCGTGGGCTCGCCGCCGATGTCCGTGCCGCACCTGGACACCCGCGTAGTCGACGGCAAGAAATCCCTGCTGTTCGGGCCCTACGCCGGCTTCACCACCAAGTTCCTCAAGCACGGCTCGTTCCTCGACCTGCCGCTGTCGGTTCGCGCCGGCAACATTGGCCCGATGCTGGCCGTGGCCCGCGACAACATGGACCTGACCAAGTACCTGGTCAGCGAAGTGATGCAGTCCATGGAGCAGCGCCTGGAATCCCTGCGTCGCTTCTACCCTGAAGCGAAAGCCGAAGACTGGCGCCTGGAAGTGGCCGGCCAACGGGTGCAGATCATCAAGAAAGACCCGAAGAAAGGCGGCGTGCTGCAATTTGGCACCGAGCTGGTCGCGGCCAAGGACGGTTCGCTGGCTGCGCTGCTGGGTGCCTCGCCGGGCGCCTCGGTGACGGTGTCGATCATGCTGGAATTGATCGAGCGTTGCTTCCCGCAGAAAGCTGCCGGTGAATGGGCGACCAAGCTGCACGAGATCTTCCCGGCGCGGGAGAAGGTCCTGGAGACTGATGCCGAGCTGTATCGCAAGATCAACGCGCAGAACAACATCAGCCTCGAACTGGTTGAGCAGAGCAACGAGGCCGAGAGCTACGCCTAAGGCATTGCGGCCATGAAAAACGCCCCGTTCTCGCGATGAGAACGGGGCGTTTTTTTATGCCCAGGAATAATCAGCCGCGGGCGTTGTCGATCAGCTCGATATAGTCGGCGGCGTTGCGCTGGTCCTTGATCAGGTCGACAAACGTCTGGCCGTGCTCATCCTTGCCATCCAGGTCCAAACCGGCCGCCTTGAAGAAAACCAGGAAGCGTTCGAAGTCGTCGATACGCAGGCCACGGTAGGCCTTGATCAGTTTGTGCAGGGACGGGGACGTCGCGTCAACCGGCTCGAAGTCCAGGAACAACTTGATCTGGTCGTCGCCGATCTCGTCACCAATCACCTGTTTCTTATCTTTACGCATTACCGACTCCAGCCAGCAGACATTTACACGGGATTTGAAGTCTACCTGCGAGGCGCAGGCTTCGAAAGCGGTGAAGAACCAATGCGGCCGGGGGCAAGCCCTTCCCACATTGGTTCTTCAGTGTTTTTGCTATTTGCTACGAACAGCACCGGTATGCACATCCGCCCAGACATGCCCGTTGGCGTAACTGAGGAACTGCACATACACCGTGTCATTGCGCAGCAGGTCGACAATCACTCGGTACTGGGCCACCGGGTAGGACAGGGTCAAGGTTTTGCTCTTGTCATCGTATACCGGCTTTTTCAGGCTTTTGCTTTCGGCATCGAAGTTGAGCACCACCTGGCTGATAGTCGCGCCTTTGTTCAGGGACTTGCCCTTGAGACGGATCATCAGCGGCGAGGTCACCGGGATCGGCTGTTGCGTGGATTGACGCTGGTTGCCCACCACCACCGCATACTCGGTGACTTGCAGCAGTTGCTGCTGGTCAGGGGTTTCGGCGCGCAGGGTCAGATCGTCCGGCGGCAGGAACTGCGCATGCATCGGCGCAGGCGCCGCAGCCAGCGGCAGACTGAGGGTCAACGCCAGGGCGGCGCAGGTGCGTATCAACAGGCTCATGGGCCGCTCCGCAAGAGGTGGCCCAGCACTGTAGCTCAATCGAACTGGGCAAGCATCCAGCGTTGATACTCGGCCACGTTGGCGTCGCCTTCACGGGGCGCCCAATCGGCCAGTTCGCCTTCGCCCACCGGCCGATAAGGCCCGGCCTTGCACTCGAACATCACCGTGTCGGGCGCGAGCACCACCAGGCCATGGAACACGCCGGGCGGCAGGTCGACGCCCGAGCATTCGCCGCCGGCCTGCATCACGCGCTTGGCAAGCACCTCGCCGGTGTCGCTGAACACCAGCAAGCCCAAGCGCCCCTGGAGGACCAGCAAGGTTTCCGCCTTGTCCGCGCTCAAGTGCCGATGAGGCGGCACGTAGGTGCTGGGCTGCAGGCCCACGGCCAGGCGATGGCACGGCTCTTCCATCTGATGAAAGTTGTGATGATGCCGGCCACGGAGGCTGGCGCCCGCTTTCTCGGCCAACTCGGCAAACAGCGTCTGATCAAGAAAGCGAGTCATGGGTTACATACCTTTGACGGCGTAGATTCCATTGGCGTTGCGCCAGTAGCCCTTGTAATCCATACCGTAACCGAAGATGTAGCGATCGATGCACGGCAGGCCGACGAAATCGGCTTTCAACTCGGGACGGGCCTTGCGGTCGTGGTCTTTGTCGATCAGCACGGCGGTGTGCACCTTACGTGCGCCAGCGTGTTTGCAGAAGTCGATGATCGCGCCCAGGGTGTGGCCCTCATCGAGGATGTCGTCGATGATCAGCACGTCGCGGTCGATGAACGAAACTTCCGGCTTGGCTTTCCAGAACAGGTCGCCGCCGCTGGTTTCGTTGCGATAACGAGTGGCGTGCAGGTAGGACGCTTCCAACGGGAACTGCAGGTGAGTCAGCAATTTGCCGGCGAAGATCAGGCCACCGTTCATCACGCAGAAGACCACCGGGTTGGTGTCGGCCATCTCGCGAGTGATGTGTGCGCCGACCTTGGCGATCGCTGCTTCGACTTGCGCTTCGGTGTACAGGCAGTCAGCCTCGCGCATGATTTGACGGATATGCTCGAGATCAGCGGACATGGCGCTCTCCAAGGGGTGCTGTGGCAAGAAAAGCGGGCGAAGGTACGCTTCTCATGCGCTCCGAGCAAGCCTTAATGGACTAACGTACTAGATGTCTATAGGACAACACCCTCGGATAGATTAATCTAGGCCGGTTTTTTTGCCCGCCGCCGGAGCCTTTCCCATGCCCACTCGCGAGATCCGCCACCCGCTGATCCGACACAAACTCGGCCTTATGCGCCGTGCCGACATCAGCACGAAGAATTTCCGTGAGCTTGCTCAGGAAGTCGGAGCGCTGCTCACTTACGAAGCCACCAAAGATTTGCCCCTGGAAACCTACGACATCGAAGGTTGGGCTGGCACCGTCCAGGTCGAGAAAATCGCCGGTAAGAAAATTACCGTGGTGCCGATCCTGCGTGCCGGTATCGGCATGCTCGAAGGCGTGCTCAGCCTGATCCCGGGCGCCAAGGTCAGCGCCGTCGGCGTCGCCCGCAACGAAGAAACCCTGCAGGCCCACACCTACCTGGAAAAACTCGTACCGGAAATCAACGAGCGCCTGGCCATGATCATCGACCCGATGCTCGCTACCGGCAGCTCCATGGTTGCCACCATCGACCTGCTGAAAAAAGCCGGTTGCCGGGACATCCGTGCCATGGTGCTGGTGGCCGCGCCCGAAGGCATCGCCGCCGTCGAGAAAGCCCACCCGGACGTGCAGATCTACACCGCCTCCATCGATGAGCGCCTGAACGAACACGGTTACATCATCCCAGGCCTGGGCGATGCCGGTGACAAGATCTTCGGCACCAAGCAGAAGGACGCGTGAGCATGCAGGATGAGTTCAACGACCCGCTTTGGCGCCAGATCCTGTCTGGCGCACAGATGCTCTTCGTAGCATTTGGCGCGCTGGTGTTGATGCCACTGATCACAGGTCTTGATCCAAACGTCGCCCTGTTCACCGCCGGCCTGGGCACGTTGTTGTTCCAGCTGGTGACAGGACGGCAGGTGCCGGTCTTCCTGGCGTCGAGCTTTGCCTTCATTACCCCGATCATTCTTGCCAAGGGCCAGTTCGGCCTCGCGGCGACCATGGGCGGGGTGATGGCGGCCGGTTTTGTCTATACCTTCCTCGGCCTGGCCGTGAAGATCAAAGGCACCGGTTTCATCGACCGCCTGTTGCCACCTGTGGTGATCGGCCCGGTGATCATTTCCATCGGCCTGGCCATGGCACCGATTGCCGCGAACATGGCGATGGGTAAATCCGGCGATGGCGCCGAGTTGATTCATTACCAGACGGCGATGATGATCTCGATGCCGGCGCTGCTGACCACGTTGATCGTCGCGGTGTTCGGCAAGGGCATTTTCCGCCTGGTGCCGATCATCTCCGGCGTGCTGGTGGGCTTTGCCATGGCGCTCTACTTCGGCGTGGTCGACACGGCGAAGATCGCCGCAGCACCGTGGTTCGCCCTGCCCCACTTCACCGCGCCGGAGTTCAACTGGCAGGCGATCCTGTTTATCGTCCCGGTGGCCCTGGCCCCGGCGATCGAACATATCGGCGGCGTGATTGCGGTGGGCAGCGTGACCGGTCGCGACTACCTGAAGAAACCTGGCCTGCACCGCACCCTGCTCGGTGACGGGATCGCCACCACGGCCGCCGGCCTGTTTGGCGGCCCGCCGAACACCACCTACGCCGAAGTGACGGGCGCGGTGATGCTGACCAAGAACTACAACCCGAAGATCATGACCTGGGCGGCAGTGTTTGCCATCAGCCTGGCGTTCATCGGCAAATTCGGTGCACTGCTGCAAAGCATCCCGGTACCGGTTATGGGCGGGATCCTGTGCCTGCTGTTCGGCTCGATTGCCGCGGTGGGGATGAACACCTTGATCCGCCACAGGATTGACCTGGGTGAGGCGCGCAATCTGGTGATTGTGTCGGTAACCCTGGTGTTCGGGATTGGCGGGGTGCTGGTGGGGACCGGGACCGGTCCGGATGACTTCGGCCTGAAGGGCATTGCCCTGTGTGCGGTGGTAGCGATTGGCCTGAACCTGTTGCTGCCGGGCAATGATGGCTGGAAGAACAAGAAGCCGGATGAGCCGCTGATCTAACACATATGGCAGAACCTAATGTGGGAGGGGGCTTGCTCCCGATGGCAGTGTGTCAGTCAATTCATTAGCTGACTGACACACCGCTATCGGGGGCAAGCCCCCTCCCACATTTTTTGATCTTCAGTTTGGCTTAGAGCTCACCCAACCCATCGATCAGCGCCTGGTTCTGCTCCGGCGTACCGATGCTGATCCGCAGGAACTGGGCAATCCGCTCCTGCTTGAAGTGCCGCACGATCACCCCTTGCTCACGCAGCTTGGCCGCCAGGCCGGCTGCGTCGTGCCGTGGGTGGCGGGCAAAGATGAAGTTGGCCGCTGACGGCAACACTTCAAAGCCTTTACCTTCCAGTTGCGCGACCACCTTGTTGCGGTTGTCGATGACCAGTTGGCACGTCTTGTCGAAGTACGCCCGGTCCTCGAACGCCGCCGCCGCGCCGACAATCGCCAGGCGATCCAGCGGGTAGGAGTTGAAGCTGTTCTTGACCCGCTCCAGCGCTTCGATGAGGTCCGGGTGGCCCACGGCCAGGCCCACGCGCAAACCGGCCAGTGAGCGCGATTTGGACAGGGTCTGGGTCACCAGCAGGTTCGGGTAACGGTCCACCAGGCTGATGGCTGTTTCGCCGCCAAAGTCGATATAGGCTTCATCGACCACCACCACCGAATCCGGGCTGGCCTTGAGGATCTGCTCTACGGCGTCCAGCGCCAGCACGCAGCCGGTGGGCGCGTTCGGGTTGGGGAAGATGATCCCGCCGTTGGGCCTGGCATAGTCCGCTACGCGGATCTGGAACTGCTCGTCCAACGGCACCGGGTCGGACTTGATGCCGTAGAGGCCGCAGTACACCGGATAGAAGCTGTAGCTGATATCCGGGAACAGCAACGGCAGCTCGTGCTGGAACAGGCCGTGGAAGATGTGCGCCAGGACTTCGTCGGAGCCGTTACCGAGGAACACCTTGCCGGCGTCGATCCCGTAGTACTTGGCCACGGCCTGCTTGAGCAGGTCGCTGTTGGGGTCCGGGTACAGGCGCAGGTTGTCGTTCAACTCGGCCTGCATCGCAGCCAGCGCCTTGGGCGACGGGCCGTAGGGGTTTTCATTGGTGTTGAGCTTGACCAGTCTGGTCAGCTTCGGTTGCTCGCCGGGCACGTAAGGCACGAGGTCCTTGACGAAGGGGCTCCAGAATTTGCTCATGTGTTATTTCCCCTCTTCCAGGATTCGATACTCAGCGCTACGGGCGTGGGCGCTCAAGGATTCACCACGGGCCAGCACCGAAGCGGTCTTGCCCAATTCGGAAGCGCCTTGTGGCGAGCAGAAGATGATCGACGAACGCTTCTGGAAGTCATACACCCCCAGCGGCGACGAGAAGCGCGCGGTGCCGGACGTCGGCAGCACGTGGTTGGGGCCGGCGCAGTAGTCGCCCAGGGCTTCGCTGGTGTGGCGGCCCATGAAGATCGCACCCGCATGGCGAATCGACGGCAGCCAGGCCTGTGGATCGGCCACGGACAGCTCCAGGTGCTCCGGCGCGATACGGTTGGTCACTTCGATGGCCTGTTCCATGTCACGCACCAGGATCAGCGCGCCACGGCCATTGATCGACTTCTCGATGATCTCGGCGCGGTCCATGGTCGGCAGCAGCTTATTGATGCTGGCGGCGACCTTGTCGAGGAACTCGGCGTCCGGGCTGACCAGGATCGCCTGGGCGTCCTCGTCGTGCTCGGCCTGGGAGAACAGGTCCATGGCGATCCAGTCCGGATCGGTCTGGCCGTCGCACACCACGAGAATTTCCGACGGGCCGGCGATCATGTCGATACCGACCTGGCCGAACACGTGGCGCTTGGCAGTGGCCACGTAGATGTTGCCGGGGCCGACCACCTTGTCGACCTTCGGCACGCTTTCAGTGCCATAAGCCAGGGCGGCAACCGCTTGGGCACCGCCGATGGTGAACACGCGGTCGACACCGGCAATGCAGGCGGCAGCCAGTACCAGTTCGTTGATTTCACCGCGCGGGGTCGGTACCACCATGACCACTTCGGTCACGCCGGCCACCTTGGCGGGAATCGCGTTCATCAATACCGACGAGGGGTACGAGGCTTTACCACCCGGCACGTACAAGCCGGCACGGTCAAGCGGTGTGACCTTCTGGCCCAGTACGGTGCCGTCGGCCTCGGTGTAGCTCCAGGAATCCTGCTTCTGTTTTTCGTGGTAGCTGCGCACTCGGGTCGCGGCGACTTCGAGGGCCTGGCGCTGGGGCGCGGTGATGCGCGTCAGGGCCAGTTCCAGGCGTTCGCGGGGCAGGATCAGGTCGGACATGGACTTGACGTCCAGACCGTCGAACTGCCGGGTGAAATCCACCAGGGCCGCATCACCGCGCTCGCGCACGGCCTTGATAATGTCGAGGACCCGCTGGTTGACCGAGTCGTCGGACACGCTTTCCCAGCTCAGCAGATGATCCAGATGATGGGCGAAATCCGGGTCGGCAGCGTTGAGTCGGGCAATTGCAGTGGACGTGGTCATAGCGAGGGCCTCAATAGAATTGGCAAAAACTCAGGCGCCCTAAACTAGCAGTCGTTTCCGCTTGGGCACCTGAGAATTCTGGCTATGAGGCGGATAGACGGGCGCAGCTTTTCAGCTACGCGGGTGAGTCAACCGCGGTGTCGAGACTCCACTGCCTGGCGCAGGGTGTCGATCAACGCCTGGATACGGGCGTGCTGCATCTTCATCGACGCTTTGTTGACGATCAGCCGAGAGCTGATGTCGGCGATAAAGTCCTGTGGTTCGAGACCGTTGGCACGCAGGGTGTTGCCGGTGTCGACCACGTCGATGATCTTGTCGGCCAGGCCGATAAGCGGCGCCAGCTCCATCGAGCCGTAGAGCTTGATGATGTCGACCTGGCGGCCTTGCTCGGCGTAGTAGCGCTTGGCGACGTTGACGAACTTGGTGGCCACGCGCAGGCGGCCTTTAGGCTCGACATCACCGACACGGCCGGCGGTCATCAGCTTGCACAGGGCAATGCGCAGGTCCAGCGGCTCGTACAGGCCTTGGCCGCCGTATTCCATCAACACGTCTTTACCGGCGACACCGAGGTCGGCCGCGCCATGTTCAACATAGGTCGGCACGTCGGTAGCCCGTACGATCAGCAGGCGAACGTCGTCCTGGGTCGTCGGGATGATCAGCTTGCGGCTCTTGTCCGGATTCTCGGTCGGCACGATGCCCGCTTCAGCCAGAAGCGGCAAAGTGTCGTCAAGGATGCGGCCCTTGGACAGTGCAATGGTCAACATGGGAAACGTCAGTCCTTCATCAGGCTATTGCTGTCCGGTCGCAAACGGCGCCAGACACAGATCGAGACCATGACAGCCTCGATTTGAAACAAACCAGTGTCTGTAGGAGCGAGCTTGCTCGCGAAAAACGTCAACGATAACGCGTTTATTCAGACTCAACGCGGTGCCCACGAGTTCTTCGCGAGCAAGCTCGCTCCTACAATGCAGTGGGACTAGCCCGGTACGCGGCGGATTTTCGCGCCGAGCATCTGCAGTTTTTCTTCGATGCACTCGTAACCACGGTCGATGTGGTAGATGCGGTCGATCAGGGTATCGCCTTCGGCGATCAGCGCCGAGATCACCAGGCTGGCCGAAGCGCGCAGGTCGGTGGCCATGACTGGCGCGCCCTTGAGCTTCTCGGTGCCGGTCACGATGGCAGTGTTGCCTTCGACCTGGATCTTCGCGCCCATGCGGTGCAGTTCGTACACGTGCATGAAGCGGTTTTCGAAGATGGTCTCGATCACGGCACCCGTGCCTTCGGCAATGGCGTTCAAGGAGATGAACTGCGCCTGCATGTCGGTCGGGAACGCTGGGTACGGAGCGGTACGCACGTTGACGGCTTTTGGCCGCTTGCCGTGCATGTTCAGCTCGATCCAGTCTTCACCGGTGGTGATTTCGGCACCGGCTTCGCGCAGTTTTTCCAGGACCGCTTCCAGGATGGTCGGATCGGTGTCCTTGACCTTGACGCGACCACCGGTGACGGCGGCAGCAACCAGGTAGGTACCGGTCTCGATACGGTCCGGCATCACTTTGTAGGTGGCCGGGTGCAGGCGTTTCACACCGTCGATGGTGATGGTGTCGGTGCCGGCGCCGGTGATGTTGGCACCCATGGCGATCAGGAAGTTGGCCAGGTCGACCACTTCAGGCTCGCGCGCAGCGTTTTGCAGCACACTGCGGCCGTTGGCCAAAGCAGCAGCCATCATGATGTTCTCGGTACCGGTCACACTGACGGTATCAAAGAAGAAGTTGGCACCACGCAGGCCGCCTTCCGGCGCCTTGGCCTTGATGTAGCCGCCTTCGACGTCGATGGTCGCGCCCATGGCCTCAAGGCCACGGATGTGCAGGTCCACCGGACGCGAGCCAATGGCGCAACCGCCAGGCAATGCGACTTCGGCTTCGCCGAAACGAGCGACCATCGGGCCCAGTACCAGGATCGACGCACGCATGGTCTTCACCAGTTCGTACGGGGCGATCAGGGTCTTGATGGTGCGCGGGTCGATTTCGACGGACAGCTTCTCGTCGATTACCGGCTCGATACCCATGCGACCAAACAGCTCGATCATGGTGGTGATGTCGTGCAGGTGCGGCAGGTTGGCCACGGTCACAGGGCCATCGCACAGCAGGGTCGCAGCCAGGATCGGCAAGGCAGAGTTTTTCGCACCGGAAATGCGAATCTCGCCATCAAGGCGGGCACCGCCGGTAATAATCAATTTATCCATAAGAATCTCGACGCCTTGGGGGCTCAGGTGCGCTCGGCCCAGGCCGCGCGGCTGAAAAATTTCATAGTGACCGCGTGGATGCTGCCATCGGTGATCCACGGGTTCAAATGGGCATAGATCTGCTGCTGACGCTTGACCGGGCTGAGTGCCGCCAGTTCATCGCTAATCACGTTCAGCTGGAAGTTGCAGCCTTCGCCTTCAACTTCTACGTTCGTATCCGGCAGCTTTCCTTCGAGAAAGCTTTTAACTTCTAGGGCCTGCATGATCAACCTCTATCGGCGCCCAGTGCGCACGGGTCGCACATCATACAAAAAAGCCCCGCGCCTGCGAACCCCGCATAGCAGGACTCTGACGGGGGGCTTTATCGATAATGTGTATTAAGGATGCGCCAACAGCTCGGTCAAACCGGAAACTTCGGCGATTTCACGCATGTCTTCGGGCAATGCACGAAGGGTGACCGGCTTTTTGGCCGCTTCGGCATCGCGCATGAAACACAGCAGCAACGACAAGCCGACACTGCTGGACTTGGTTACCGCCGAGCAATCCAGCACCAGCGCAGGGGCCGTGCTGGTCTTGATCAGCGCCTGGCCCTGCTTGCGCAGGTCAGGCCCGGTGCGGTAATCGAGCACGCCGCTGAGGAACAGCTCGCCCGCGTCGCCGAGACGAACAGCCGACTCGGTCATTGCGCAGGTTTCCCGGCGGCTTTATCGGTCTCTTCCTTGGCCTTGGCGACTTCACCGGCCCAACCATTGATGGTTTTGTCCAGGTCGTTGCCATTGCGCTGCATGGCGTCGGCGAACTGGTCACGGAACAGCTTGCCGATGTTGATGCCGTTGATGATCACATTGCGCAGTTTCCACTCGCCATTGATCTTCTCCAGCGTGTACTGCACAGGGTAGACGGCACCATTGTTGCCCTTGACGCTCATGTTGACACTGGTGCGGTCACCCGACTCATCCCCGGCGGGAGCGACGGTAATGCCCTGGTTGTTGTACTCGAGCAAAGCGTTGCCATAGAACTGGAACAGGCCGCGCTTGAAGTTCTCCTGGAACGTCTGCATTTGCGCAGGGGTGGCCTTGCGCGAATATTTGACCGTCATGATGCTGCGAGAAATGCCTTCAGCATCGACGACCGGGCCCACGATGCTGTTCAGCGCCTCGTAGAATTTGCTCGGGTCTTGCTTGTACTGCTCTTTATTGGCAGTCAGGTCAGCCAACATCCTGTTGGTAGTGTCCTGCACCAGTTCGTGCGCAGAACCCGCTGCGTTGGCCATCAACGGCAGCGCTGCCAGCAGTACCAGGAGGCCACGTCGCAAGGTAGAGATCATGTACAGATTCCTCATTTGGCGTCTTTATTGACCGTATTGAGCAGGAATTTACCGATCAGGTCTTCAAGTACCAGCGACGACTGCGTGTCGTGGATGGTCGAGCCATCCTTGAGCAGGGCTGTTTCCCCGCCCACGCTGACACCGATGTACTTCTCGCCCAGCAGGCCCGCAGTGAGGATAGATGCAGTGGAGTCGGTCGGCAGATTATCTACCTTCTTGTCCAGTTGCATCGTCACTCGACCGGTGAAGCTGTCGCGATCCAGATCGATTGCCGTGACCTTGCCGATGGTCACACCGGCCATGGTCACTTTAGCTCTGACAGTCAAACCGGCGATATTGTCGAAGTACGCGTAAAGTTTATAAGTATCGGCGGTGGGGCTGGCCGAAAGGCCGCTGACTCGCAGGGCCAGCAACAGTAAAGCCAGGATGCCAGCCAGCAAGAAAAGGCCGACACCGATTTCCACAGTGCGGTTTTGCATCAGAAATCTCCAAACATCAAGGCGGTCAAAATGAAGTCAAGGCCCAGTACTGCCAACGAGGCGTACACAACGGTCTTGGTGGTGGCGCGACTGATCCCTTCTGAAGTGGGCTCACAGTCGTAGCCTTGGAATACGGCGATCCAGGTCACTACAAAGGCGAAGACGATGCTCTTTATGATGCCGTTGAGCACGTCACCGCTGAAGGTCACGCTGTTTTGCATGTTGGCCCAGTAGGAGCCGTCATAGACGCCCAGCCAGTCCACCGCCACCCACGAGCCGCCCCAGATACCAACCACGCTGAAGATCATCGCCAGCAACGGCAGGGAAATAAAGCCGGCCCACAGGCGC
Organism: Pseudomonas sp. GV047; assembly: GCF_003058245.1. NCBI lineage: Bacteria > Pseudomonadati > Pseudomonadota > Gammaproteobacteria > Pseudomonadales > Pseudomonadaceae > Pseudomonas > Pseudomonas sp. GV047. Next base: position 253,836 of record NZ_QCWA01000005.1, on the reverse strand, counting down.
GGGGCAACAATGTACTTGAGCGGGTCCACGCCGATCATTTCCAGGCTGGACAACTGCTCGGTGGACTTCATGTTGCCGATTTCGGCGGTCAACGCGGAACCCGCACGCCCGGCGAACAGCAACGCGGTCACGACCGGCCCCAGTTCACGCAGCAGCGTCAGGGCAACCATCTGCCCCACCGCCTGCTCCGAACCGTAGCTGGACAGGATATTGAAGCCCTGCAACGCCAGCACCATCCCGATGAACACCCCGGAGACGACAATGATCACCAGGGACATCACGCCCACCGAATGCAGTTGCTTGATCAACAGGCCGAAGCCGCCACCAATGCCACCGCGGCCGAGCAACGCGTGAAACAGGAAAATCGTCGAGCGGCCCAGCACTTCGACGATGTCGATACCGGATCGACCGAAAAGGCGAACCTTCTCGATGAGAGATGTCTTGCGCATCAGCGCTTCCCCAGAAGGTCTGAGCGGTAATCCGCTGCCGGAAAGTGAAAAGGCACAGGGCCATCGGGATCGCCGGTCATGAATTGGCGAATACGCGGGTTGTCGGCGTTCATCAGTTCTTCAGGCGTACCCTGCCCCAGCACCTGGCCATCGCCGACTACATAAAGGTAATCGGCAATGCTCGCGGTTTCTGCAAGGTCGTGGGAGACCACGATGCTGGTGATACCCAGCGCATCGTTGAGCAGACGGATCAGGCGTACCAGCACGCCCATGGCAATCGGATCCTGGCCGACGAAGGGCTCGTCGTACATGAGGATCTGCGGGTCGAGGGCAATGGCGCGCGCCAGGGCCACGCGGCGCTTCATGCCGCCGGACAGTTCGTCGGGCATCAGGTCGATGGCGCCGCGAAGGCCCACGGCCTGCAATTTCAGCAACACAATGTCACGAATCATTTCATCGGACAGCTGGGTATGCACCCGCAACGGAAACGCCACGTTCTCGAACACATCCAGGTCGGTAAACAGCGCGCCGCTCTGGAACAGCACCCCCATATGCTTGCGCGCATCGAACAGATCGCTGCGCGACAGTGTCGGCAGGTTCTGGCCGTTGACCCATACTTCACCGGCGCTGGGGCGCAATTGCATGCCCATCAGACGCAGCAGCGTGGTCTTGCCGCAACCGGACGGCCCCATGATGCCCGTGACCTTGCCGCGGGGAATGCGAATATCGACGTTATTGAAGATGCTGCGCGTCCCGCGCTTGAAGGTCAGTCCCTTCAGCTCGACCGCGTAGGCGTTATCGGCACTCATCTAAACTCCTTGGGATGCAGCCTCTCACTCAGACACCATGCATGCGACAAACGTTTGCAACGGTGACGCATATAGATAGCCACATGGGCTGGGCGGACCGAACTGGCGGCGAACTATATCACTGCTGGTACAGGGCGCCCAAGGCCGGAACTGCGCTAGTTCAGTTTAAGGACAGGGAAAAAACGTTGCTGGCTATGTTACTGAGGATCGATCTCAGGCATTCGTTGAATAAAGCCTGACGAACTTGCGTGAGGGAATTGATCATTACCGCTATAATCGCCGACTTTTCGTCAGGCTATACGACTTCAGACATGAGCCAATCCAGCGACCTTATTCAATCCGCGCAACGCACCATCCGCCTCGAAGTTGAAGCCGTAGAAGGCTTGCTGGCCCATATCGACGCAGATTTCGTACGCGCCTGCGAGATGATCCTGGCCAGCAAGGGCCGTGTTGTCGTGGTCGGCATGGGCAAATCGGGCCACGTCGGCAACAAGATCGCCGCCACCCTGGCCAGCACCGGGACCACCGCATTTTTCGTGCATCCGGCCGAAGCCAGTCACGGCGACATGGGCATGATCACCAAGGATGACATCATCCTGGCGCTGTCCAACTCCGGCACCACCAACGAAATCGTGACCCTGCTGCCGCTGATCAAGCGCCTGGGCATCAAGATGATCAGCCTCACCGGCAACCCGGAATCCACCCTGGCCAAGGCCGCCGACGTGAACCTGAATGTTCACGTGGACCACGAGGCCTGCCCGCTGAACCTGGCGCCGACCTCCTCCACCACCGCCGCCCTGGTCATGGGCGACGCCCTGGCCGTGGCGCTGCTGGAAGCCCGTGGATTCACCGCTGAAGACTTCGCATTTTCCCACCCGGGTGGCGCCCTGGGCCGCCGCCTGCTGCTGAAAGTGGAAAACGTCATGCATTCGGGCGAGGAATTGCCCCACGTCCAGCGCGGCACTCTGCTGAAGGACGCGCTGATGGAAATGACCCGCAAGGGCCTGGGCATGACCGTGATCCTGGAAGCCGACGGGCGCCTGGCCGGGGTATTCACTGACGGTGACCTGCGCCGCACCCTGGACCGCACCATCGATATCCGTACCGCGACCATCGACGCCGTGATGACCCCCCATGGCAAGACTGCACGCCCTGAAATGCTGGCAGCCGAAGCATTGAAGATCATGGAAGACCACAAGATCGGCGCGCTGGTGGTGGTCGATAGCGACGACCACCCGGTGGGCGCCCTGAACATGCACGACTTGCTGCGTGCGGGAGTGATGTAAATGACCAGCGACCTGTTGCAACGCGGCAAACACATCAAACTGGCGATTTTCGACGTTGACGGCGTGCTGACCGATGGCCGCCTGTACTTTCTCGAAGACGGCAGCGAATTCAAGACGTTCAATACCCTCGACGGCCAGGGCATCAAGATGCTGATGGCTTCGGGCGTGCAAACGGCGATTATCAGCGGCAGAAAAACCCCCGTTGTGGAACGCCGCGCACAAAACCTCGGTATTCCTCACCTGTATCAGGGCCGCGAGGATAAACTGGTGGTTCTGGACGAGCTTCTTGGCCAACTCAACCTAAGCTATGAGCAGGTCGCCTATCTGGGCGATGATCTGCCCGACTTGCCGGTCATTCGCCGAGTGGGCCTGGGAATGGCTGTCGCCAATGCGGCGACGTTTGTTCGCGAGCACGCCCATGGCGTCACCACCGCCCGTGGCGGCGAAGGTGCCGCCCGCGAGTTCTGTGAACTGATCCTGCGAGCCCAGGGCAGTCTTGAAGCGGCCCACGCCGCCTACCTATAGAGCGTTTTATGCTGAGTAAAAAGATTCGCAACTTCCTGCTATTCGGAGTCATCGCCGCGCTGTTCCTCGCGGTGGGCTACTGGAATATCAGCCCGGGGCGCTTCCTCGACCAGCCTGCAGCGCAGGTTGAAGAAGGGGCTATCGACTATTACGCAACCAATGCCTACAGCGTGCAGTTCCTGCCTGACGGCAAGGTGCAGTACGAAATGACCTCGGACAAAGTCGAGCATTTGAAGGCCACCGAAGTCACCCTGCTGACTAACCCGGACCTGAACCTGTACCGCGGCACCGAGTTCCCATGGCATGTCACGAGCAAGCGTGGCGAGGTGAACCCGGACGGCACCGAGGTAGAACTGATTGACTCGGTACGCGTTGCGCGTACTGACGCCAAAAAACGTGACACCGTGATTACCAGCAGTCGCATGACCGTATTCCCACAGAAGCAATATGCGCAGACCGAGCAAGACGTTAGAATCGACGGCGCTGGCGGTGTATCGACTGGCAAGGGAATGAAAGCGTATTTGAAAGAAAGCAGGATACACCTGCTATCGAACGTAAGAGGACAGTATGAGGCTCGTTAAAACTCTCCCTATTTTGCTCGGTCTGGGCGCAGCACTGGGAAGCGTGAGCGCCTGGGCTCTGCCGAACGATAGCCAGCAACCGATCCACATCTCGGCTGACGATGCGCAACTGGATGACAAGCAAGGCGTCGCCACCTATACCGGCGGCGTGATCATCACCCAGGGCTCGATGAAGATCACCGGCAACACGGTGACACTGACGCGCACCCAGGCGGGCGATATCGACGTGGTGACTTCGGTGGGCAACCTGGCGTACTTCGAACAGAAGCAGTCGGCTACCGACACCGGCCCGATGAAGGGCTACGGCAAGACCATCCAGTATCACGCCCAGCAGAATCGCATCGTGCTGATCGACCAGGCCAAGGTACTCAGCCCCGATGGCAACTCCACGGAAGGCGAGAAGATCACCTATGACACCGTGAAGCAGATCGCCAACGCCGGTCGCGCCAACGGCAGCAAGGTCACCGCGCCACGCCCACGTATCGACATGGTTATCCAGCCGAAGAAGAAGGCCGAGTAATGGCAACCCTGAAAGCCCAGCATCTGGCCAAGGCCTATAAAAGCCGTCAGGTCGTGCGCGACGTCAGCCTGTCGATCGACAGCGGCCAGATCGTCGGCTTGCTTGGCCCTAACGGCGCCGGCAAGACCACCTGCTTCTACATGATCGTCGGCCTGGTCCAGGCGGACCAAGGTCGCGTACTGATCGACGACCTGGATGTGAGCCACCAGCCAATGCACGGCCGTGCCCGCGCAGGTATCGGCTATCTTCCGCAGGAAGCGTCGATCTTCCGCAAGCTGTCGGTATCCGACAACATCATGGCCATCCTTGAAACCCGCAAGGAACTCGACCGTGAAGGCCGCCGCAAAGAATTGGAAAGCCTGCTGCAGGAATTCCACATCAACCACATTCGCGACAACCTTGGCATGAGCCTGTCCGGTGGTGAGCGTCGTCGCGTGGAAATCGCCCGCGCCCTGGCCACTGCCCCCAAGTTCATCCTGCTGGACGAACCGTTTGCCGGCGTCGACCCTATCTCGGTCGGCGACATCAAGCAGATCATCCACCACCTCAAGGCCAAGGGGATCGGTGTACTGATCACCGACCACAACGTGCGTGAGACCCTCGATATCTGCGAAACCGCGTATATCGTCAACGATGGCCAGCTGATCGCCGAGGGCGACTCTGCCACCATCCTGGCCAACGAACTGGTCAAGGAAGTGTACCTGGGTCACGAGTTCCGCCTGTAAGGCCGCCTGCAAAAACAAGGCGGTGGCAGGTCGTTTGCCCGATGCGCGGGAGTCAATGAAAACCTCCGGATTTTTATTGTTACCGCGCTCTAGGCAAAGCCCCCGATATCAGGCATATAATTTGCTTATGTTTGGCGCTCACGCGCCCTGTCGTGGATGGCGCATTGCGCCGGCGAATAAGGTGTTAAGCCCCTGCCATGAAACCATCGCTAGTCCTGAGAATGGGCCAGCAGCTGACGATGACACCGCAGCTGCAACAGGCCATCCGCCTGCTCCAATTGTCGACCCTGGACCTGCAACAGGAAATCCAGGAGGCCCTGGAGTCCAATCCGATGCTCGAACGCCAGGAAGAAGGCGACGACTTCGATAATGCAGACCCATTGGCCGACAACATCGAGCAAAAACCCAATTCCGACGTACAGGAACCCTCCTACCAGGAAACCGCCCCCACGGTGGATAACCTTGAGGAAGGCGATTGGAACGAACGCATTCCCAACGAACTCCCGGTGGACACCGCCTGGGAGGACGTCTACCAGACCAGCGCCAGCAGCCTGCCCAGCAATGACGATGACGAGTGGGACTTCACCACCCGCACTTCCGCCGGCGAGAGCCTGCAGAGCCATCTGCTGTGGCAACTGAACCTCGCGCCGATGTCGGACACCGATCGCCTGATCGCCGTGACCCTGATCGACTGCATCAATAACCAGGGTTACCTGGACGAGACCCTCGAAGAGATTCTCGAGGCCTTCGACCCGGAACTGGACATCGAGCTGGACGAAATCGAAGCGGTCCTGCACCGCATCCAACAGTTCGAGCCCGCCGGCATCGGTGCCCGCAACCTGAGCGAATGCCTGCTGCTGCAACTGCGCCAGCTGCCCGCCAAGACCCCATGGCTCGCCGAGGCCCAGCGCCTGGTCACCGACTATATCGACCTGCTGGGCAGCCGCGACTATAGCCAGTTGATGCGGCGCATGAAGCTCAAGGAAGACGACCTGCGCCAGGTCATCGAGCTGGTGCAAAGCCTCAACCCGCGTCCAGGCTCGCAGATCGAGTCCAGCGAAGCCGAATACGTCGTTCCCGACGTGATCGTGCGCAAGGACAACGAGCGCTGGTTGGTGGAACTGAACCAGGAGTCGGTGCCGCGCCTGCGGGTCAACCCGCAATATGCCGGTTTTGTGCGCCGTGCCGACACCAGCGCCGATAACACCTTCATGCGCAACCAGTTGCAGGAAGCGCGCTGGTTCATCAAGAGCCTGCAGAGCCGCAACGAAACCCTGATGAAAGTGGCCACCCAGATCGTCGAGCATCAGCGCGGCTTCCTGGAATATGGTGACGAGGCGATGAAACCGCTGGTCCTGCACGACATCGCAGAAGCGGTGGGCATGCACGAATCGACGATTTCCCGGGTGACCACACAAAAATTCATGCATACCCCACGGGGCATATATGAGCTGAAATACTTTTTCTCCAGTCATGTCAGCACATCCGAAGGCGGCGAATGCTCGTCCACGGCGATCCGCGCAATCATCAAAAAACTGGTTGCTGCGGAAAATCAGAAAAAGCCGTTGAGTGACAGCAAGATCGCTGGTTTACTGGAGGCACAAGGCATTCAGGTCGCCCGTCGAACCGTCGCCAAGTACCGCGAGTCCCTTGGGATCGCGCCTTCCAGCGAGCGTAAGCGTTTGATGTGACGGGCGGGCCACAGCGTTCCAGTGGCGGGTATTCCTACCCGCCGCTTTATGCACTGGCAACGAAGGAGAAGCTGTATGCAAGTCAACATCAGTGGACACCATGTAGAAGTCACCCCTCCACTACGCGACTACGTCGAGCAGAAGCTGAGGAAGCTTGAGGGTCATTTCGACAAGATCACCAACGTGCAGGTCATCATGAAGGTCGACAAGCTTCAGCAGAAAATCGAAGCGACTCTTCAGATACCCGGTGGAGAAGTGGTCGCCAATGCCGAACATGAAGACATGTATGCATCAATCGACTTGCTCACCGACAAGCTTGACCGCCAACTCAAAAAGCATAAGGAAAAGAATCTGAGCCTGCTCCAGGGCACAGGTCGTTAACTCTCCCCCCATGATCCGACTTGAAACCATCCTGACCCCCGGCCGTTCCCTCGTGAACGTGCCGGGCGGCAGCAAGAAGAAAGCCCTCGAACAAATTGCCAACCTGATCAGCAGCCAAGTGCCTGAGCTGGAGATGCAAGATGTCTTTGAGGCTCTGATTGCCCGTGAAAAACTCGGCTCCACCGGTTTTGGCAACGGCATCGCCATTCCCCACTGCCGCCTCAAAGGCTGCGAGACACCTGTCAGCGCCCTGCTGCACCTGGACGCACCTATCGATTTCGACGCGATCGACGGCGCCCCGGTAGACCTGCTGTTTGTTCTGCTGGTCCCACAGGCCGCCACCGACGCACACCTGGAACTGCTTAGGCAGATCGCAAGCATGCTCGACCGCAAGGAAGTACGCGACAAACTGCGCAGTGCCAGTAGCAACGAGGCGCTGTATCAAGTTGTCCTGGATGAGCAAAACGGGCAGTAATCATGCGTTTGATCATCGTCAGCGGCCGCTCCGGCTCGGGTAAAAGTACCGCCCTCAACGTCCTTGAGGACAACGGCTTCTATTGCATCGACAACCTGCCCGCCGGCCTGCTCCCGGAATTGGCGGAGCGGGCACTGATCCATACCGAATTGGCACAACCCCTGGTCGCCGTTTCGATTGACGCCCGCAACCTGCCGAGCCACCTCACGCGCTTTCCGGAATTGCTCGAAGAGGTGCGCGCCAAGCACATTCATTGCGATGTGCTGTATCTGGACGCCGACGAAGAAACCCTGCTCAAGCGCTTCTCAGAGACCCGCCGACGTCACCCCCTCAGCAGCCCGCACCGTTCCCTGGCCGAAGCCATCGAGGACGAAACCAAGCTGCTGGGGCCGATCATTGACCTCGCCGACCTCAAGATCAACACCACCAGCCTCAACCTGTACCAGTTGCGCGATGCCATCAAGCTCCGCCTGCTGAACCAGCCGGAGCCTGGCACGGCATTTCTGGTCGAGTCCTTTGGTTTCAAGCGTGGCATGCCGGTGGATGCCGACCTGGTGTTCGACGTGCGCTGCCTGCCCAATCCTTATTGGAAGCCGGAACTGCGCGACCAGTCGGGGCTGGATCAGCCTGTGGCCGATTACCTGGCCGCGCAACCGGATGTGGAGGAGATGTTCCAGGACATTTCCAGCTACCTGCTCAAATGGTTGCCGCGCTTTGCCGCGAGCAACCGAGCCTATGTCACCATTGCCATCGGCTGCACCGGCGGTCACCACCGCTCTGTCTACCTGACCGAGCGCCTGGGCCAGGTGCTGCAACAAACCCTCAAGAACGTCCAGGTTCGCCACCGCGACCTTAGCTGAAAGGAACACCCCCGCGATGCCCGCTCTGGAAATTGAAATCATCAACAAGCTGGGCCTGCATGCCCGCGCCTCGGCCAAATTCGTCGGTATTGCCGGGCAGTTCCCTTGCCAGATCCGCGCCGGGCGTACACCTGAGAGCATGGTCGATGGCAAAAGCATCATGGCGATGATGATGTTGGCGGCCGGCAAGGGCACCAAGATTCATTTGAGCACCGAGGGCGAGCAAGAGCAGGAAGCAATGGACGCCCTGGTGGCGCTGATCAACAACTTCTTTGATGAGGGTGAGTAACCCCTCCCCCCGCTGAGGCCTCACCCCAAGGCGGTATCCATCACCATCATCAAGCAGAACCCCATGCACAACCCCAGGCTCGCGAGTTTTTCGTGACCGTTGCGGCGCGACTCCGGGATCACTTCGTGGGTGACCACCAACAGCATCGCGCCAGCGGCCAGTGCCAGGCCCAACGGTAACAGCACCTCGGCCAGGGTCACCAGCCAGGCGCAAAGCACGGCGAACACCGGCTCTACCAAGCCTGACGCGGCGCCGATCAGGAACGCCCTGATCCGCGACATCCCTGCCCCAGCCAATACCAGCGCAATGACCAGGCCTTCGGGCACATCCTGCAAAGCAATGCCCATGGCCAAGCTGTCGGCATCCGGCATGCCGCCGCCGGCTGAGACGCCAACGGCCATGCCTTCGGGGATATTGTGGGCGATGATGGCAAACACGAACAGCCAGATACGCGGTGGAATCACCGGTTTATCCGGTGTGCCCACCAACATCTCCGGGCTGGCGCCGGAGACCTTGCGGTCCACCAGATACAGACCGAATGCCCCCAGCATGATGCCGAAGCTGATCAGCCCACCTGCCCCCCAGGGCGAAAGACCAAGGGCTTCGGCCGCAGCAATTCCCGGCACGACCAGCGAAAACGCGGTCGCCGCCAGCATCACACCGGCACCGAAGCCCAACAAGGTATCGCTCAACGCCACCGGCATCCGCCGAATCACCAAGACCGGAACCGCCCCCAGCGCCGTGCCAAGCGCGCAAATCGCCCCGCCCTGCAGGGCGCGCATGATGCGCGGTGCCAGATCCAGCCAGGCCAGCCCGTGGGCCACCAGCAATGCAGTACCTGCCAACAGCAGCAGCGAACCAAACGCATAACGAAACATTCGCACGCTGCTGATCGCCAGTGTTTCAGTGCCCATAGTCGGCCTTAGATCTTGTTATGGAAGTGAATGTCAGGCCAACGCGGCCTGATAGCGTGCGGCGACTTCCGGCCAGTTGATAACACTGTAGAAGGCGTTGATGTATTCAGGTCGACGGTTCTGGTAGCGCAGGTAGTAAGCATGCTCCCAGACGTCCAGGCCGAGGATCGGCGTGTTGCCATTCATCAACGGGCTGTCCTGGTTGCCGCTGCTTTCCACTATCAGCGTCTTTTGCGGAGTGACACTCAACCACGCCCAGCCGCTGCCGAAACGGGTCAAGGCGGCCTTGGTGAAGGCTTCCTTGAAACTGTCGAAACCGCCGAGTTGCTCTTCTACAGCTTTTCCCAATGCGCCGTCGGGCTTGCCGCCACCTTTAGGCGACATCACCGCCCAGAACAGCGAGTGGTTGGCATGGCCGCCGCCTTGGTTGATGACGGCCGCACGCAGTTTTTCCGGCAGTTGCTGCACGCTGGACACCAGTTTTTCTACAGGCCAGCCCGCAAACTCGGTGCCCTCGACCGCCGCATTGAGGTTATTGATGTAGGTCTGGTGGTGCTTGGTGTAGTGAATCTCCATGGTTTGCGCATCGATATGCGGTTCCAGGGCATCGTAGGCATAGGGCAAGGCAGGCAAGGTGTAGGTCATATCAATGTGCTCCGTATTGAGACGGGGTCGGCTGCACCGCAGTACCGCCCAGCAAGCGATGGGTGCGCGGGTACTCACCGTGATCGCTGATGAAATTCAACAGTTCGACGTAAGTCTTGCTGCTCTGGCGCAGCGCCGCTTCCCGCAGCTGCGGGCTCAGGCGCACGTCCTGCATGGCCTGGAGCAAGCGCTGGTGAATAGCGCAGAGGTATTCGGCGCTTTCCTCGGGCTGATTCAGGCGCAGGTGCAAATCCGCCAGGTTGTGATGGGAAATGACGCAAGCCGCTACTGCTTCGTCGGCATTCGCCCAGCGCTCGAACAACACTTGAGCCAGGGCCAGGGCTTGCAGATAGGCCTCGCGAGCGTCAACCAATTCGCCCTGCATAAAGCAGCGATTGGCGCGTTCGATCGTGCGTTTCCAGTGCTCCATGGTGAGCCTCCAAAGCAGGGTCGGTGATTACACGCCGCCGGCCGTGAGCTTCTCCGGATCCAACAGGACTTCCAGTTGGCTACGGGGCAGGTCGGTGTGCTCAAGGGCCACATCAATCACCGGGCGGCCCTGCTGATAGGCCTTCTTGGCAATCTCAGCGGCCTTTTGGTAACCAATGATCGGGTTGAGTGCGGTGACCAGGATCGGGTTGCGCGACAGCGCTTCCTTGAGCTTGGCTTCGTTGACCTTGAAGCTGGCGATCGCCTTGTCTGCCAGCAGACGGCTGGCATTGGCCAGCAACTCGAGGCTGCTGAGCAGGTTCTGGGCAATGATCGGCAGCATCACATTCAGCTCGAAGTTGCCGGATTGGCCAGCGACGGTGATCACCGTGTCATTGCCGATGACTTGCGCAGCCACCATGGCCGTGGCCTCCGGAATCACCGGGTTGACCTTGCCTGGCATGATCGAGGAGCCCGGCTGCAGGCCCTCCAGTTCGATTTCCCCCAGGCCGGCCAGCGGGCCGGAGTTCATCCAGCGCAGGTCATTGGCGATTTTCATCAGCGACACGGCGGTAGCTTTCAACTGGCCGGAGACGGCGACGGCAGTGTCCTGGGAGCCGATCAGCGCGAACAGATTCTTGCCCGGCGTGAATTTCACGCCTGCCAGGCTGCTGAGCTGTTGACTGAAACGCACGGCGAATTCCGGGTGCGCATTAATCCCGGTGCCCACCGCCGTACCGCCCTGGGCCAGAGCCTGCAGGGCCGGTAATAAATCCTGCAGGTGACCGATATTGGCCTTGAGTTGCTGCGCCCAGCCATTGAGGACCTGGCTCATGCGCACGGGCATGGCGTCCATCAGGTGCGTGCGGCCGGTCTTGATGAATGGGTGAACCTCTTCGGCTTTCTGCTCGATCACCTGCACCAGGTGCAGCAGGGCCGGCAGCGTGTGCTCGTGCAGCACCAGCGCAGCACTGACATGGATGGTGGTCGGAATGATGTCGTTGCTGCTTTGACCGCAGTTCACATGATCGTTGGGATTGACCGCTTCGCCGAGCAAGCGGCTGGCGAGCGTCGCAATCACTTCGTTGGCATTCATATTCGAACTGGTGCCGGAACCGGTCTGGAAGATATCCACCGGGAAATGCCGCATGTAATCGCCTTCAAGCAAGCCTTGGGCGGCATCGACAATGGCTTTGCCCTGCCCTTCGCTGATCTGCTTGAGGTCGACGTTGACCTTGGCGGCTGCGGCCTTGGCCAGGATCAGTGCGCGAATGAATTGCGCCGGCATGCGTTGGTGGCTGATCGGAAAGTTGTTCACCGCGCGCTGGGTCTGCGCACCGTACAAGGCCTCGGCGGGGACTTGCAGTTCGCCCATGCTGTCGCGTTCGATACGGGTGTTACTCATCGGAAGATCCTTGCACCAGGTCAGAAACGGAAATGGAGGGAAGCAATTCGCAGGTCGCCAATTGCCAGGCAAAGGTCTGCCAGCGCTTGAGGCGGCAGGCACAGTGAGAGAGTTTTTCCAGGTCGCGCAGTGGGCGCCAGGCTTGATCCAGACACAGGGATCGCCAATGCCACGGCAGTGCAATATCGCTGGCGGTGTCGATCAGCAGGCGGAATGAGGTTTCAGCGATGGTCCACGGATGGGTCGCGGTACAACACGCCAGGTATCGGCCCTCGTTGAGGTAATGTTCGATCAGGCGAGGCTCATTGGGATCCAGACCACAGCGAATCTGGCGACTCATCCAGCGCCAGCTTTCCAGGTAAGGATCCTCATGCAGGACAGAACTCATGATCCACACTCATCCGTTAATGATATTTATTATTAAATGATATTGAGAATCAAAACAAGAGTAACACCTCAATCCCCCTGACACACGCCCACAAAAAAGGCGCGCCATCCGTAAGAGGGCGCGCCTTTTTGTGCCGCTGTAGCGGGATTAGCTGCCTGCGACAGTCATCCGCTCGATCAGCACCGAGCCTGTGCGAATATTGCTGCGCAGTTCCAGGTCATTTCCCACGGCAACGATCTGCTTGAACATATCGCGCATGTTGCCGGCGATGGTCACTTCCTGGACGGCGAACTGAATCTCACCGTTTTCCACCCAGAAGCCCGCCGCGCCACGGGAATAATCCCCAGTGACCATATTCAGGCCATGGCCCATCAATTCGGTTACCAGCAGGCCACGTCCCATGCGACGCAACAGCGCCGCCTGGTCTTCGTCGCCATGGGTCACGAAAAGGTTATGCACGCCACCGGCGTTGGCGGTGCTTGGCAGGCCGAGTTTGCGGCCTGAGTAGGTGCCGAGTACGTAAGACACCAGCTCCCCGTTTTCGACGAACGGCTTGGCATACGTGGCCAGGCCGTCCCCATCGAACGCCGAACTGCCCATGGCCCGCATCAAGTGCGGACGCTCATCGATGGTCAGCCACTCGGGAAACAACGTCTGGCCGATCGCCCCTTCAAGGAACGAAGACTTGCGATACAGGTTGCCGCCGGAAATGGCACTCAGGAAACTGCCGAACAAACCGCCTGCCAGCTCCGCCGAAAACAGTACAGGCACTTCACAGGTCGGCACCGGACGCGCGCCCAGGCGGCTCGCGGCACGTTGTGCGGCACGTTGACCAATGCTGGCCGGATCTGCCAGCAATTCACCCTGACGACTTACGTCGTACCAGTAATCACGCTGCATCTGGCCATTGGCCTCGGCGATCATCACGCAGCTCAGACTATGGCGCGTGGACGCATACCCGCCGATAAACCCGTGGCTGTTGCCGTAGACGCGACAGCCCTGATGCGTGTTCAACGTGGTGCCATCGGCGTTCTTGATGCGGGTATCGGCATCGAACGCCGCCGCTTCGCAGGTCAGCGCCAGCTCGATGGCCCGCTCGGGCGTGATGTCCCAGGCATGGAACAGATCGAAATCCTTCAAGTCCTTGGCCATCAGCGCCTTATCGGCCAAGCCCGAGCTTTCATCCTCAGAGGTGTGCTGGGCAATCGCCAACGCGGCGGCAACCGTTTCGCGTATGGCCTCCGGACCGCTGGCCGACGTACTGGCCGAACCTTTGCGCTGCCCCACATACAAGGTGATGCCAAAGCCCTGGTCACGGTTGAATTCGACGGTTTCCACTTCCCGTTGACGTACCGACGTCGACAACCCCTGCTCCAGCGACACCGCCACTTCACAGGCACTGGCCCCCTGGCGCTTGGCCTCGGCAAGGATCTGCTCGACTTGTTCCTGCAGGGCCGGTAACGCTTGCGGACCGACGCTTTGGGCTGCACTCATGGTTTTCTCCACTCAAATTCTGCTTTCGGCTAAGGCCATCGAGCGACCGGGCCGGACAAGCGGCCCCCGACTGGTTATCATGGCGGCGTTTCTTTGCGGACTGCCACCATGGTTGATTCTTACGACGACTCCCTCGATGGGGAGAAAAGCAAAACCCAGGTCAAACGTGAGCTGCATGCTCTGGTTGACCTGGGCGAGCGCCTTACAACGCTCAAGAAAGACTTGATTGCAAAACTGCCACTGACCGACGAAATGCGCCGGGCGCTTGCGGACGCACCCAAGCACACCGCGAATATCGCGCGTAAACGGCACATCATGTTTATCGGCAAGCTGATGCGCGATCAGGACACTGACGCCATTCTCGCCTTGCTTGATCAAACCGATGCCTCCACTCGCCAGTACAACGAACGTTTCCACAACCTGGAACGTTGGCGTGACCGCCTGATCTCGGGCGATGACGCGGTGCTGGAGAAATTCGTGCTGGACTACCCGGACGCGGACCGCCAGCAACTGCGCTCCCTGATCCGTCAGGCCCAGCACGAGCAGGCGCATAACAAGGCGCCGGCCACCAGCCGTAAAATCTTCAAATACATCCGTGAGCTGGACGAGACTCAACGCGGCCTGCGTTGATGCCCTTCCCCGGGTGGCGATCTTCGCCACCCGAAGCTCCACCCCTTACGACCCCGTGCCACCCACGGTGATCGCATCAATTTTCAGCGTTGGCTGGCCGACCCCTACCGGCACCGACTGCCCGTCCTTCCCGCACATGCCCACGCCACTGTCCAGGGCCAGGTCGTTGCCGACCATCGACACCTTGCTCATGGCTTCCGGGCCATTGCCAATCAACGTTGCCCCTTTGACCGGCGCGGTAATCCTGCCGTCTTCGATCAGGTACGCCTCGCTGGTAGAGAACACGAACTTGCCGCTGGTGATATCCACCTGGCCGCCGCCAAGGTTGGCGCAGTAGATGCCGCGCTTCACCGAGGCGATGATCTCCGCCGGGTCGCTTTCGCCACCGAGCATGTAGGTGTTGGTCATGCGGGGCATCGGCAGGTGCGCATAAGATTCGCGACGGCCGTTACCGGTGCGCGCAACGCCCATCAGGCGGGCATTGAGCTTGTCCTGCATGTAGCCCTTGAGCACACCGTTTTCAATCAAGGTGGTGCATTCGGTCGGCGTGCCTTCATCATCGACGCTCAACGAGCCGCGGCGACCGGCCAGGGTGCCATCATCGACAATGGTGCACAGCTTGGACGCAACCATCTCGCCCATGCGCCCGCTGTAGGCGGAACTGCCTTTGCGGTTGAAATCGCCTTCCAGGCCATGGCCCACGGCCTCGTGCAGCAATACGCCGGACCAGCCCGGGCCCAACACCACCGGCAACGTGCCGGCCGGCGCAGGAATGGCTTCCAGGTTCACCAACGCCTGGCGCAAAGCCTCACGGGCATAGCCCATGGCACGGTCGTCGGTGAGGAAGTAACGGTAGTCGGTACGCCCGCCGCCGCCGTGGCCGCCACGCTCGCGGCGGCCGTTCTGCTCGACGATCACGCTGACATTGAAACGCACCAGCGGCCGCACGTCCGCCGCCAGCCCCCCGTCGGTGGACGCCACCAGGATGCGTTCCCACACACCGGCCATGCTCACCGAGACCTGCTGGATACGCGGGTCCAGGGCGCGGGTGGCCGCATCGATACGCTTGAGCAACTCGACCTTTTCCGCGCGGCTGATCACTTCCAGGGGGTTGTCCGGCGCATACAACTGCGCCACGTCCTGGGTACTGAACGCCTGTACCGTGCCATGTTGGCCGGCACGGGAGATCGAACGCGCAGCACGTGCGGCCAGGCCCAACGCCTCCAGGGTGATCGCGTTACTGTAGGCAAAACCGGTCTTTTCACCGGATTGCGCACGAACGCCTACACCTTGGTCAAGATTGAAACTGCCTTCCTTGACGATGCCATCTTCCAGGGCCCAGGACTCGGAGATCTGCCCCTGGAAATACAGGTCGGCGGCATCGATGCCTGGCCCGGCCAGATCGCCGAGCACGGTTTGCAAACTTTCGATGGTCACGCCACCGGGTGCCAGGAGGTGTTCACTGACTGAGGACAACAACTCGCTCATAGGTTTGGCCTTAAATTCATCGTTCTGAAGCAGGCCGCTGGGCGCCCTGCGAGAAAAAGCGCCGATGGTTGACCACCGGCATGCGCGCCCGTATCGACGCCTGTTCACTGCTATCGCGTTCGGCCAGCAACACCGCTTCGCCTTGATCCTGTTGTGCCAGCACCCGGCCCCATGGGTCGACGATCGCCGCATGACCATAAGTTTCCCGTGGCCCTGGATGCACACCGCCCTGGGCGGCCGCCAGCAGGTAACACTGGGTCTCGATGGCCCGTGCACGAATCAGCACATCCCAGTGGGCGGCACCGGTCACGGCGGTAAAGGCCGAGGGCGCGGTAATCAATTCAGCCCCCGCCGCGCGCAGCTCGCTGTATAGCTCGGGGAAGCGCAGGTCGTAACAGACCGTCAGGCCCAAACGGCCAACCGGCGTATCCGCCACCACCACGTTGCTCCCGAAAGCATAGTCATCGGACTCCCGATAGCGACCCCGGGCGTCCGCCACGTCCACATCAAACAAATGCAGCTTGTCGTAACGAGCGACGACTTCGCCGCGATCATCGACCAGCAGCGAGCAGGCATTGGATTTGGCGTGCGGTTGATCCTTGGGCGGCAACGGCAGCGTGCCAGCCACTATCCATAAGGTGAGGTCGCGGGCGGTCTGTTTCAACCATGGCAGGATCGGACCTTCACCCAGCGCCTCGGCGCGGCCGATATCCGCCACGTCGCGGCGGCCCATGGCGGCAAAGTTTTCCGGCAGCACCGCCAGCTTCGCACCGCCGGCCGCCGCTTGTTCCAACAAGCGCCGGGCCTGGACCAGGTTGGCCAGCACATCGCTCTGACTGACCATTTGGATTACTGCAAAGGACATGGGCCGATACTCCGTAAAAGGCATGGGGCCATGCTACTCCACAGGCTCTCAGTTTGGTTTTTCAAAGGGCTTGTCGAAGGTGATTTTTGGATCCTTCCATGGGCCTTCCACCTTGTATTGCACGCTGGCGAAACGCGAAACACGGTCACCGATCAGCTTGTCGATCAGGAACAGTGCGCCACCAATCGCCGGCGCGCCCACGATCAGCGCGGCAATCGGCAGGTTGTTGGTCACCGGCAACGTCACCAGCAACTTCGCATCGACACGGTCAGCCACTAGGTCCAGGGTGCCATTGAGCTCCAGGTTGCTCGACGGGCCGGTCATGGTGATCGGCTCGCGCGTCACGAACACGCCATTGCTGGCGACCAATTGGCCCTTGACCCGGTCATAACTCAAGCCCTTGCCCAGCAGGTCGGAGAAGTCCAGGCGCAGGCGGCGCCCGATGGAGTTGAAGTTGAGCAGACCGAACACCCGCAGCGCCTGGGCACCACCTTCCACCTCGACAAACTGACCTTTACGGAACGTCGCATCCAGGCTGCCGGAGAACCGTTTAGGCCCGACCCAGGCCGGCGAACCCGGCCACCGCCCATCTACATCCAGGTGGAAGTCCTCGCTGGTGACCGTGGGCGCATAGCCCCAGCCTTTGAGTACGTCGGCGATGTTCTTGCCGTCCAGGCGCCCCTTGTACCAACTGCTGCTGTCACCCGGGACACCTTCCCATCCGCCGGCGCCCTTGAGTTGCATGCCCTTGAGGCCCAGGTCCAGCGTATTGAAAGCCAGGCCTTTGGCCGTTGGCCGGATCTTGAGTGACCAGGCGCCAATCAGGTCCGGCCCCTGGAACAGCTGGTCAATGGCGATATCCAACGCCGGAATATCCTTGGGATCGATACTGGCCAACGGGTCCGGTGCGTTTTCATCAGCCTGTACCGTCGGGTCCACCGCCGGCAGCTTCACGTATTGCAGGTTGACCGCAATCGGCGCGCCCTTGGCATCCGGCAGGTTCACGGCGCCCTTGGCTTGCTGGCTGTCAAAGCGTAAACCCCAGGCAGCGGGCTTGCGATCCAACTGCAGGTTGACCTGATCGAACTGGGTACCCAGGCCGGTGAGCTTGCCAATCTTGAATTCGGCACCGCTCAGCAGCTGCTTGGCACTGCCACCTGGGTCATTGCCAGCATACTGGTTCACCAGTTTTTTCCACGGGTCGATATCCAGCTCCGAGAGCACGCCACGGATGCGCAAGCCCTTGGCGCCTGGCAGCACGGCATCACCATCGCCGAGGAACAACTCGCCACGGCCGTCATTGAGCTTGTCCGGCGGCGCGGCAAAGGTGAAGTTGGCCAACTCACCGTAATCAAACCAATATCGGCGCTCAGCCCCCTGCAAGGTCATGCGGAATACGCTGTCACGTCCCTGGCTGGCCGGCATGCCGAACGGCGCCGGCAAGTCCACCACAACACCCTTGAGGTTGGAGCTGACCATCAGTTGGCTGTCGGCACCGTCCAGGTTGAGCTGCAACTGATACGAAAGATCACCGGACACCGGCAACGGCTGACTGACTTTCAACCAATCCGTCAGACGCTTGACCGTCACCTGCCCCTTGGCAGCGACACGGGTGCTGATATTACCCGGCTTGCCATCGGCAAAGATCTGCGCGGTGATCGGCCGGTCAAATGCCTGGGCGGTAATCTTTTCGCCGCTCAAGCCCTTGGCGCTGTCGAAGCGGAAATTGCCCTTGAGCTGCGTCAGGTCCAGAGGCGGTTCCGCCAATTGCAGGCGTGCCTTGTCAGTCTGGAAATCCACCACGATCCTGGGCTCGATGCCCTTGACCAGCGGAACATCCAGATCCAGCATGCCTTGCAGGTCTCCTTCGCCTTTCCAGCCGGCGAAGGTGGAGGCCGTGCCGATTGGCGCTTCCTGGAGGATCTTCAGCCCATCACCCAGGCCACCGGCAAAACCACCGGTAAGCAGCAGATGGCTTTCCTTGCCGGACGGCGCGTGGGGAATATTGACGTAGACGTCCTTGACCTTGGTGTCGAGCAACTGCCCCTTGCTGGCCAGGATGCGTACGCCCGTCTCTTCGACAAACACTTCGCCATTGACCTTGTTCACATGGGGCCAACCCGGCTGGAACGCCAGTTCGGCGTCATGCACCTTGAAGAACAGGCTGATATTGCGCGCGGCGGGCAACGCATCGTGGTTCAGCGAGCCCTGGTACTGGAAGAACCCCTGGTCCACCGCACCCTTGAGAATTGCCGTGCGCAGCCACTCATCCAACGCGGGACTCAACACGGCCGGCAGGTATTTAGGGGTAAAGCGTCCATCGCCATCGACCATACCGACCCGCAGGTCCATATAGTCTTCCTGGCTGTGGTCGAAATGCAGGCGAATCAGGAAATCGGCAGCGATCTTGCCCTCTTCCCCCAGCACCTTGATATACGGGGCGATCAGGGTGAAGCCTTGTTTATCCAGCTTCCACGTCAGGCGTGCATTGGCCTGGAGGTACTGCCAGGGCTTGGCGAAGATCGGATCGAGGTGCAGGGAAAAATCCTTGCTGTCCATGCGCAACTCGCCCTGGCCAAGGTCGCCGCTGATGCTGCCGGAAACGTTGCGTGCGGCCGGCGCACCGAAGTAGGCGTCAAACCCGACCCGTTCCAGGTTGGCGGCAAAGCTGACTTTTTGATCGGTGGTGTCTTGAGGACGGAAATCCACCAGTACATTGCGCAGCAGACCGGTGGCCTTCAGGTGCTCGACGGTCTTGGCGACGCCTTCCGACAGCGGCGCCAGGGCGTTGAGCAACGGTGTGATGGGGGTCAGGTCGAGGCGGTCAGCCTGCAGCTTCCAGACTTCCAGGGCCGTGTCGGTCGCCAGGGTCTGCTGCAATTGCAGGCGCGATTCCCATCGGGTCTCGCCCAGGTTCATCGCCAGGGAATCGAACAACACCTTCAAGCCCGTATCGCTGCGTTGCAGATAGGCCGTAAGTGCAAGGTTTTCGATATGCACCGGCTTGCGCTCGGCGTAGCTGCCCTTCACCTGCGGCGAGTTGAGGCGCACGACCGCACTTTGCACCGTGCCTTTACCCCAGTTCAGCCAGAACTCACCGCCGGCCTTGAACTGCGTGAGTTTCCACTGCTGGGTCAGCCTGGCGGGGATCCACTTGGCCCAGTCGCTTTGGGGCAGACTCAGGTAGGCCTCGACTTCAGCATCCTTCCACTGGCTCGCGCGAATGCGGCTGCGCAGGCTCAGGGCAAGGGGCTGGCCGTCGGGCAAGGTCAGGCGGGCGTCCAGGCGCTGGCGGGTGACGCCCGTGTGCAGGCTCAAGCCCACATAGGTCAGGGTCAGCGGCGCCTGGTCGAACGGTTGCAGGGTGACCTGGCTGTCGAGCAGCGATACGCGCTTGACCATCTGCATGCGCTTGAGCAATTGCTCCGGGTCCAGCGGCTGGTCGTCCTGTATCGGCAAGCCTTGCAGCGCCCAATGGCCGTCCTTGTCTTCCTTGGCGCTCAGTTGCAGGCCACTGACTTCCAGGTGCGCAATACGCACTTCGCGCGCCATCAGGCTGGCCCACATGTCCGGCACCACTTCGACCTGATCCAGGCGCAAGGCACTGCTGCCCTCGCCGACCATTACGTCGTGGGCCAGCAACACGGGCGCAAAACCGCTCCAGCGGCCTTCAAGGCTGCCGATGTGCACAGGCATGTCCACCGCAGCCTGGGCCTTGGCTTCGATTTCCGCGCGGTATTCGGCCACCAGCGGGGTCAATTCGCGCCCCAGGCTCACGTACACCGCCGCCAACACCAGCAGCAAGGCGCACAGCCCAAGGCCCCAACGGGTCAAAGCGGCAAAAAAGCGTGTCAGACGCTCCATGTCAGGCGACCCTCAAGGCAGTAGTCGGACTGCAGATCAAGGTCTGCGAGTCGCGTAAAAAGAAAGCGAATGGGGATCAGAGCAGCACCACGTCATATTGTTCCTGGGAATACATGGTTTCGACCTGGAAGCGAATCGTACGCCCGATAAACCCCTCCAGCTCAGCCACGTTACCGGACTCTTCATCCAGCAGGCGGTCGACCACTTTCTGGTTGGCAAGCACTCTATAACCTTCGGCCTGGTAGGCCCGTGCCTCTCGGAGGATTTCCCGGAAAATCTCGTAGCAAACCGTTTCCGGAGTCTTCAACTTACCGCGGCCCTGGCAACTGCTGCAGGGCTCGCACAGCACCTGCTCCAGGCTCTCGCGGGTGCGCTTGCGGGTCATCTGCACCAGGCCCAGCTCGGTGATGCCGATGATATTGGTCTTGGCGTGATCGCGCTCCAGCTGTTTTTCGAGCGTGCGCAGCACCTGGCGCTGGTGCTCTTCATCTTCCATGTCGATGAAGTCGATGATGATGATGCCGCCCAGGTTACGCAGGCGCAGTTGACGAGCAATCGCCGTGGCCGCTTCGAGATTGGTCTTGAAGATGGTCTCTTCAAGGTTGCGATGACCTACGAACGCGCCGGTGTTGACGTCGATGGTGGTCATCGCTTCCGCCGGGTCCACCACCAGGTAGCCACCGGACTTGAGCGGCACCTTGCGCTCCAGGGCTTTCTGGATTTCGTCCTCGACGCCATACAGGTCGAAGATCGGCCGTTCGCCAGGGTAATGCTCCAGGCGATCGGCAATTTCCGGCATCAGCTCGGCAACAAATTGCGTGGTGCGCTGGAAGGTTTCCCGCGAGTCGATGCGAATTTTCTCGATCTTGGGGCTGACCAGGTCGCGCAAGGTACGCAGGGCCAGGCCCAGGTCTTCGTAGATCACACTCGGCGCGCCGATGGTCTTGATCTGTGCGCCGATCTGGTCCCACAGGCGCCGCAGATAGCGAATGTCCATGAGGATTTCGTCGGCACCTGCGCCCTCGGCGGCGGTGCGCAGGATAAAACCGCCCGCTTCCTTGATACCTTCGGCGGCCACGCAGTCGCTGACCACCTTTTTCAGGCGCTCGCGCTCGGCTTCGTCTTCAATCTTCAGGGAAATGCCGACATGGGCGGTGCGCGGCATGTAAACCAGGTAGCGCGACGGAATCGACAGTTGAGTGGTCAGGCGTGCGCCCTTGGAGCCGATGGGGTCCTTGGTGACTTGCACCACCAGGCTCTGCCCTTCGTGCACCAAGGCGCTGATGCTTTCCACCGCCGGCCCTTCGCGCAGGGAGATCTCCGAGGCATGGATAAATGCCGCCCGGTCCAGGCCGATATCGACAAATGCCGCCTGCATCCCCGGCAACACCCGCACCACCTTGCCCTTGTAGATATTGCCGACGATCCCGCGTTTCTGGGTGCGCTCGACATGCACTTCTTGCAGAACACCGTTCTCTACCACCGCCACGCGCGATTCCATCGGCGTGATATTGATCAGAATCTCTTCACTCATGGCTGGGTCTCGTTCAGGCGTTTTCACAATAGTGACCGATCGCTGTAAGGCTGGGCGCTGGAGTAACGCGTTCAGCGCGCGGTAAGGTTTTGCCAACAGGGTATGCCGAATTGTGCAAGCAGTTGCGCGGTTTCGCACACCGGCAGACCTACCACCGCGGAATAGCTGCCATTGAGCCCGGCCACAAACACCGAGCCAAGCCCTTGGATAGCATAGCCGCCCGCCTTGTCCTGGGGTTCGCCGCTGTGCCAGTAGCTTGTAGCCTCCTCGACAGAAATCCCACGGAAAAGTACACGATTGCTTACACATCGGGTTTCACAGCGCTGGCCGTCAGTCAGGGCAATCGCAGTCAGAACTTCATGTTCACGCCCCGCCAGTGCCATCAACATCGCCAACGCATCGGCTTGGTCTACGGGCTTGCCGAGGATCTTGCCGTCCACGATCACTGCGGTATCGGCGCCCAGGACGCAGGCGGCCGAGCGTTGCCCGAGCGCAGCAAAACCCGCTGCGGCCTTACCGCGAGCGAGACGCTCGACGTAGGAAACAGGGGTTTCGTTTGTAAGAGGGGTTTCATCAATGGCGGCGCTGACCACGGTGAAAGGCACACCGATCTGGGTCAGCAGTTCACGCCGCCTCGGGGAGCCCGAGGCCAGATATAGCGAATTCATTGCAGACTCTCCCTGTGGGGTTCGATAACCAGGCAGAGCCTCGCAATCCATTCAATTGATTTTATAGCGACGACGTAACCCACGCAGGCCGAAGCTGATCCACGGCCACAGCAGCGCACTGACCAGGGCCGGCAACACCAGCGCCAGGGTTGGCTGGCGGTTGCCGGTCAGGGCACTGAGCCACAACTGTACCAACTGCGCCAGGCCGAAGATCACCAGGATCACCAGGCATTGCTGCCACATCGGGAACATGCGCAGGCGCTGCTGCAACGACAGCACCAGGAAGGTAATCAGGGTCAGGATCAACGCGTTCTGGCCCAGCAAGGTGCCATACAGCACATCTTCCGCCAAGCCCAGGAACATCGCCGTCACCATGCCCACTTTATGGGGCAGGTTCAGCGACCAGAATGCCAGCAGCAATGCCAGCCACAGCGGACGCAGGATCTCCATGAACTGCGGCAGCGGCGAAACGCTGAGCAGCAAGCCGATAGCGAATGTCAGCCAGACGATCCAGCCATTGCTCGAATGAGTACCGGCCATTATTCCTCCCTCTGCCGTGTGGTGGCCGGGGCTGCGGCTGGAGGCTTCGCAGCGGGCGTCGTAGTGGCAGGCGTGGTGGCCGGCGGTTTCGCTGCAGTCGGTTTCACCGGGTGCACGCTATGGGCCGCAGGCTTGACCGGTGTGGCCACAGGCGCAGTAGCTGCCGGAGTTGCCGCCGGTACAACGGGGGGAGTCGACTGAGGCTTGGGCACGGTCGCAGGAATGATCGGCGCAGTGCCGTTCTTCTTGTCTTCCGCTTCCTGGGCCTGGGCGGCGTCGTTGGCGCGTTCTTCCGGAGTACGGTTGTCGCTGAACACCAGCAACAGGTAGCGGCTGCGGTTCAGGGCGGCAGTGGGTACGGCACGCACAATGGCGAAGGGCTGGCCGGAATCGTGGATCACTTCCTTGACCGTTGCCACCGGATAGCCTGCCGGGAACCGCTGGCCCAGGCCGGAGCTGACCAACAGGTCGCCTTCCTTGATGTCGGCCGTGTCCGCCACATGACGCAATTCCAGGCGCTCAGGGTTACCGGTCCCGCTGGCAATCGCGCGCAAGCCGTTACGGTTGACCTGCACCGGAATGCTGTGGGTGGTGTCCGTCAGCAGCAGGACCCGCGAGGTGTAGGGCATCAGCTCGACTACCTGCCCCATCAGTCCCCGAGCATCCAGTACCGGCTGACCAAGCACCACACCGTCGCGCTCACCCTTGTTGATAATGATGCGATGGGTAAAGGGGTTGGGGTCCATGCCGATCAACTCGGCCACTTCGACCTTTTCGTTGACCAACGCAGAAGAGTTAAGCAACTCGCGCAGCCGAACGTTCTGCTCGGTGAGGGCCGCCAGCTTTTGCATGCGCCCCTGCAACAGCAGGTTTTCGGTCTTGAGTTTTTCGTTCTCGGCAACCAGTTCGGTACGGCTGCCAAATTGGCTGGCCACGCCCTGGTAGAGACGTTGCGGCAGGTCGGTGATCCAGTAGGTCTGCATCAACACCAGCGACATTTGGCTACGCACCGGCTTGAGCAGCGCAAAGCGGGCATCGACCACCATCAATGCGACCGAAAGCACGACCAGCACCAATAAGCGCACGCCCAATGAGGGGCCTTTGGCGAAAAGCGGTTTAATAGGCCGCTCCTCCCAGGCAAATGTTCTCTTTATTCATACGGCATCTAACCGGCCTGGATGCAGATTGAAGAAGATAAACGCCAACAGGCAGCACTGCAAAGTGCTGCCTGCGGGCGAAGCATGGTGCAACCAACGATCTTATTCGCTGGAGAGCAGGTCCATGGTGTGTTTATCCATCATTTCCAGTGCACGACCACCGCCACGGGCAACGCAGGTCAGCGGGTCTTCGGCGACGATCACCGGCAGGCCGGTTTCCTGGGCCAGCAGCTTGTCGAGGTCGCGCAACAGGGCGCCACCACCGGTCAGCACCAGGCCTCGCTCGGCGATGTCGGAAGCCAGCTCCGGCGGCGATTGCTCCAGGGCGCTCTTCACAGCCTGAACGATGGTGGCCAGGGACTCTTGCAGAGCTTCCAGCACTTCATTGGAGTTCAGGGTGAAGGCACGTGGAACGCCTTCGGCCAGGTTGCGACCGCGAACATCGACTTCGCGAACTTCGCCGCCCGGGTAAGCGGTACCGATTTCCTGCTTGATGCGCTCGGCGGTGGATTCGCCGATCAGGCTGCCGTAGTTGCGACGTACATAAGTGATGATCGCTTCGTCGAAACGGTCGCCGCCTACCCGTACGGATTCGGCATACACCACACCGTTCAGGGAGATCAGGGCGATTTCAGTGGTACCACCACCGATATCCACCACCATCGAACCGCGCGCTTCTTCAACCGGCAGGCCGGCACCGATCGCAGCAGCCATCGGCTCTTCGATCAGGAACACTTCGCGGGCACCGGCGCCAAGGGCCGACTCACGGATGGCACGACGCTCCACCTGGGTGGATTTGCACGGAACGCAGATCAGCACACGAGGGCTGGGCTGCAGGAAGCTGTTTTCGTGAACCTTGTTGATGAAGTACTGCAGCATCTTTTCGCAGACGCTGAAGTCGGCGATCACGCCGTCTTTCATCGGACGAATGGCAGCAATATTGCCTGGTGTTCGGCCGAGCATGCGCTTGGCCTCGGTGCCGACGGCAACGACACTTTTCTGATTACCATGGGTCCGAATGGCCACAACCGATGGCTCATTCAGAACGATACCGCGCTCGCGCACGTAAATAAGGGTGTTGGCAGTGCCCAGGTCAATGGAAAGATCGCTGGAAAACATGCCACGCAGTTTCTTGAACATGGGGAAAGGACCCTAGGCAACGCGTGGGTAAAAAAGTGCGGCAAACTCTAACAACGACAGGGATTTTGGGCAAGGCGCCAATGTGCTAAATTGGCCGACTTTCTGTGCACCAACCCCCACAATCGCGGCCGTAAGACCGTAGAAATGCGGTAGTGTTCCGACAATCTAACACACGGACAGCCTCCGTTCTGTTTTCCACTGGAGATTCCCATGGCGCTTGAACGCTCCGACGTGGAAAAAATCGCTCATCTGGCCTCGCTTGGCCTGAATGAAGCCGATCTTCCACAGACCACCGCAGCCCTGAATAGCATTCTCGGGCTGGTTGACCAAATGCAGGCCGTGAATACCGACGGCATCGAGCCCCTGGCTCACCCGCTGGAAGCCAGCCAGCGCCTGCGCGCAGACGTCGTGACCGAGCGCAATAATCGCGAGGCCTACCAGTCCATCGCGCCAGCGGTCGAAAACGGCCTGTACCTGGTTCCGAAAGTCATCGACTAAAGGGAAAGAGCCTTTCATGCATCACATGACTCTGGCCGAGATCGCCCGCGGTCTCGCCGACAAAAAGTTTTCCTCCGAAGAGCTGACCAAGACCCTGCTTGCGCGCATCGCCGAGCTGGACCCCAAGGTCAACAGCTTCATCAGCCTCACCGAAGAGCTGGCCCTGAGCCAGGCCAAGGCCGCGGATGTACGCCGCGCCAACGGTGAAACCGGCGCCCTGCTGGGCGCACCGATCGCCCACAAGGACCTGTTCTGCACCCAAGGCATTCGCACCAGCTGCGGCTCGAAGATGCTCGACAACTTCAAGGCGCCCTACGACGCCACCGTGGTCGCCAAGCTGGCCGCTGCCGGAGCCGTGACCCTGGGCAAGACCAACATGGACGAATTCGCCATGGGGTCGGCCAACGAGTCGAGCTACTACGGCGCAGTGAAAAACCCATGGAACCTGGAACACGTGCCTGGCGGTTCGTCCGGTGGCTCGGCTGCGGCCGTTGCCGCGCGCTTCCTGCCAGCCGCCACGGCCACCGACACCGGCGGCTCGATCCGCCAACCAGCGGCCTTCACCAACCTCACCGGCCTGAAGCCGACCTACGGTCGCGTTTCCCGCTGGGGCATGATCGCCTACGCCTCCAGCCTCGATCAGGGCGGGCCCCTGGCCCGCACGGCCGAAGACTGCGCGATTTTGTTACAAGGCATGGCAGGCTTCGACGCCCAGGACTCCACCAGCATCGATGAACCGGTGCCGGACTACAGCGCCAGCCTCAACACTTCGCTCAAGGGCCTGCGCATCGGCGTGCCGAAGGAATACTTCAGCGCCGGTCTCGACCCGCGCATTGCCGAATTGGTGCACAACAGCGTCAAGGAGCTGGAAAAGCTCGGCGCGGTGATCAAGGAAATCAGCCTGCCGAACAACCAGCATGCGATTCCTGCCTACTACGTGATCGCGCCGGCAGAAGCCTCTTCCAACCTGTCGCGTTTCGACGGCGTGCGCTTCGGCTACCGCTGCGAGAACCCGAAGGACCTGACCGACCTGTACAAACGCTCCCGTGGCGAAGGCTTCGGCGCCGAAGTGCAACGCCGGATCATGGTCGGTGCCTACGCCCTGTCCGCCGGCTATTACGACGCGTACTACCTCAAGGCGCAAAAGATCCGACGCCTGATCAAGAACGACTTCATGGCTGCCTTTGAAGAAGTCGACGTGATCCTCGGCCCAACCACGCCGAACCCGGCCTGGAAGATCGGCGCCAAGACCGGCGACCCGATTGCCGAGTACCTGGAAGACCTCTACACCATCACCGCCAACCTCGCGGGCCTGCCGGGCTTGTCCATGCCTGCCGGTTTCGTCGATGGCCTGCCGGTGGGCGTGCAATTGCTCGCCCCGTATTTCCAGGAAGGCCGCCTGCTCAATGTGGCGCACCTGTACCAGTTGAACACCGACTGGCACACTCGCACCCCTACCGGCTTCTGAGGAGAACACTATGCAATGGGAAGTTGTGATCGGGCTGGAGATTCATACCCAGCTCGCCACCCAATCGAAGATTTTCTCCGGTAGCGCCACCACGTTCGGCTCCGAGCCCAACACCCAGGCCAGCCTGGTAGACCTGGGCATGCCCGGCGTACTGCCGGTGCTGAACCAGGAAGCCGTGCGTATGGCGGTGATGTTCGGCCTGGCGATTGACGCCGAGATCGGCCAGCACAACGTGTTCGCGCGCAAGAACTACTTCTACCCGGACCTGCCCAAGGGCTACCAGATCAGCCAGATGGAATTGCCGATCGTCGGCAAGGGCTACCTGGACATCCCGCTGGAAGACGGCACCATCAAGCGTGTCGGCGTCACCCGTGCGCACCTGGAAGAAGACGCCGGCAAGAGCCTTCACGAAGAGTTCAACGGTGCCACTGGTATCGACCTGAACCGTGCCGGCACGCCGCTGCTGGAGATCGTGTCCGAGCCGGACATGCGCAGCGCCAAGGAAGCCGTGGCCTACGTCAAGACCATCCACGCGCTGGTGCGTTACCTGGGCATCTGTGACGGCAACATGGCCGAGGGCTCGCTGCGTTGCGACTGCAACGTGTCGGTGCGGCCAAAAGGCCAGGCCGAGTACGGCACTCGCTGCGAGATCAAGAACGTCAACTCGTTCCGCTTTATCGAGAAGGCGATCAACACCGAAGTGCGGCGCCAGATCGAATTGATCGAGGACGGCGGCAAGGTGATCCAGCAAACGCGCCTGTACGACCCGAACAAAGACGAAACCCGCGCCATGCGCAGCAAAGAGGAAGCCAACGACTACCGTTACTTCCCCGATCCGGACCTGTTGCCGGTGGTGCTTGAGGACTCGTTCCTCAATGAGATCCGCGCCACCCTGCCGGAATTGCCGCCGCAAAAACGCGAGCGCTTCCAGGCGCAGTTCGGCCTGTCGGTCTACGATGCCAGCGTACTGGCTTCGAGCCGTGAGCAAGCCGACTACTTCGAAAAGGTCGTGAGCATTGCCGGTGACGCCAAGCTGGCAGCCAACTGGGTGATGGTCGAGCTGGGCAGCCTGTTGAACAAACAGGGCCTGGAGATCGACGAAGCGCCGGTGTCGGCCGAGCAATTGGGCGGCATGCTGCTGCGCATCAAGGACAACACCATCTCCGGCAAAATCGCCAAGACCGTGTTCGAAGCCATGGCCAGCGGTGAAGGCAGCGCCGACGAGATCATCGAGAAACGCGGCCTCAAGCAAGTCACCGACAGCGGCGCCATCTCGGCCGTGCTGGATGAAATGCTGGCGGCCAACGCCGAGCAGGTCGAACAGTACCGTGCGGCAGACGAAGCCAAGCGCGGCAAGATGTTCGGCTTCTTTGTCGGCCAGGCGATGAAAGCCTCCAAAGGCAAGGCCAACCCGCAACAGGTGAACGAACTGCTCAAAAGCAAGCTCGAAGGCTGATTGCGATGAATGGTCCGGGCGAGACTTCATGCCTGACTCGGACCTCCTGTGGGAGGGGGCTTGCCCCCGATAGCAGAGTGTCAGTCACTGCTGTTTTGACTGAATCACCGCTATCGGGGGCAAGCCCCCTCCCACATTTGTGATGGGGGGCACCTTGATAATGAAGCGTCTATTAGGTCTATGGGCTCTATTCTCACTGCTGGCCGGCTGCGCCAGCGGCCTCATCGACCCCAACGGCTACGACGAAACCGGCACCGCCTCTTATTACGGCGCCAGGCACCATGGCAAGAAAACCGCCAGCGGTGAACCCTTCAACCAGAACGCCCTGACCGCCGCCCACCGGCGACTGCCCTTCGGCACCCAGGTCAAGGTCACCAATCTCGACAACGACAAATCCGTCGTGGTCCGCATCAACGATCGCGGCCCGCATACCCGTGGGCGCTTGATCGATCTATCACGCAAGGCGGCCGAGCAACTGGGCATGCTGAGCAGCGGCACTGCGCGGGTTCGCGTGCAAGCCTTGAGCAATTGAAGACGGAGCCCTGGCCATTTTCGGATTAACCGCCCTCTCGCCCTGGAGCCTGCTCGAACTGGTCAGCGGCCTGGTGCTGCTGATCCTCGGCGCCGAAATCCTGGTGCGCGCCGCCGTGCGCCTGGCCGCCAGCCTCAAGGTGCGGCCGCTGATCATCGGCCTTACGATCGTCGCCTTCGGCAGCAGCGCGCCGCAGATGACCGTCAGCCTGCAGGCCACCCTGGCCGGCAATACCGACATTGCCGTGGGCAGCGTGATCGGCAGCAGCATCTTCAACATTCTCGTGACCCTGGGCCTGTCGGCGCTGATCATCCCCCTGCGCGTCTCGCGGCAGCTGGTGCGCCTG
The DNA here is from genome assembly GCF_003058245.1 of Pseudomonas sp. GV047. Taxonomy (NCBI): domain Bacteria; kingdom Pseudomonadati; phylum Pseudomonadota; class Gammaproteobacteria; order Pseudomonadales; family Pseudomonadaceae; genus Pseudomonas; species Pseudomonas sp. GV047. Next base: position 223,784 of record NZ_QCWA01000005.1, on the reverse strand, counting down.
GATATTCCGGTGATGATCCTCGCCGGGCTGCTGGTGTTTACCCTGGCGGCCAATGAAGAACTGACGCCGGTCGATGGCCTGCTGCTGCTGATTGCCCTGCTGGCCTACCTCGGCGTGCTGCATTACCAGACCCGCCATTCGCGCCGCCCGCGCACCCTGGATACCGTCGCCCGGGCGCCCTGGCTGAGCAGTGTGCTGCAGATGCTGGGCGGGCTGTTGATCCTGGTGCTGGCCGGGCACTTGCTGCTCGGCGCGGCGGTGGATGTGGCGGCGGACCTGGGCCTCTCGGAGCGCATCATCGGCCTTACGCTGATCGGCGTCGGCACGTCGCTGCCCTGCCTGGCCACCTCCCTGATTGCCGCCCTGCGCGGCCAGCGGGAAATTGCCGTGGGCAACGTGATCGGCAGCAACCTGTTCAACCTGCTGGGGGTATTGGGGCTGACCGCGCTGCTCGCGCCTTCGCCGCTGTCGGTGTCGCCCAACGCCCTGGACTTCGACCTGCCGGTGATGCTCGGCGTGGTGGTGCTGTGCCTGCCGGTGTTTTATACCGGCTACCGCGTCACCCGCGCCGAAGGCTTGGTGCTGCTGGGCCTGTACCTGGCGTATGGGCTGCACGTGATGTCGTTCACCACCGGCATGCCCCTGGCCAACAAGCTTGAACAACTGATGCTGTATTACGTCCTGCCAGCGCTGGTGGCTTTCCTGTTGTTCAGCACGCTGCGAGCCTGGCGCCGCCAACACAAGAGGGAATCGCAATGACCGATCAGAAAAAGCCCGGGGTTGAAATGCGTCGCCAGGTGATGGGCGATGTGTTCGTCGATCGTGCCCTGGGCAACGCCACCGAATTCACCCAGCCGCTGCAGGACTTCGTCAACGAACATGCCTGGGGCAGCGTGTGGAGCCGCGAAGGCTTGCCGCTGAAGACGCGCAGCCTGATCACCCTGGCCGCCCTCACCGCGCTCAAGTGCCCCCAGGAGCTCAAGGGCCACGTGCGTGGCGCGTTGAACAACGGCTGTACTGTGGAGGAAATTCGCGAAGCGCTGCTGCATTGCGCGGTGTATGCCGGCGTACCGGCGGCGATTGATGCGTTTCGGGCGGCACAGGAAGTCATCGACACCTATCAGAAAGAAGGCTAGATCCAGCCCCCCGCCTGCAACACGAAAATCCCGATGTTCGTGGTCACTGCCGCCATCAGCGTGGTGATCACGATAATCGCCGCCGCCAGTTCATGATTGCCCTCGGCCGCCCTGGCCATCACGAAGCTCGCCGCAGCGGTCGGCGCACCGAAGTACAGGAACAGGATCCCCAACTCCGGCCCGCGAAAGCCCAGCAGCCACGCGCCCAAGGTCGCGACCACCGGCAGCCAGACCATCTTCATCAAGCTCGCGCTCAGCGCCATATTGCCGCTCTTGCGCAACGCCGCCAGGGACAGGGTGCCGCCAATGCAGATCAATGCCAGCGGCAAGGTGGTGTCCGCCAGGTACTGCATGGATTTTTCCAGCCAACCCGGCAGGCCAATCTGAAAATACGCGAACGGCGCCGCCACGATGACGCTGATGATCAGCGGATTGGCTACCACACTTTTGCAGATGCTCCATGGGTCGGACTTGATCACCGGGCTGTACACCGCCAGCACAATGGTCGACAGCGTGTTGTAGAACAGGATCACCAGCGCCGCGAGGATCGCGCCGAGGGAAATGCCGTAGTCGCCATACATGCTGGCCGCCAGGGCCAGGCCGATCACCCCGTTGTTGCCGCGAAACGCGCCCTGGGTGTAGATGCCCCGGTCTTCACGCTTGCAGCGAAAAATCGCCCAGCCCCAGGCCAGGGCAAAGCTCAGCAGCGTGGCCACGGCAAAATAGATCAGCAACCCCGGCTTGAGCGCCGAGTGCAGGTCGGCGTGGAGGATGCCGAGGAACAGCAGCGCCGGCATGGTGACGTTGAACACCAGGGACGAAGCCGTGTGGATAAAGTTGTCGTTGATCCAGTTGATGCGCTTGAGCAGCACACCCAGGAACAGCATGGCGAATACCGGCGCAGTGATGGTGAGGGTGGTGAGGAAAATTGCCAGCATGCCGGGGAGAACCTTGGTGAGCGTCGTCAGGTGGCTAATGATAAGCCATACAGCCCAACGGCGCCTGATAGACCGCTATCGGGAGCAAGCCCCCTCCCACACTTGAAAGTATTCACAATTCAAACTGTGGGAGGGGCTTGCCCCCGATGGCAGGCGACGCGGTCTCAGGTAATCGGCGCCGGGTTGAACAAGGTGATGTCGTTATGCAGCTTGTGATGCTCCGCCCAGGTCTGCTTCTTACCGCTGGCCACGTCCAGGTAGAAGTGGAACAACTCCCAGCCCAACTCCTCGATGGTCGCGCGCCCGGTGGCAATGCGCCCGGCGTCGATATCGATGAGGTCCGGCCAGCGCTGCGCCAGCTCCGTACGCGTCGAGACCTTCACCACCGGCGCCATCGCCAGCCCGTAAGGGGTGCCACGCCCGGTGGTGAACACATGCATGTTCATCCCCGCCGCCAGTTGCAGGGTACCGCAGACAAAGTCACTGGCCGGCGTGGCGCAAAAGATCAGGCCCTTGCTTTTGAAGCGCTCGCCAGGGCCCAGCACGCCGTTGATCGCACTGCTGCCGGACTTGACGATGGAGCCCAGGGACTTCTCGACAATGTTCGACAGCCCGCCCTTCTTGTTGCCTGGCGTGGTGTTGGCGCTGCGATCGGCCTCACCCTTGGCCAGGTAGCGGTCGTACCAGTCCATTTCCCTGACCAACTCTTCGGCAACTTCCTTCGTCTCTGCGCGCGAAGTCAGCAGGTAAATGGCATCCCGCACTTCGGTGACTTCGGAAAACATCACCGTTGCCCCGGCCCGCAGCAACAGATCCGAGGCATAGCCCAGCGCCGGGTTGGCGGTGATGCCGGAAAACGCATCACTGCCGCCGCACTGCATGCCCAGGATCAACTCGGACGCCGGCACGGTTTCCCGGCGACGCTGGTCGAGCTTCTTCAGGCGCACTTCGGCCAGGTCCATGATCTGTTCGATCATTTCGGTAAAGCCGTGGCTGGAATCCTGCAACCGATACAGCCACGGCTCGCTGAGGTCGACGGAGCTGTCGTTGTCATGCATCACCTGCCCGGCCTGCAATTTCTCGCAGCCCAGGCTGATCACCAGGGCTTCGCCGCCCAGGTTCGGGTTGCGCGCCAGGTTACGCACGGTACGGATCGGGATGTAGGCATCCGTCGCGGTGATCGCCACCCCGCAGCCGTAGCTGTGGGTCAGCGCCACCACGTCATCGACGTGAGGGTACTTGGGCAGCAATTCGTCCTTGATGCGCTTGACCGCATGGTCCAGCACGCCCGTCACGCACTGCACCGTGGTGGTGATGCCGAGGATATTGCGCGTGCCCACGGTACCGTCGGCGTTGCGATAGCCCTCGAAGGTAAACCCCTCCAACGGTGCCTGGGTTTCAGGCACCTCGGTGGACAGCGGCAAGCTGTCCAGCGGTGGCGCGGTGGGCATGCGCAGTTGATCTTCCTGGACCCAACTGCCGCGCGGAATCGGCGCCAGGGCGTAACCGATGGTCTGTCCGTAGCGAATAATCTGACCGCCTTCAGGGATGTCTTCCAGGGTCACTTTGTGGCTCTGGGGGATGAAATCCACGGTCACCAGGCCGTCCGGGAACTCGGTCCCGGCCGGTACGCCCTGGTCGTTGACCACGATCACTACGTTGTCGCGCTCGTGCAGGCGGATGGAGCGCGGCGAGTCGGCATGTTCAATCAACTGCATCACGGGGCCTCTCAGGAATGCGCTTCGGTTAGGTTGGTCAACTCAGGCCCCTTGCTTGGCGGCTCTTTGAGTACTACACGCTTGATCGGGCCGACGATGACCAGATAGCTGAACACCGCCACCAGCGCGTTGGCGCCGACAAACACCAGGGCCCACTTGAACGAGCCGGTGGTGCTGATGATGTAGCCGATGACAATCGGCGTGGTGATCGACGCGAGGTTACCGAAGGTGTTGAACAAGCCGCCACTGAGACCGGCGATTTGTTTCGGCGAGGTGTCGGACACCACCGCCCAGCCCAATGCGCCAACACCCTTGCCGAAGAAAGCCAAGGCCATGAAGCCCACCACCATCCATTCAACGTCTACATAGTTGCACGCGATGATGCTGCTGGAGACCAGCAGGCCGGCAATGATCGGCGCCTTGCGGGCGAACGTCAGCGAATGGCCTTTGCGCAGCAGGTAGTCGGAAATCACCCCGCCCAGCACGCCACCGATAAACCCGCAGATCGCCGGCAACGAGGCGATGAAACCGGCCTTGAGGATGGTCATGCCGCGGTCCTGCACCAGGTAAACCGGGAACCAGGTCAGGAAGAAGTAGGTGATGCCGTTGATGCAGTACTGGCCCAAGTACACGCCAAGCATCATGCGGTTGGTCAGCAACTGACGGATGTAATCCCACTTCGGACCGTCGGTTTTCTTACCCTTGCCCTTGTCCTGGTCCATATCGACCATCGCGCCATTGGCGGCGATGTGATTGAGCTCGGCTTCGTTGATCATCGGGTGCTGGCGCGGGCTGTGGATAACTTTCAGCCAGATCAGCGAGAACACGATGCCGATCACGCCCATCACGATAAACACGTGCTGCCAGCCGAAGCGGTAGACGATCCAGCCCATCAGCGGCGCGAACAACACCGTGGCGAAGTACTGCGCCGAGTTGAAGATCGCCGAGGCCGTACCGCGCTCGGCGGTCGGGAACCAGGCGGCGACAATGCGCGCGTTACCGGGGAAGGACGGCGCCTCGGCCAGGCCCACCATGAAGCGCAGCATGAACAGCGCAACCACTGCGGTGGCGACACCGAACTCACCGACGTAGCCTTGCAGCACGGTGAACAGTGACCAGGTGAAGATGCTCAGGGCGTAGACTTTTTTCGAGCCGAATCGGTCCAGCAGCCAGCCACCGGGGATTTGCCCGGCCACGTAGGCCCAACCGAATGCGGAGAAGATATAACCGAGGGTGACCGCGTCAATGCCGAGGTCTTTTTGCAGGCTGGAGCCCGCGATGGCGATGGTGGCCCGGTCGGCGTAGTTGATCGTGGTCACCAGGAACAGCATGAGCAGGATCAAATAGCGGACATGGGTCGGCTTGGTCGCTTGCATGTAGAAGTACTCCCACTAATTATTTTTTTTGCGGGTAATGGTTTTCTGTTTTTGTCGTGGGGACCGGCAGGCCTCCGGCCCCCACTGGGTGTTGCGTATTACGAACCGATGTAGCTGGTTTTCACCACGGTGTAGAACTCCTGCGCATAGCGACCTTGCTCCCGCGAGCCATAGGACGAGCCTTTACGGCCACCGAATGGAACGTGGTAATCCACACCTGCGGTCGGCAGGTTGACCATCACCATCCCCGCCTGGGAGTGGCGCTTGAAGTGGTTGGCGTACTTCAACGACGTGGTGGCAATGCCCGCCGACAAACCGAACTCGGTGTCGTTGGCCATGGCCAGTGCCGCCTCGTAGTCCGCCACGCGCACGACGTTGGCGACCGGGCCGAAGATCTCTTCACGGCTGATACGCATGGCGGCTTCGCTGTCGGCAAACAGCGTCGGCGCCAGGTAGTAGCCTTCGGTGTCGCAGGTGACCAGGCCGCCACCGCTCACCAGCCGCGCACCTTCGCTTTGGCCGATGTCGATGTACTTCATGTCCTGGTCCAGTTGGGCCTGGGAAACCACCGGGCCGATGTCGGTGCCGCTTTTGAGCGCGTGGCCGACCTTGATCGACTTCATGCGCTCGGCCATGGCCGCGACGAACTGGTCGTGGATACCGGCGGTGACGATCAGGCGGCTGGACGCCGTGCAACGCTGGCCGGTGGAGTAGAACGCGCTCTGTACCGACAGCTCGACGGCCTGCTTGAGATCGGCGTCGTCGAGAATGATCTGCGGGTTCTTGCCGCCCATTTCCAACTGCACTTTGGCTTGGCGCGATACGCAGCTGACAGCGATCTGGCGACCCACACCGACGGAACCGGTGAAGCTGATGCCGTCGACTTTCGGGCTGTTGACCAGCACATCGCCCACCACACGGCCGCTGCCCATTACCAGGTTGAACACGCCGGCAGGGAAACCGGCGCGGGAGATGATCTCCGCCAGGGCCCAGGCGCAGCCCGGTACCAGTTCAGCCGGTTTGATCACCACGCAGTTGCCGTAGGCCAGGGCCGGGGCGATTTTCCAGGCGGGAATCGCGATCGGAAAGTTCCACGGGGTGATCAGGCCGACCACGCCAAGGGCTTCACGGGTGACTTCCACATTGACGCCCGGGCGTACCGACGGCACGTAGTCGCCGGACAACCGCAGGCATTCACCGGCGAAGAACTTGAAGATGTTACCGGCGCGGGTCACTTCGCCGATGGCTTCCGGCAGGGTCTTGCCTTCTTCCCGGGCCAACAGGGTGCCGAGTTCTTCGCGACGGGCGAGGATTTCACTGCCGACTTTATCCAGGGCATCGTGGCGAGCCTGGATCCCGGAAGTGGACCAGGCCGGGAATGCGGCGCGGGCGGCGTCGATGGCGGCGTTGACCTGGGTGACGTCGGCCTTGGCGTATTCACCAATGACATCGGACAACTCCGACGGGTTGAGGTTGACGCAGTAGTCGGCGCCGGCAACCCATTCACCGTTGATGTAGTTCTCAAAACGCTTTACTTGGGACACGAATCTTCTCCTGACGCAAAAGGCCGCTGATTGCTCAGCGGCCTTGTGGATAATTTATTGCGGACCTTGCTTGTCGATCAGCGCGGCCAGGGCTTCGTATTCTTCCGGCAGCAGATCGGTCAGCGGCGTGCGCACAGGGCCTGCGTCATAGCCGACGATTTTTGCACCCGCCTTGACGATGCTCACGGCATAACCGGCCTTGCGGTTACGGATGTCCAGGTACGGCAGGAAGAAGTCGTCGATGATCTTGGCGACGGTGGCGTGATCGTCCTTGGCAATGGCGTGGTAGAAATCCATCGCGGTCTTCGGGATGAAGTTGAACACCGCCGAGGAGTACACCGGTACGCCCAGGGCCTTGTAGGCAGCGGCGTAGACCTCTGCGGTCGGCAGGCCGCCGAGGTAGCTGAAACGATCACCCAGACGGCGGCGGATCGACACCATCAACTCGATGTCACCCAGGCCATCCTTGTAGCCGATCAGGTTCGGGCAGCGCTCGGCCAGGCGTTCCAGCAGCGGAGCGGTCAGGCGGCACACGTTGCGGTTGTAGACCACCACGCCGATCTTGACCGATTTGCACACCGCTTCAACGTGGGCGGCAACCCCGTCCTGGCTGGCTTCGGTGAGGTAGTGCGGCAGCAGCAACAGGCCTTTGGCGCCCAGGCGCTCGGCTTCTTGCGCGTACTCGATGGCCTGGCGGGTCGAACCACCGACACCGGCGAGGATCGGCACGCTGGTGGCGCAGGTATCCACGGCGGTCTTGATCACTTGGGAATATTCGCTGGCGGCGAGGGAGAAAAACTCACCAGTGCCGCCCGCTGCGAACAAAGCAGTGGCGCCGTAAGGGGCCAGCCATTCCAGGCGCTTGATGTAGCCCGCCTGGTGGAAGTCACCCTGGGCATTGAAATCGGTCACCGGGAAAGACAGCAGACCGTGGGAGAGGATGGACTTCAGTTCTTGTGGATTCATTATTCGAACACCCTGGGCGAAGACTTTCTATTGAAAGGTTGTTGGTTTTGTTGATGTCGTACGTCATCGTACAACTATAAATAATTTCGTCAACTGCAATTCATCGGCGTTGTGCACTTGAGGGCGTTGAAAGGCTTGGGCAGCGCTGTTCTTGACGTAGGAAATTATTCCTCTATGCTCTGCATTGCTGTATATACATACAGCATTCAAGGAAGATTCCTACGACATAGCAAGGAGCTAACATGTCAGGTCCTGAACTCGCAGCACCCGCAAAAAAACCGCCTACCCTGCGCTTCGAAGGCGGTGAACACACCGCCATCGGCGACGATACGCTGTTGCGCTTCAGCAAGGACGCCCCGGCAATCCCCGCGCGGCAAGTCGAACTGCACCTGCCCAACGGGCTGGCACTCACCTACGGCCAAGTGATCGCCCTGGGCGGTGATTTTTATGGCATCCCCGGCCAGCCCATCAACGAAGGCACCTCACCTGCCGATCGTATGCAGCGTTTCAGCGCCGCGTTCAACTCACTGGCCGTGCTGCCGGCCTCGCGGGACGAAGCGCCGAAGATCCTGGCGGTGATGCAAAAAGAGATCAACGCGGTCAACCAGGCGATCAAGGACGGCAAGCAAGCCCATGAAGCCTATGATGCTCTGGGTGATACGTTGTCCGAGGAATGGAACCGCATCACCGGTGGCGGCAGCGCGGTGTCGGCACTGATCCCACTGGGGCGTTACCTGAAACTGGCGGCGGACAACGCCGACCACTTCGGCGAATGGGCGCTGGCGGCCTATCTGGCGGGGCATGCAGCCGCCTTGCAACAGGCCGTGGTGGCCCACCAGACCGGTACCGATCAGGCATTGGAGCTGGCCTACGCCATGAACGGCTTTGCCGATCACTTCTTGACCGATCTATTTTCTGCCGGCCACCTGCGCGTGCCGCGCAAACAGCTGGCGGCGGTCGTCACTCCGGGCGAACTGGGCTCGCTGATCAGCCGCTTCATGCACGATGAAGACAGCAAGTTCGGGCTCAAGGTGCGCAATGCCATGGGTGACGAGTGGCATGCCTATGGCGACAAACGCTATTTCGACAGTCTCGACGCAGCCAATCGGGTACAGGTCAAACGCGCCGTTCAGGCATCCGCTGATGAGATCTTCGAAACCTTCATCAGTGGCGTTGCGCCCTCCCCGGCCAACTTCAAGGCACCGCTGTATGTGCCGGATCTGAATGCCGCGCAGAACCCGGCGAATAACTTCTCGCCATTGTTCAAGATGGAGGGCGACAAGGTGCTGCGACGCAAGGACGTGAATGACCTCAACGACAAGCACTGGACCAATGATTGGTGGGGGTGGAGTACGTATTTGTTGCTTAAGGATTACAAGCCGAATACCCCGGCTTGAGCGGTACCGCCTGTCGATACTGTGAGCTCTAACAGTTATGTACCGTTCATCAAGGGCGGATAACACACCTCAGGGGCTTAGGCATTGGCTCCTGAGGCGAACACTGGACTCGTTAGCGTCCTACATCCAATCAATGCAAACGTCATAGAAAAACGCTGGACAGCACATGAGCCACCTGCTGACGATCAGCCTGCCCTTTCAGCCTCTTCATGGGCATGGCGCAGCCGCTCACGGCTATTGGTCAGGTGCAAGCGCATCGCCGCCCGCGCCGCATCCGAATCCTGGCGGGCAATCGCCTCATAAATCTCTTCGTGTTCGCGGCTCAGGCGCCCCATGTAGTGCTGGTGGTCATCATGAGCCAGGCGTGCCGAGTTCAGGCGCGTACGCGGGATGATGCTGGTGCCCAGGTGGGTCATGATGTCGGTGAAGTAGCGGTTGCCGGTGGACAACGCAATTTCCAGGTGGAACGCGAAGTCCGAGGCCACCGCATCACCGGCGTGCGCCGCGCTTTCATTCAGGGCATCGAGGGCCGCGCGCATGGCGGCCAGCTGTTCATCGCTACGGCGCAGTGCGGCCAGCCCGGCGGATTCCACTTCCAGGCTGATACGCAGTTCGAGAATCGCCAGCACGTCACGCAAAGTGACTACCGTAGCCGGATCGATGCGAAAGCCGCTCGGGCTCGGCGTGTCGAGCACAAAGGTGCCGATACCATGACGGGTTTCCACCTGCCCCGCCGCCTGCAAGCGGGAGATGGCCTCGCGGACCACGGTGCGGCTGACGCCATGGGCGTCCATGATCGCCGATTCGGTGGGCAGCTTGTCGCCACGTTTGAGTTGACCATCACGGATCTGCTCGGACAGCACCGTGACCAATTCCTGGGCAAGGCTGCGGCGCTTGCGGGGAAGACGAGGGGCGGTGCTGGCGTTTTCCATGTGGAATCATCTATCTCGGCGGACTAAAACAGCATCATAGCCCATGGCGGTTGTACGATCACCGTTTGTACCGCACTTTCATGTACAAGCGGGCAGCTTTCAGCTCCGGCTGTATAGGGCTCCCGTGAAAAGGGGGTTCAAATTCGAACATAACGCGTGGCTACTTCACGCCTGGGTCTTAGTGCCAAACGTTCTCGCGCACCTGGCAATTATGACAGCAGACGGTTTTCCATCCCCGTAGCAGAGTAAAGCCTGTTCCAGCAAACAGGTGCCGGGTGATGAAACGCACAGGCTGGTATTGCACAACGATTGTCTGGCTGCTGGCATGCGCCGTCCACGCTGCACCGCCGAGCGTGCGCAATGGCGGTGGAGAAGACATCCTGCTGCAGGGTTTCCACTGGAACTCCAGCCGCAATGCCCCGCAGAAATGGTATGAGGTGCTGGCACAAATGGCCCCCACTATCGGCCAGGACGGCTTCACCAAAGTCTGGCTGCCGCCCGCCTGGAGCGATCAATCCAGTTGGAGCGACGCGACGTCGGGAACGTCGGGCGGCGGTGAAGGCTACTTCTGGAGCGACTTCGACAAGAACAGCCAGTACGGCAGCGACAGCCAGCTCAAACAGGCGGTCGCCGCCCTGGCAGGTGCCGGCGTGCAAGCGATATACGACGTGGTGCCCAACCATATGAACGACAAGCTGCCAAGTAAACAGATACGCTTTCCCAGGGGGCTCAAGCTGTGGCGCGATGACTGCACCGCCCCCGTCGCCTGTGATGAGGGCGATGCGTTCATGAGCGGTTCGGCCGACCTCAACACAAGCAACTCGGAAGTCTCGCAGCGCTTCATGCAGGAATTCAGGAACCTGCGGGACAACTACAGCGCCAAAGGCTTGCGCTTCGATTTTGTGCGCGGCTACGCGCCGGAGCGGGTCGATGTGTGGATGAAAAACTTGGGTGACCAAGCGTTCTGCGTCGGCGAGTTGTGGAAAGGCCCCGGCGAGTATCCGGCGAACGACTGGCGCAGCCAGGCCAGTTGGCAGGATGCGTTGAAGGACTGGTCGGATCGGTCCCACTGCAGCGTGTTCGATTTTGCCCTCAAGGAGCGCATGCAAAATGGCAGCTTGGCCGAGTGGCGTCATGGCTTGAATGGCAATCCCGAACCGGCATGGCGGCAGGTCGCGGTGACCTTTGTCGACAACCACGACACCGGTTATTCGCCAGGGCAATACGGCGGGCAGCATCATTGGCCCCTTGCCGACCCGCAACGCAATATCGCCTATGCCTATATCCTGCTGAGCCCGGGTACGCCGACTGTTTATTGGCCCGACATGTACGACTGGGGCCGGGGCGACCTGATCCGCGAGCTGATCAGCCTGCGCAAGGACGCCGGCATCAGGGCCGATTCACCCATCAGTTTCCAGACCCACTATTCCGGATTGGTGGCCGCCATCCAAGGCAGCCGCAAGCGCCTGCTGATCGCCTTGGACTCCGACCTCTCCAAGGTGCCTGACGGCTTCAGCCCTGCCCTGTTTGCGGACGGGCAGCGCATCCGCTCGTGGCAGGCCGCCCCGGCACCTTCCGACACCACGACCACCCTGCACTGCGACAACGCCAGGCCGGAGCTCGGCCAGGCAGTCTACGCAGTGGGGTCGCCTATCGAACTCGGCGCCTGGGACCCGGCCCACGCTATCGCACTGCAATCCGGCGCATCCAATCGCTGGAGCGGCACTGTCGTGTGGCCCACACAGCAACACATCAAATGGAAATGCCTGATCCGCAGCCTGAGCAATGTCAACGAGGTCTACTGGCAAGGCGGCGTCGACAATCAGTTCACCACGGGAGCCGCCAGCGAAACAGCGGGGAGTTTTTGACAAAAAAATGCCCCGGCAGAGCCGAGGCATTTTTTAACGCAGGCCCGAAGACTTACGCACTTTACTTCACCACTTTCAGGCTCGGCCGACCGCTTGGACGCGGTGGCTCGGTATCCGGTGGCGGCACATCATCGCCATCTTCCTCTTCAATCACTTCGTCGTCCTCGAAAGGCGACTCCAGATCGAACACCATGCCTTGGCCGTTCTCCCGGGCATAGATGCCGAGGATAGCGCCAATCGGCACGAACAGCGTATGCGGCACACCACCGAAGCGCCCTTCGAAGCTGACCGCTTCATTGTCCATGTGCAGGTGGCGCACGGCGCTGGGTGATACGTTCAACACAATCTGCCCGTCACTGGCAAAACCCTGCGGTACCTGAACCGCAGGAAATTCGGAATTGACCAGCATGTGCGGGGTGCAATCGTTATCCACAATCCACTCATAGAGCGCGCGGACCAGGTAAGGTCGACTGGAGTTCATCAACGGCTCCTTAAGCCTTAGCGCATATCGCGTTCGACACCAGACAGACTTGCCTGGAAAGCCTCACGCGCAAACTGGCGCTCCATGTAATCAAGCAACGGCTTGGCCGGCCGTGGCAGTTCAATGCCCAGAATCGGCAAGCGCCAGAGTATGGGTAATAGGCAGCAATCCACCAAGCTTTGTTCCTCGCTGAGGAAAAAAGGTTTATCGGCGAACAACGGCGAAACACCGGTCAGGCTCTCGCGCAATTCCTTGCGCGCCTGCACCCGAGCGGCTTCTTTGCTGCGGGTATCCAGGATCAAATCCACCAGCCCGCACCAATCTCGCTGGATCCGATGGATCAGCAGGCGGCTGTTGGCACGGGCCACCGGATACACCGGCAGCAAAGGCGGATGCGGGTAACGCTCATCCAGATATTCCATCACCACGGTTGACTCCCACAACGCCAGGTCACGATCGACCAGGGTGGGCAAGCTGCCGTAAGGGTTCACTTCGATCAGTTTCGGCGGATGACGACCCACCTCCACACTGATGATCTCGGCGCTGACACCCTTCTCTGCGAGTACGATGCGTACTCGGTGGGAATAGTGGTCGGCGGGGTCGGAGTAACAGGCCAACCGATTGGTCACGCCCATGGCGGTCCTCCTCGCTTGTTGAAATTATGGAAAGCTCAAAAACGAGCGCGCCCAGAAAGCATCTCTGCAGCCTCTGGAAAGTCCAGGTCGCTACGGGTTAGAGATGCCGCTGGGCGCGCAAGATTAACAGCAATTGCTTACGGTTGGATCAATGCACATCCTTCCAGTATTCGCGTTTAAGCAGATAAGCGAATACGAAGAAGAAAGCCAGGTACAGCAAGACATACGTCCCGATGCGCTGGTGTTGCAGTTTGACCGGGTTGGCCGAATAGGCCAGGAAGGTCACCAGATTCTTGACCTTCTCGTCAAACTGCTCGTCAGTCAACGAACCAGGGGTTTCTATCTTCAGTTGATCGCACGCTTCATGGGTCAAAGGCGTACCGGTCAACGGATCATATTGCTTCTTGCCGTCTTCGACGACCTGAACCTGCTTGCATCCTACCACTTGCTTGCCTTGCAGGCCGACCAGAACGTTAGGCATGCCGACGTTCGGGAACACACGGTTGTTCACGCCATAAGGGCGCGCCGGGTCCTCGTAGAAGGATTTCAGGTAGCCGTAGAGCCAGTCGGTGCCGCGTACACGTGCCACCAGAGTCAGGTCAGGCGGTGCTGCACCGAACCAGGTCTTGGCGTCGGCAGGCTTCATGCCGATATTCATGTGGTCGCCGATCTTGGCACCGGTGAACACCAGCTTCTCCAGCATCATTTCATGGGGGATACCGAGGTCATCGGCCACCCGCTCGTAACGCTGGAACTTGGCGCTGTGGCAGCCCATGCAGTAGTTGGCGAACGTACGCGCGCCGTCTTGCATAGCCGCCTTGTCAGACACGTCGATATCGACTTTTTCCAGTTCCGGGCCGCCGTGCTCGGCAGCGAAGGACAGTAGCGGCAGCGCCGCAAGCATCAATGCAACGAATAATTTTTTCATCAGCCAGTCACCCTTTCCGGAACCGGTTTGGTCTTCTCGAGCCGGGTGTAGAACGGCATCAGAATGAAGTAGGCGAAGTACAGGAAGGTGCAGACCTGCGACAGCAGCGTACGCTCCGGGGTCGGCGCCAATACGCCCAACACGCCCAGAATCACGAATGCAATGCAGAACACCCACAGCCAGATTTTGCTCAGCCAGCCTTTGTAGCGCATGGACTTGACCGGGCTTCGGTCGAGCCACGGCAACACGAACAGCACCGCAATGGCCGCGCCCATGGCGATGACGCCCATGAGTTTGTCGGGGATCGCCCGCAAGATCGCGTAGAACGGCGTGAAGTACCAGACCGGGGCAATGTGCTCAGGTGTCTTGAAGGCGTTCGCCTGTTCGAAGTTAGGCTTCTCGAGGAAATAACCACCCATCTCCGGGAAAAAGAACACGATCGAGCAGAACACGAAGAGGAACACGACCACGCCGACAATGTCTTTCACGGTGTAGTACGGGTGGAACGGGATGCCATCCAGCGGGATGCCGTTCTCGTCCTTGTGCTTCTTGATGTCCACGCCATCCGGGTTGTTGGAACCCACTTCGTGCAGCGCCAGGATGTGCAGCACCACAAGGCCCAGGATCACGATGGGCAGCGCCACGACATGCAGGGCGAAGAAGCGGTTCAGGGTGATACCGGAGATCAGGTAGTCACCGCGGATCCACTGGGTCAGGTCGTTGCCGATGACCGGGATCGCACCGAACAGCGAGATGATCACCTGGGCGCCCCAGTACGACATCTGGCCCCATGGCAGCAGGTAGCCCATGAAGGCTTCTGCCATCAGCGCCAGGTAGATCAGCATGCCGAACACCCACACCAGCTCGCGGGGCTTCTGGTACGAACCGTAGAGCAAACCACGGAACATGTGCAGGTAGACCACGATAAAGAACGCTGAAGCGCCGGTGGAGTGCAGCAGACGCAGGATCGAGCCGTACTCGACGTCACGCATGATGTATTCGACGGAAGCAAACGCCTCCTCCGCCGACGGGGTGTAGCTCATCGTCAGCCAGACACCGGTGACGATCTGGTTGACCAGCACCAGCAGTGCCAGGGAGCCAAAGAAGTAGAAGAAGTTGAAGTTCTTCGGGGCGTAATACTTGCTGAGATGGTCTTCCCACATTTTAGTAGCGGGGAAGCGTGCATCGACCCAATCCATGAACTTGCTCATCACGCGTTCTCCTTATCGAGGCCAATGACAATGAGGTCGTCAGTTTCGTAGGTATGCGGAGGCACGGGCAGGTTCAAGGGAGCGGGCTGGGACTTGTAGACGCGACCCGCCAGATCGTAGTGGGAGCCGTGGCAGGGGCAGAAATAACCACCGACCCAGTCTTTCCCCAGATCGACTGGGGCAACTTCCGGGCGGAAAGTGGGTGAGCATCCCAAGTGGGTACACAGGCCGACCAGCAGCAGAATCTCTGGCTTGATCGAACGTGCTTCGTTTTTGGCGTAGGCGGGTTGGTCGGATTTCTCAGATTTGGGGTCAGACAACTGGCCTTCGATCTTTTTCAGATTTCCCAGGATTTCCTCCGTACGACGAACAATGAATACCGGCTGGCCGCGCCACTCAGCAATCATCTGCTGGCCTGGTTCGATCTTGCTGATATTCACCTTCACCGGTGCACCTGCGGCTTTCGCCTTGGCACTGGGAAACCATGACCCCACGAACGGGACCGCAGCCCCCACCGCTCCTGCAGCACCCACCACGGATGTGGCTGCTACCAAGAAGCGACGCCGGCCTGCATTCACGCCGTCATTGCTCATTCAGTCCTCTCCCATCAGCTTTTTGGCCTGTTAAATCAGGCGTCTACTAAGTATTAAATCTGAACTTATAAAAATTTTGCCGAATGGTAATGAAAAGCCCCACGTCTGACAAGGGAATTGCCCGGGGCTCCGCCTCCAGGCCTTGTAGTATAGGGGGTCTACGGATGTGGCAAGTTGTCACGGTGAAAAATGTGCATAAATCGCAGGCAATAAAAAACGCCCAGCTCCGTAAGGAGGCTGGGCGTTTTTGTGGAACGTAAAGCGAATTAACGCTTCGAGTACTGCGGACGCTTACGCGCTTTACGCAGACCGACTTTCTTACGTTCAACTTCACGGGCATCACGAGTCACGAAGCCAGCTTTGCGCAGAGCGCCACGCAGGGTTTCGTCGTACTGCATCAGAGCGCGAGTGATACCGTGGCGGATTGCGCCAGCTTGACCACTTACACCGCCACCGATAACGGTGACGTAGATGTCGAACTTTTCAACAGTCTCGGTCAATTCCAGCGGCTGACGAACTACCATGCGGGCAGTTTCGCGACCGAAGAAGTTATCCAGAGTGCGGTTGTTGATCGAGATGTTACCAGTGCCCGGACGCAGGAAAACGCGTGCGGTTGCGGTTTTGCGACGGCCAGTGCCGTAATTTTGAGTCGCCGACATAATGAACTATTCCGTTAAAACTTCAGTTCTTGGGGCTGCTGAGCAGCATGAGGGTGTACAGCGCCCGCATAGACTTTCAGCTTGCGAAACATATCGCGACCCAGTGGGCCCTTCGGCAGCATGCCTTTGACCGCGATTTCGATCGGGGCTTCAGGCTTCTTGGAGATCAGGCCTTCAAAGTTGGAAGACTTGATACCGCCTGGGAAACCGGAGTGACGGTAGTACATTTTGTCTTGCGCTTTGTTGCCGGTAACACGTACCTGCTCAGCGTTGATGATCACGATGTAGTCACCGGTGTCAACGTGAGGGGTGTACTCAGGCTTGTGCTTGCCACGCAGACGGCTGGCGACTTCAGTGGCCAGACGACCCAGGGTCTGACCAGCGGCGTCGACGACAAACCAGTCGCGCTGAACTGTTTCCGGTTTTGCAGTAAAAGTTGTCATTCTTTAATAGCCTCAGGGGCCGCCCTGTAAATTAGACGGCGGATCTTACTGAATAGTGCTTACTTTGACAAGTCAAAGGCAGCCGGATACAGACGCTATCGGGGGCTCGGGTCGGCGCGTCCGTTCAACGGCAAGATTCTTCGGCAGGCGGCGCATCACTTCCACTGCAGAAAGAGGTGGGCAATTATGCAGATTGCGAAAAAAAATTCAACCTGCTTTTATGATTGTTTTCCCTGAAGGAGTACCCGATGGATTATCGACAGCTGGGCCGAACGGATCTGAACGTGAGCGCGATAGCCCTGGGCACCATGACCTGGGGCGAGCAGAACAGCGAGGCAGAGGCCTTCGCGCAGATCGAACGGGCCAAGGCGGCGGGGATCAACTTCCTCGACACCGCAGAAATGTACCCGGTGCCGCCCAAGGCCGACACCTATGCCACCACCGAGCGTTACATCGGTAATTACTTCAAAAGCCGCGGCGACCGTGGCGACTGGATCCTCGCCAGCAAGATCGCCGGCCCCGGCAACACCATCGACTACATCCGCGACGGCCACCTGCGCCACAACCGCAAGCACATCGTCGAGGCACTGGACGCCAGCCTCAAGCGCCTGCAAACCGACTGGATCGACCTCTACCAGTTGCACTGGCCGGAGCGCAGCACCAACTTCTTCGGCCAACTGAGCTACAAGCACAAGGACGAAGACGACCTGACCCCGCTGGAGGAAACCCTCGAAGCCCTGGACGAGCAGGTCAAGGCCGGCAAGATCCGCCATATCGGCCTGTCCAATGAAACCCCGTGGGGCACCATGAAATTCCTGGCCCTGGCCGAAGCCCGTGGCTGGCCCCGCGCGGTATCGATCCAGAACCCCTACAACCTGCTCAACCGCAGCTTTGAAGTGGGCCTGGCCGAAGTGGCCATCCGTGAGCAATGCGGCCTGCTGGCTTACTCGCCCCTGGCGTTCGGCATGCTCAGCGGCAAGTACGAAGGTGGCGCACGCCCGGCCAAGGCGCGCCTGACCGAGTACAGCCGTTTCAGCCGCTACTTCAACCCGCAGTCGGAGGCGGCGTGCAGCCGTTACGTGGCACTGGCGCGGGAGCATGGCCTGGATCCGGCGCAGATGGCGTTGGCGTTTGTGACCCAACAACCGTTCGTGACCAGCAACATTATTGGCGCCACGAACCTGGAGCAACTGGACAGCAACATCGCCAGTGCTGATCTGAAACTGTCGAAAGAGGTGCTGGAAGGGATTGAGGCGATTCAGAAGGATCATCCGAATCCGGCGCCTTGATTGATCTGTAGACCGCTATCGGGGGCTTGCCCCCGATGACGCACTCAAGACCAGCAAAAATCAAAGCGCCCGCGCAATGATCTCCTTCATGATCTCGTTGGTCCCCGCATAAATCCGCTGCACCCGCGCATCCGCCCACGCCCGCGCAATCGGGTATTCCCACATGAAGCCGTAGCCGCCGTGCAACTGCACGCACTCATCCAGCACCTTGCATTGCAGGTCCGTGGCCCAGTACTTGGCCATCGCGGCAGTGGGCACATCCAGCTTGCCTTCCAGGTGCAGCGCCATGCATTTGTCGACGAATACGCGGCCGATCTGAATCTCCGTGGCCATCTCCGCCAGCTTGAAACGGGTGTTCTGGAAGTCGGCAATCGCCTTGCCGAACGCCTTGCGCTCACGGGTGTATTCCAGGGTCCACTGCAACGCCGCCTCGGCAGACGACAGCGCGCCAATCGCGACAGTCAGACGCTCCTGGGGCAATTCCTGCATCAGGTAGGCGAAGCCCATGCCGGCCTGGCCCAGCAGGTTTTCCTTGGGCACCCGCACGTCCTGGAAGAACAGCTCCGAGGTGTCCTGGGCCTTCATGCCGACCTTCTCCAGGCGCTTGCCCTTGGCGAAGCCGGGCGTATCAGCCTCCACCAGAAACAGGCTGGTGCCCTTGGCACCGGCCTTGGGATCGGTCTTGGCGACCACGATCACCAGCTCAGCCAGGAACCCGTTGGTGATAAAGGTCTTGGAGCCATTGATCACGTACTCATCACCGTCCAGCACGGCGGTGGTCTTGACCCCTTGCAAGTCGGACCCGGCACCCGGCTCGGTCATGGCGATGGCCGTGACTGTCTCGCCAGAGATCAACTTGGGCAGGTACTTGTGCTTCAGCGCTTCACTGCCGTAATGCAGGATGTAGGGCGCGACAATGTCCGAATGCAGGGAAAAGCCGATGCCAGTCAGGCCCAGGCGACTGATCTCTTCGATCACTACCGCGCTGTAGAGAAAGTCCGCGCCCAGCCCGCCGTACTCCTCCGGCAGATGGGAACACAACATCCCCGCCTCCCCCGCCTTGTTCCACAGGTTACGGTCGATGTAGCCCTGCTTCTCCCATTGCCCGTGAAACGGTGCAGCGTCTTTTTCAAGAAAGGTGCGCACGCTCTGGCGGAAGAGTTCGTGCTCCGGGCTGAACAAGGTTCTCGGAATCATGGGTCACCTGCGTGGATTGTCGGACAAGGAGGAACCCACAGAGCCTATGCCCCGATGGCGTCACAGGACACTGGACACATGCGACAAAAAATAAGACGATCCAGCCGTCTGGTGACCACTTTCCCCTATAAGAATAAATGAAATTATGTCTAACCAAATCTCCACGCCGTTGCGGCGCGTCAGCATTTTGGCCATTGATCGGGTATTCGCTTCAACCCTGATGCAAGCCAAGGATTTCTTCCATCTCGCCAGCCTGCGTTATGGCAAACAGCAAGGCCTGGGCCTGACCCCAGCGTTCGAAACACGCCTGGTGAGCCCCGACGGAAAATCGGTGCGCAGTTTCAGTGACGTGATCATGCCGGTGGACGGCGGCCTGGAAGACGCCGACATCATCGTGCTACCGGCCTTCTGGGATGACTTCGATGCCCTGTGCGCGCGCTACCCGCAAGTGCTGCCGTGGCTGCGCGAACAGCATGCACGGGGCGCGGTACTCTGCGGCGAAGCCACCGGGGTGTTCTGGCTGGCCGAAGCCGGCCTGCTCGATGGCAAGGAGGCGACCACCTACTGGCGTTTCTTCAACGCGTTCGGCGAACGCTTCCCCAAGGTCCAGCTCAACCAGGACAAGCACCTCACCGACGCCGACAACCTGTATTGCGCCGGCGGCACCACCTCGGCGTGCGACCTGTATATCTACCTGATCGAACGCTTCTGCGGCGCCAACATCGCCCAGGCCGTGGCCCGCGACATCCTCTACGAAGTGCAGCGCAGCTACTCGCCGGGACGTATCGGTTTTGGCGGGCAGAAGCTGCATCAGGACGTGATCATCCTGCAGATCCAGCATTGGCTCGAGGAGCACTTCGCCGACAAATTCCGCTTCGAAGACGTCGCCCGGGAACACGGCATGAGCATCCGCAACTTCATGCGCCGCTTCCAGACCGCCACCGGCGACAAGCCGCTGCACTACCTGCAACGGCTGCGTATCGAGACGGCCAAGGGCCTGCTCTCGGGCAGCCGCAAGAGCATCAAGACCATCAGTTATGAGGTGGGTTACGACGATGCGAGTTTCTTTGCGCGGTTGTTTCGCCAACACACCGAGTTATCGCCGAACCAATACCGCCAGCAATTCCAACAGGCTGCGTAAGCAAATGTGGGAGGGGGCTTGCTCCCGATAGCGGTGGATCAGTCAGTGCATCTGTTACTGAAAGACCGCTATCAGGGCAAGCCCCCTCCCACATTTTTTACTGTGTCGGTCTTAGGGTTTGTGCCCGCGCGACAGGAACTCGTGGGACTGCATTTCGAGCAAGCGGCTCAATGTCCGTTGGAATTCGAAGTTCAAGCGCCCGCCGGTGTACAGGTCCTTGAGCTCAACTTCCGCCGAGATGATCAACTTGACGTTACGGTCGTAGAACTCGTCGACCATGTTGATAAACCGTCGGGCGATGTCGTCGGTGGTGACGCTCATCTGCTCCACGCCGCTGAGGATCACTGCGTGGAAGATCTTGCCCAGTTCGATGTAGTCGTTCTGGCTGCGTGGGCCGTCGCACAGTTGGCGGAATTCGAACCAGGCCACGTCATCGCAGGTACGCAGGGCGATGATTTCGCGGTTCTCGATCATCAGCTTGTCGTTTTCCACCGCCTGGGTGCATTCCGGCGTGAGGGCGCGGAAGCTTTTGCGCAGGCTTTCGTGCGCCGCTTCGTTCAGCGGAAAATGGAACAACTCCGCCTGTTCGAGGTGACGCAGACGGTAGTCGACGCCGCTGTCGACGTTGACGATCTCGGTGTTCTGCTTGATCAGCGCAATGGCCGGCAGGAAGCGCGCGCGTTGCAGGCCGTCCTTGTACAAGCCGTCGGGCACGATGTTCGAGGTGGCGACCAGGGTCACGCCGTTCTTGAACAACTCTTCCATCAGGGTGCCGAGGATCATGGCATCGGTGATATCGGAGACGAAGAATTCATCGAAGCAGATGACCCGCGCTTCATCGGAGAAACGCTTGGCGATGATGGTCAGCGGGTTTTTCTCACCCGGCAGGGTCTTCATCTCTTCGTGCACGCGCTTCATGAAGCGGTGGAAGTGTGTCCGTACCTTTTCCTTGAACGGCAGCGCTTCAAAGAATGTATCGACCAGGTAGGTCTTGCCCCGGCCCACGCCACCCCAGAAATACAGGCCCTTGACCGGCACGTGGTCTTTCTTGCCGAACAGCTTGCTGAGCATCCCCGGCTTGCTTTGCGAGGCCGCAACCAGGTCGTCGTACAGGCGCTGCAAATGACGCACCGCCGTTTCCTGGGCCGCGTCATGGAAGAATTCAGGGCGTTTCAGATCAGCTTGGTATCGTTCTAGGGGCGTCATAATTTCGTTAGCAAGGCAACAAAAACGGGCCGTCACTGTAACGACGGCCCTGGATAATGGCAATCAACCCTTGGTCGGGTTAATCCTCGATTGGGGTCAACGCAATGCGCAGGGCTGCAATGGCGGCATCACGGGATGCGGCATCGGCGAACTCGGCGCTGTCGGCGACTGCGGTACCGTCCAGCCATACGCTGAAGCTCAGGGCTTCGCTGCGTACGTCCAGCGCAGCGCCACTTTGCAGTTGCTTGGTGACTGCGCCGGCCGCCTTGCCATCGGCAAAGTTGCGCGACAGCAGCAATTGCTCGCCATCGGCGGCCAACAGGCGGAAGCGGAAGCTGCCGTCGTCTTCACGGAAGCTCACGAAACGCGCGGCTTTCGCGGCTTTCTTCTTGGTCGCGACCGGCGCCGCAGCCTGGTTGACGAACGAACGCAGGCCCACCGCTTCACGCAACTCGGCCAGGAATGGCGCGGCTACGGCACGGGCTTTCCTGGCGCCGACCAGCAACAGGTCTTCCATGTCCGACGGGCGCGACATCAACTGGTGGTAACGCTCGCGCGCTTCGCCCAGTTGGCTGTCCAGCAGTTGGAACAGACGACTCTTCGCCTCGCCCCAGCCCAGGCCTTGCAGCAGCTCGCCGCGGAACGCTTCTTCCTGGGCCTTGCTGGCAAACGCCTGGTAGAGGGTGAACAGGTGCGAGTTGTCCGGATCCTTGGCTTCGCCGGGCGCGCGGGAGTCGGTGACGATCCGCGAGATGGCGTCTTTCATGTCCTTGGCACTGGTGAACAACGGGATGGTGTTGTCGTAGCTCTTGGACATCTTACGGCCATCCAGGCCCGGCAAGGTGGCAACGCTTTCCTCGATCAACGCCTCGGGCATGGTGAAGAATTCTTTACCGTTGCCGAACAGGTGGTTGAAGCGCTGGCCGATGTCGCGGGCCATTTCCACGTGCTGGATCTGGTCGCGGCCCACCGGCACCTTGTGCGCGTTGAACATCAGGATGTCCGCCGCCATCAGCACCGGGTAGCTGTACAGGCCCATGGTGATGCCCGCATCCGGGTCTTCGCCGGTCTCCACGTTCTTGTCCACCGAGGCCTTGTACGCATGGGCGCGGTTGAGCAGGCCCTTGGCGGCGACGCAGGTCAGCAGCCAGGTCAGCTCGGGGATTTCCGGGATGTCGGACTGACGATAGAAGGTCACCCGGTTCACATCCAGGCCACCGGCCAGCCAGGTCGCGGCGATTTCCATACGCGAGCGCTGGATGCGCTGCGGGTCATCGCATTTGATCAGGGCGTGGTAGTCGGCCAGGAAGTAGAAGGAATCGGCATTGGCATCCTGGCTGGCCAGGATCGCCGGGCGGATCGCACCGGCGTAGTTGCCCAGGTGCGGCGTGCCGGTGGTGGTGATGCCGGTGAGGATACGGGTACGAGTCGTCATGGGTAATCGCTTATCAGACTGCTATCAATTCGAGAGGCGCGGCAGCACCAGATCCTTGAGATCGGTGAGCTTGCCATGAAAAAAGTGCCCGCATTCTGCCACTTTCAGCAGCTCATGGGGGCGTTTCAAGGCGGCGGACCAGTCGTAGACGGTTTGCGGGTCGACCACTTCGTCGGTTTCCGGCTGGATCAGGGTCAACGGGCAGCTGTGGGGCAGCACATCGGTATCGCGCAGGCGCATCACCGCCGCGGCGACCATGAACAGGTGCGCGAGCTTTTCGCCTTTGGCTTCCAGGCGGCCGCCGAGGCTGGCCGCCACGTAGCCGCCAAAGGAAAAACCGAGCAGGGTGATCGGCAGGTCGGGGTGCTTTTCACGCAGCCAGGTGGCAGCCGCTTCGGCATCGTCCACTTCACCGGTGCTCATGTCGTGGGTGCCGGCACTCGCACCGACGCCACGGTAATTGAAACGCAAAGTAATCAACCCGGCATCGCGAGCCGTGCGTTGCAGGGTCGAAACGACTTTATTGAGCATGGTCCCGCCCTGCACCGGATTAGGGTGGCAGATCAGCGCCAGGCCACGTGGCTCGGGGTGATCCAGGTACAGGGCTTCCAATTGGCCTACCGGGCCATCGATCAAAACGGGGGTTTCACGCATGAGCAAGGAATGAACTCCGTGACCTCTCAAAGGGTCGACTCGTCTAGCTAAAAGTCTGTGCATGGCATCATTGCGAGCTTAATCGCGGTATACAGCGCAGGTTTGAGCCGTTAACGTAAAGCAAAGCCGTTTATAGAGGAAGGACTCGTGGAACACTCGCTCTTAGTTTGGTTGTTGCCGACTCTCGCCTTGGTTGCCGGTGTCGCCATTGGATTCCTGGTTGCCCGCCTGCTGCCGAATGCCGCGCCTAACCGCACGCAGCGTCAGTTGGATGACATTCAGGAACGTTTTGACAGTTATCAGAACGAGGTTGTTACCCACTTCAACAGCACCGCGACCCTGGTCAAGAAACTCACCCAGAGCTACCAGGAAGTACAGGATCACCTCGCCGATGGGGCAAACCGCCTGGCCCTCGACGACATCACCCGCCAGCGCCTGCTGGCCGCGCTGCATTCCGATGCACCGCAAACTCCACGGGAACGCCTGACTCCGCCCCGGGAGAACCAGGAACCGCCACGGGACTACGCGCCAAAAACGCCAAACGCCCCAGGCATGCTGGATGAGCATTACGGCTTGAAGAAGTAAGTTATTTTCAAGCAATAGAAAAGCCCGGTTGATCGCTGATCAACCGGGCTTTTTGTTGGGCACCATTCTCCAGAACAAGGGGCCTCAGGCCACAGGTTGCTCTTGAAGCCACCCACCCTCGATCCGCACATGCCGCCCATGGAAGCGCTTGAGGCTGCTGCGATGACCGACGCTGACAATGCTCAACCCCGGCAATTCATCAATCAACGCCTGATACAACGTCGCCTCATCCTCTTCATCCATGGCCGACGTCGCTTCGTCCATGTACAGCCATTGCGGCGCGAACAACAAGGCACGGGCAAAGGCCAGGCGCTGTTGCTCGCCGGGCGAGAGCATGCGTTGCCAATGGTTGGCTTCGTCCAGGCGCTCCACCAGGTGCGGCAGGCGACAGGTTTCCAGGACCTGTGCATAACGTTCTGCCGAATAGACGCTGTCGTCCTGTGGGTAACTCAACACCGCCTTGAGCGTGCCGATCGGCAGGTAAGGCTTCTGCGGCAGGAACAGGTAACGCCTGGCCGGCAGGCGAATGCTGCCGTGACCAGCCGGCCAGAGATGCCCCATGGCGCGCAGCAAGGTACTTTTGCCGCTGCCGGAACGGCCGCTGAGCATGACGCGCTGGCCCGGTTCAACGATCATGTTGGCGTCGGTCAGCAGGTGGCGACCATCCACCAGGTTCAAGCCCAGCCCTTGCACCACAAGACGCTCGCCTTCAGCGCTGACGTCGATGGCAGCTGGGCGCTGCTCGTTCTCACGCATGGCCTGCTGAAAACTCAGTAGACGGTCGCTGGTCGCGCGCCAGCCGGCCAGGTCGGCGTACGCGCTGATAAACCAGCTGAAGTTGCCCTGCACGTTGCCGAACGCCGAGTTGATTTGCATCAGCTCGCCCAGTTCGATCTTGCCGGAAAAGTAGCGCGGGGCAGCCACGATAAACGCAAAGACGATCGCAATCTGTTCATAGCCGGCAGTGAAGAACGTCAGGCGCTTGGACACCTTCATGATGTCCCAGTAGTTATGCCAGACCTTCCCGAACCGCGCGTTCAAACGCTGATGCTCATTGGGTTCGCCGTTGTACAGGGCGATGCTCTCGGCATTCTCCCGCACCCGCACCATGGAGAAACGCAAGTCCGCTTCGAAGCGTTGCTGCTGGTTGCTCAAGCCGATCAAACGACGACCGATCAGATGGGTCAGCCAACTGCCGACACCGGCATAGACCAATGCACACCAGAACATGTAGCCGGGGATGGTGATACCGAACACTTCAATACTGCCGGACACGCCCCATAGGATAATGGAGAACGACACCAGGCTGACCACATTGCGCAACAGCCCAAGGCCAAGACTCAGGGTGTTCAGGGTAAAGCTGTTGAGGTCTTCGGAAATCCGCTGGTCCGGGTTATCGGTGTAGCCGCCCTGCTCCAGCTGGTAGTAGTTCTTGTCGCCAAGCCAGCGGGCGAAATACTTTTCGGTGAGCCATGCACGCCAGCGAATGGTCAGCATCTGGGTGAGGTAGAGACGGTAGACCGCGCCGAGAATCGCCACCGTGGCGATACCGCAGAAATAACCGATCTGTTGCCAGAAGGCGGCGGTGTCCTTGTTTTCCAGGGCGTTGTAGAAGTCCTTGTACCAGTGGTTGAGCCACACGGAAATGGCCACGCTGAACAGCGACAGGCCAATCACCACGGCGAGCAACAACCAGGCCTTGCCCTTCTCTTCACTTCGCCAATAAGGCGTGATCATCGCCCAGGTTCGGCGAAAAAATTGCCCACGCACAGCGTCATTGACCGCGGAGTACTCAGCGTTCTGATTCATCGTTCAGGCTCGTAGGGAGGAAGGCAGGCGTTTGAACCGATCATAGGTGATCGGTTCAGGGTTCCGTGCGGCCTGAAGCAGGCTGTTCAGCTTAGGTTCAGCGGCGTACCGGACGCTTCTGCAGCTTGCGTTGCAGGGTGCGACGGTGCATGCCCAGGGCGCGGGCAGTGGCGGAGATATTGCCTTCGTGTTCGGTGAGGACGCGCTGGATGTGTTCCCACTGCAGGCGGTCCACCGACATCGGGTTTTCCGGCACCAGGGTGTCGAGGTCGGCGTGCTCGGACAGCAATGCGGCCAGCACATCATCGGCATCCGCCGGCTTGCACAAGTAGTTGCAGGCGCCGCGCTTGATGGCCTCGACGGCCGTGGCAATGCTGGAGTAACCGGTGAGGATCACCACGCGCATTTCCGGGTCGAGTTCCAGCAGCTTGGGCAACAGCACCAGGCCGGAATCGCCGTCCATCTTCAGGTCGAGCGCGGCATAGTCCGGCAGGTCGGCCTGGGCGATGGCCAGGCCCTCTTCGGCGGAGCCGGCGGTGCTCACGCGAAAACCGCGACGGCTCATGGCGCGCGCCATCACGCGGGTAAACGTGGCGTCATCATCTACCAGCAACAGGTGCGGCAGTTCTTCGCCTTCGACTTGGATCTCGTCACTCATCGATATCTCCTCGTGCGACACGGGGCAGGCGCAGCTCGGTGAGCGTACCGCCTTCCTCATGACTATAGAGCTTCACTGAGCCGCCCGCGCGGGTCACGCTGGCCTTGCTCAAAAACAGGCCCAGGCCGAAGCCTTTGCCCTTGGTGGTAAAGAACGGTTTGCCGATCTGCTCGGCGATGGCCAGCGGCACGCCTGCACCATGGTCGCGAATGCTGATCGTCAGGTCATCCACATCCCAATCCAGCCGGACTTCCAGGCCTTCGGGGCAGGCGTCGGCGGCGTTGTTCAGCAGGTTGAGCAAGGCTTGGGTCAGGTCCGGCGGTGGCGCCAGGCGCGGCACGGTCCCCTGCCCCAGCAGATGGAAACGGTAGCTGGCTTCGGGGCGCATCAGGTGCCAGCGGTTCAGGGCTTCGTCGAGCCACTGGGTCACGTCCTGCATCTCGACCGCCAGGCGGCGATTGGCTTCAGCCGCGCGTACCAGTTGCTGCAAGGTTTGCTTGCATTGCTTGACCTGTTCGCGCAGCACGCCGAGATCCTCTTGCAGCGCCGGGTCGTGATGGTCCTGGGTCATTTCGTTGAGCAGCACGCTCATGGTCGCCAGCGGCGTGCCCAATTCGTGAGCCGCGCCGGCGGCCTGGGTGGCGACGGCGAGCAGTTGCTGGTCACGCAGGCCTTCTTCGCGGCGAATGGCGCGCAGTTCTTCCTGGCGGCGCAGCTCTTCGGCCATGCGCGCAGCAAAAAAAGTGATCACGGCGGCAGACAGGGCAAAGCTCAGCCACATCCCGTAGATCTGCAGGTTTTCGCGGGCGATGGGGAATGTCTGCAGCGGATAGAACCGCGCCAGCAGCAGGGTGTACAGGGTCAGGGCGATACCCGACAGCACCACCGAGTAGCGCCACGGCAAGGTCACCGCAGCGATGGTCAGTGGCACCAGGTAATAAGACACGAACGGGTTGGTGGAACCGCCGGAGAAATACAGCAACACACTGTGGATAAACAGGTCGCAGGCCAATTGCAGGGCGTATTCCAGCTCGGTCACCGGCCAGGTGGTGCGCAACCGAATGGCGGTAAACACACACAGCACGATGGAGAAACCCAGGGTCACGCCCAATTGCAGCCACGGCAGCGGCAGCAGGTCGAACCAATAGGCGAGCCCGACCGAACCAGCCTGCGCGGCCAGTACCAGGGTACGAATGAACGTCAGGCGCCAGAGGTTCTGGCGGGTGGCGGAAGTCAGTTTTACGGCGGCGAGCATGAGCTCTCCCGATGAGCGCTGCAGGCGGATCGGCAGGAGTATAAACGAAGCGGGCACGCTGGCATGGCGCGTGTGGCTCTTTGCCGCAGGCCGGGCGAACGACCGTTCGTCGGCGGCCGCACAATGTGTAGCGAATATGTAAACCCGAAGAACCCGACACCACCGTCTACAGTCATACCGATACGAACACCCTAAGGAGCTTCCATGTCTCGTTTCACTCGCAGTGCAGTTGTTCTCACCCTCAGCGCCAGCGCCCTGGCCAGCCTTCCGGCACTGGCCGCCGATGCACTGAATTACAACCAGATTTCCCTGCGCGCCGAGGTCAGCCAGGAAGTGGCCCGCGACAAGATGATCGTCACCCTCTACACCGAGTCCCAGAACGCCGACCCGGCCAAGCTCGCCGCCGAAATCACCACCACCATGAACAAGGCCCTGGGCCAGGCGCGCGAAGTCCAGGGCGTGACCTTGCGCCAGGGCAGCCGTAACAGCTACCCGATCTACGACAACAAGAACCAGAAGATCACCGGCTGGCGCGAGCGCGCCGAACTGCGCCTGGAAAGCGCGGACTTCCCGGCGCTGTCCAAACTCACCGGCGAACTGCTCAACACCCTGAAAATGGAAAACATGGACTTCGCCATCGCCGACACCACGCGCAAGACCAGCGAAGACGCCCTGCTCAAGGACGCGGTCGCCGCGTTTAAAGCACGCGCGCAACTGGCCACCGATGCGCTGGGCGGCAAGGGCTACAAGATCGTCAACTTGAACTTCAACACCAATGGCTACCCACAACCTTATGCCCGTGGCGGAATGATGATGAAGGCGGCCATGATGGATTCAGCACCGACGCCGGAAGTGGAGGCAGGTACCAGCCAGGTCAGCATGAGCGCCGATGGAGTGATCGAAGTGCAGATGCCGTAACCCCTACCCGGCAAACCTGAACGGCGGTAACCTCGGTGACCGCCGTTTTCGTTTGGGCAGCGTTTATATGCCTGCCACTTCTAGGGGTCTCCATGGAAAGAACCACCTTCAAACCGCTACTCCTTGCCGCAGGCCTGCTGGCTTTTATGCCGATGGCCCACGCAGCCAGTACCCTGGTCTACTGCTCCGAAGCCAGCCCCGCCGGGTTCGACCCCAGCCAGTACACCAGCGGCACCGATTTCGATGCGTCCGCCGAAACCGTGTTCAACCGCTTGACCCAATTCAAGCGTGGCGGCACCGAAGTCGAACCGGGCCTGGCCACACGCTGGGAGGTGTCCGAGGATGGCCTGGCCTACACCTTCCATCTGCGCGAAGGCGTCAAGTTCCACACCACTGATTTCTTCAAACCCAGCCGCGATTTCAATGCGGATGACGTGCTGTTTACCTTCAATCGCCTGCTGGATGCCGAGAGTCCGTTTCGCAAGGCCTACCCTTCCGAATCGCCGTACTTCACCGACATGGGCCTGAACACCACGATCAAGAGCGTCGACAAACTCGACGAGCACACCGTGCGTTTCAACCTGAACAACGTCGATGCCTCGTTCGTGCAGAACCTGGCCATGAGTTTCGCCTCCGTGCAATCGGCCGAGTACGCCGCCCAGCTATTGAAGGAGGGCAAGGCCGAAGACATCAACCAGAAACCGGTGGGCACCGGGCCGTTTGTGTTCAAGCGCTACCAGAAGGACTCGCAGATTCGCTACGTGGCCAATAAGCAGTACTGGAAACCCGAGGATGTGAAACTCGACAACCTGGTGTTCGCCATCACCCCGGACGCCGCGTCGCGCCTGCAAAAGCTCAAGGCCGGCGAATGCCAGGTCAGCGGCTACCCGCGCCCGTCGGACATCGAGGTGATGAAACAGGACCCCAACCTGCGCGTGCTGCAGCAAGCGGGTTTCAACCTGGGCTTCCTGGCCTACAACGTGACCCACCCACCGCTGGACCAGCTCAAGGTCCGCCAGGCCCTGGACATGGCCATCGACAAGCCGGCGATCATCAAGGCGGTTTACCAGGGCGCCGGACAATTGGCGCAGAATGCACTGCCACCGGCGCAGTGGTCTTATGACCCCTCCATCAAGGATGCCCCGCACGATCCGACCAAGGCCCGCGCGCTACTAAAAGAAGCAGGGGTTGCACCGGGCACTACCATCAACCTGTGGGCAATGACCGTCCAGCGCGCTTCCAACCCGAACGCGCGCATGTCGGCCCAGATGATCCAGCAGGATTGGGAAAAAGTCGGCATAAAGGCCAATATCGTCAGCTATGAATGGGGCGAGTACATCAAGCGCGCCAAAAATGGCGAGCACGATGCGATGATTTATGGCTGGACCGGCGACAACGGCGACCCGGATAACTGGCTCGGCGTGCTCTACAGTTGTGCCGCGGTCAAGGGCAGCAACTACGCCAAATGGTGTAACCCGGCCTACGACAACCTGGTGCAGCAGGCCAAGGTCAGCAGTGACCGCGAGCAGCGCATCAAGTGGTATCAACAGGCACAAAAAATTCTTAAAGAACAAGTACCTATAACGCCCATTGCAAACTCGACGGTTTTCCAACCCCTGCGCAAGGAAGTGAAGGACTTCAAGATCAGCCCCTTTGGGCTGACACCGTTCTACGGCGTGAGTCTAGATAAGTAACAGCAATGCCCCAACCGAGTGCGCCAGACGCCTCGGTTGACCCTCTCTGGTGCACCTTATGCACCGAAAAAAACCCATAAATACGTTCAAATATGTCAAAACTTTCATAATTGCGACATTCCTGTACGTTCGTACCACTCTTTCCGCCTTGCGACGGTTCAGCATCTTGCAATGGGTATGGCGCCTGCATAAGTATCCGCAGGCCGACTCACGAGGTCGCCCTCACCACCAAAAATGACAACAAATCATGAGGCCAACATGCTTAAACACGCAGTCCTTCCGTTATTAGTGAGCGCTGGCCTTATGGCCGCGGCCCCATTCGCCCAAGCGGCGACTAACCTGGTGTTCTGCTCCGAAGGGAGCCCGGCCGGTTTCGACCCAGGCCAGTACACCACCGGAACAGACTTCGATGCCTCGGCCGAAACCATGTTCAACCGCCTGAGCCAGTTCGAACGAGGCGGCACCGCCGTTGTTCCTGGCCTGGCCACCAGCTGGGACGTGTCCCCGGATGGCCTGACCTACACCTTCCACCTGCGCGAAGGCGTCAAGTTCCATACCACCCCATACTTCAAGCCGACTCGTGAATTCTCGGCTGACGACGTCCTGTTCACCTTCAACCGGATGATCAACAAAGACGATCCATTTCGTAAGGCCTACCCCACCGAGTTCCCGTACTTCACGGACATGGGGATGGACACCAACATCAAGAACATCGAGAAGGTCGATGCCCACACCGTCAAGTTCACCCTTGGCACCGTGGACGCCGCGTTCATCCAGAACCTGGCGATGAGCTTCGCGTCGATCCAGTCGGCCGAATATGCCGCCCAGTTGCTGAAGAATGGCACGCCTCAGGACATCAACCAGAAGCCAATCGGCACTGGCCCGTTCGTATTCAAGAGCTACCAGAAAGACTCGAACATTCGCTACACCGGCAACAAGGACTACTGGAAACCTGAGGACGTGAAGATCGATAACCTGATCTTCGCCATCACCACCGATCCGTCGGTGCGTATCCAGAAGCTGAAGAAAAACGAGTGCCAGATCACCCTGTTCCCACGTCCGGCCGACCTCAAGGCGCTGGGTGAAGACAAGGACCTGAAACTGCCGCACCAGGCCGGTTTCAACCTGGGCTATGTCGCCTACAACGTCATGGATAAGGTCAAGGGCAGCGACCAGCCCAACCCACTGGCCGACCTGCGCGTGCGCCAGGCGCTGGACATGTCGGTGAATAAACAGCAGATCATCGATTCCGTCTACCAGGGCGCAGGCCAACTGGCGGTCAACGCCATGCCGCCAACCCAATGGTCCTACGACACCACCATCAAGGACGCCAAGTACGATCCCGAGAAAGCCAAGGCGCTGCTCAAGGAAGCGGGTGTCAAGGAAGGTACCGAGATCGTTCTGTGGGCGATGCCGGTTCAGCGTCCGTACAACCCGAACGCCAAGCTGATGGCCGAAATGCTGCAAAACGACTGGTCCAAGATCGGCCTGAAGGTCAAGATCACCAGCTACGAGTGGGGCGAGTACATCAAGCGCTCCAAAGGCGGCGAGAACCAGGCCATGATCATTGGCTGGAGCGGCGACAATGGTGACCCGGACAACTGGCTGAACGTGCTGTTCGGTTGCGACTCCCTGGCCGGTAACAACTTCTCCAAGTGGTGCGACAAGAAATTCGACGGCGTCGTGAAAGAAGCCAAGGCTACATCGGACGTCGCCAAACGCACCGAGCTGTATAAGCAGGCGCAACATATCCTCAAAGATGCAGTCCCGATGACACCTATCGCGCACTCGACGGTGTATCAACCCATGCGCAACACCGTACAGGACTTCAAGATCAGCCCGTTTGGCCTGAACTCCTTCTATGGCGTGAGCGTAAGCGGCAAGTAAGGACCAATGACGGCGACGTTTAATAACGTCGCCGTTATTGCATCCACCTGGACCGTAGGCAATAGACCACGCTCGTAATCGCCGCGTCCTACAGCTGCGAACTGCGACAAGTAGCTCTTTTGCCTACAAGGTCAGTCCAATTTGGCGCATTTACTGCGCAGTCCGCGGCCCATACCGTCGTAGGACAGCAGAGGCTCCAACCTGGGAAAGGCACTTGCTGTGTGTGGGATCAGTAATGTCCCCCTGGCCGTACGCCTGGGTGATTGCTTGCTGATGACAACTACAAACAAGGATCGGGATCGTCATGCGCCATACCACCGTTCTATCCGCAATTTTTGGCACCAGCCTGCTGGCCGTAGCCACGATGGGCCAGGCGGCCGACAAGAAGAGCCTGGTGTTCTGCTCCGAAGGCAGCCCGGCAGGGTTCGACACCGCGCAGTACACCACCG
This sequence comes from Pseudomonas sp. GV047, assembly GCF_003058245.1. Taxonomy (NCBI): domain Bacteria; kingdom Pseudomonadati; phylum Pseudomonadota; class Gammaproteobacteria; order Pseudomonadales; family Pseudomonadaceae; genus Pseudomonas; species Pseudomonas sp. GV047. Next base: position 190,782 of record NZ_QCWA01000005.1, on the reverse strand, counting down.
CTACCGATAACGATGTGGCCGAGCCGCTGTACAACCGCCTGGTTGAGTTTGAAAAGGGAGCGACCAACGTCGTACCTGGACTGGCGACCAAGTGGGACATTTCCGAAGACGGCCTGACCTACACCTTTCACCTGCGTGAAGGCGTGAAGTTCCACAGCAACAAGGAATTCAAGCCGACGCGGGATTTCAACGCCGACGACGTGCTGTTCACCTTCAACCGCATGCTTGACCCCGACCACCCGTTTCGCAAGGCCTACCCCACCGAGTTTCCGTACTTCAACGGGATGAGCCTGAACAAGAACATCGCCAAGGTCGAGAAAACCGACCCGCATACCGTGGTGATGACGCTGAACTCGGTCGACGCTGCGTTCGTGCAGAACATCGCCATGAGCTTTGCCGCCATCCTGTCGGCCGAATACGCCGAGCAGTTGCTCAAGGAAGGCAAGCCCAGCGACATCAACCAGAAGCCGATCGGCACTGGCCCCTTTGTCTTCCAGCGCTATCAGAAAGACTCGCAGATCCGTTATGTGGGCAACAAACAGTACTGGGACCCGAGCAAGGTCAAGCTGGACCAGCTGATTTTTGCCATCAACACCGACGCCTCGGTGCGCGTGCAAAAACTCAAGGCCGGCGAATGCCAGGTCACCCTGCACCCGCGCCCGGCCGACGTCGACGCGCTCAAGGCCGACCCGAACCTGCAACTGCTGACCAAGCCGGGCTTCAACTTGGGCTACATCGCCTACAACGTGCGCCACAAGCCGTTCGACCAGCTCGAAGTGCGCCAGGCGCTGGACATGGCGGTGAACAAGCAGAGCATCCTCAACGCCGTGTACCAGGGCGCGGGGCAGTTGGCAGTCAATGCCATGCCGCCGACCCAATGGTCCTACGACGACAGCATCAAGGACGCCGCCTACAACCCGGAAAAAGCCAAGGAACTGCTCAAGGCCGCCGGCGTGAAGGAAGGTACCGAGATCACCCTGTGGGCGATGCCGGTGCAACGGCCGTACAACCCCAACGCCAAGCTGATGGCCGAGATGCTGCAAAGCGACTGGGCCAGGATCGGACTGAAGGTCAAGATCGTCAGCTACGAGTGGGGCGAATACATCAAGCGCACCAAGAACGGTGAGCACGATGTCAGCCTGATCGGGTGGACCGGCGACAACGGCGATCCGGACAACTGGCTGGGCACCCTCTACAGCTGCGACGCCATCGGCGGGAACAACTACTCCATGTGGTGTGACCCGGCGTACGACAAGCTGATCAAGCAAGCCAAGGTCGTGACCGACCGCGAACAAAGGACTGTTCTGTACAAACAGGCACAGCAACTGCTCAAGCAGCAGGTGCCGATCACACCCGTCGCCCACTCGACGGTCAACCAGCCGTTAAGCGCCAAAGTCGAAGGCTTCAAAGTAAGTCCCTTCGGCCGCAACGTGTTCTCGGGCGTCAGCATTAACCCATAAGAAAATAACCGGATTGCAGGGAGCGAAGTTGGCTCTCCCGCAAACGTTCAGCCTTTTATTGGGAAATTTCCTACGGCAAACGTTTGCAACAGCTTGATCGAGTTACACACCCAATAGCCGGATCACCAAAAAAGACCGGCATTAAAAAGAGAACCAAAGGAGCTTCAACCCATGAAACTGAGCAGCAAAGCGCTTCTGGCCTTGGCCATCAGCAGCATCACGGCCACCGCCTATGCTGAACCCGCCAGCCAGGACTTCGTCCCGACCACATTGGCCGGCGCCAGCGCCCAAAGCGAGGCCAAAGGCTTTATTGACGGTCAAAGCCTGGGCGGTACAACCCGTAACTGGTACTCCAGCGAGAAGAAATTCCGTGGCCAGCGTTTCTCCTATGAGAAACACAATCAGACGCGCACCGACGCAAACCGCACAAACTGGGTACAAGGCACCATCCTCAATTACTCCTCGGGCTTCACCCAAGGCACCGTGGGGGTGGCGACCGAAGTCGCGGCTTACAACGCCGTGGTCCTGGACCGCAGCAAGCGTGATATCAAGGGCGGTTCCAACCGTACCCTGGCTGACTCCGACGGCGATGCAGTAGGCCAGTGGAGCAAACTGGGCCTGGCGAACGTCAAGTTCCGCGTGTCCAACACCACCTTGACCGCCGGTCGCCAGAACTTCAGCAGCGGAATCGTCGATACCATCGGCAACCGTGCCCTGCCTTCGAGCTTCGAGGGTGTGAGCTTCAACAGCGAAGAGTTCAGCAACTTGTCGTTCCAGGGCGGCATCTTTGATCGCGTTTCGCCGCGTACCGAACAAAGCCTGTCGAAATTCCGTTCCGAGTACGGCAATGGCCAGGAAACCGACAAGGTCAAGACCCTGGGCTTCAACTACCAGCCGTTCAAGAGCCTGAAAACCAGCGTGTTCGCCGCTAACGTCGAAGACTTCTGGAACCAGTACTACTTCGGTGCCACCCACGAATTGGGTGATGCACAGACCCTGGCACTGACCACCGGCCTGAACTACTACAAAACCACCGACACCGGCAGCAAGAAGATGGGCAACATCGACAACGACACTTACTCGTTGTCCCTGGGGCTGACCCACCAGGCCCACAGCCTGACCTTCTCGTACCAGGAAGTTAACGGTGACGAGTACTTCGACTACCTGCACGAAACCAACGGCATCTACCTGGCCAACTCCCTGACCTCCGACTTCAACAGCCCGAACGAGAAGTCCTTCCAGATCGCCTACGGCATCAACATGGCCGAATACGGCGTGCCGGGCCTGAAGTTCAACGTCTACTCGGCGCGCGGCTGGGGCATCGACGGTACTCACTACAACGGTACCGCCTACGGTGAAGCCGGCGCTTCGCGTAGCGACCTGCGCCTGATGGACGGCGAGAAACACCAGGAATACGGGGTTGGCACGTCCTACGCGATTCAGAGCGGCCCACTCAAGGCCACCACCATCCGTGGCACCTACGTGACTCACCGCGCCAGCGCACAACAGGCTGACGGCAACATCAAAGAGTTCCGCCTGGTCACCACCATCCCGTTCAACATTCTTTAACTAGCACCAGGTAGACGGCAGGCTCAGGACGAGCCTGCCGTCTACGCTTGTCTGGTCCCATCGATTGCAGAGGGCTCTGAATGAAAATGCTCCCGCTACAAGCTGCCGTTGCCGCTGCGCTGTTAAGCGTGGCTATCGGCGTATCGGCCAAACCCCTGGTGGTCTGCACCGAAGCCAGCCCGGAGGGTTTTGACCCGGTCCTGTACACCACGGCCGTCACCGCCGATGCCGCCGCCGAAACCATGTTCAACCGCCTGGTGGACTTCAAGCCCGGCACCACCGAGATCGTGCCAGCGCTCGCCACTTCCTGGGAAATCAGTGACGACGGCCTGACCTATACCTTTCATCTGCGCGACGACGTCAAGTTCCACACCACCGACTACTTCAAACCCACGCGCAACATGAATGCCGACGACGTGCTCTGGAGCTTCCAGCGTCAACTGGACCCGAAACACCCGTGGCACAACAAATCCAGCGTGGGCTACCCGTACTTTGAAAGCATGGGCTTCAAGGAACTGCTCAAGAGCGTAGAGAAGACCGATGACCATACCGTGGTCTTCACCCTGACCCGCCCTGAGGCACCGTTCCTGGCCGATGTCGCGATGCCGTTCACCGCCATCCACTCCGCCGAGTACGCCGACAAGCTACTTGCCGCCGGCAAGACCGAAGAGCTCAACAGCAAGCCGATCGGCACCGGCCCGTTCATTTTCACACGCTACCAGAAGGACGCTCAGGTGCGCTTCAAGGCCAACCCGGAGTACTTCCGTGGCAAGCCTCCGGCCGATCCGTTGATCCTGGCCATTGCGGTGGACAACAACGTGCGCCTGCAGAAGCTCAAGGCCAACGAATGCCAGATCGCGCTGTATCCCAAGCCCGACGACCTTCCCAGCATCAAGAAAGACCCGAACCTGAAGGTCGCCGAACTGGCGGCGATGACCACCGCATACACCGCCCTGAACACCACCCACAAATACATGAGCGACGCGCGGGTGCGTCACGCGATCAACATCGCGTTCGACAAGAAAGGCTACAACGAATCCCTGTATGGCAAAGGCAACGCCGTGGATGCCACCGGGCCGTATCCGCCGACCCTGCTGGGCTTCAACGATAAGCTGAAAAACCCTGAACGCGACCTGGACAAGGCCCGTGCCCTGCTCAAGGAAGCCGGTGTGCCGGAAGGCACCGAGTTCACCCTGTTCACCCGTAACGGCGGCGGCCCGACCAACCCGAACCCGATGCTGGGCGCCCAGCGCATGCAGGCAGATCTGGCGCAGATCGGCCTGAAGGTCAATATCAAGGTCATGGAATGGGGCGAAATGCTCAAGCGCGCCAAAGCCGGCGAGCACGACATGGTTTCCGCCGGCTGGGCCGGTGACAACGGCGATCCGGATAACTTCCTTACGCCGAACCTGAGTTGCGATGCAGCGAAAAACGGCGAAAACTACGCCCGCTGGTGTAACAAAGAGTTTCAGGACTTGATCGATAAGGCCCGCGCCGACGCTGAACCCCAGCAGCGGGCCGCACTCTATCAACAAGCCCTGGAGGTTTTCGACAAGGACCAACCGTGGATTCCCATGGCGTACCCGAAAATGTTCACCGCCATGCGCAAGAACGTCGAGGGTTATACCCAAAGCCCTCTGACGAACAATAACTTCGCCACCACCCAGGTGAAGTAAATAAGAGAAACGCTCGGCGCCGCCCACCAGGACGGTGCCGAACCTGCCTAACCGGCTGATTGAGGTACACCACAAGATGTTTAGTTTTATTGCCCGCCGACTGGGGTTATTGATCCCCACGTTTTTCGGCATCACGTTGCTCACGTTTGCGTTGATACGCATGATCCCTGGCGACCCTGTCGAAGTCATGATGGGCGAGCGGCGCGTCGACCCCGAGATGCACGCACAGGCAATGGAACGCCTTGGCCTTAACAAGCCGCTGTACGCGCAATACCTGGACTACGTCGGCAAGCTCGCCCACGGCGACCTTGGCGAATCCCTGCGTACCCGTACCAGCGTGTGGACCGAGTTCACCGCCCTCTTCCCGGCGACCCTGGAACTGTCCATGGCCGCCCTGTTGTTCGCCGGCATCCTGGGCCTGTTGGCCGGGGTGATCGCGGCACTCAAGCGAGGATCCCTGTTCGACCACGGGGTGATGGGCATCTCCCTGGCGGGCTATTCGATGCCGATCTTCTGGTGGGGCCTGATCCTGATCATGTTCTTCTCCGTGAGCCTGGGCTGGACCCCGGTGTCCGGACGTATCGACCTGCTCTACGACATCGAGCCGCGCACCGGCTTCATGCTGATCGACACCCTGCTGGCTGACGAGCCGGACGCATTCTGGGATGCGCTGCACCACCTGATCCTGCCGGCCATCGTGCTCGGCACCATTCCGTTGGCAGTGATCGCGCGGATGACCCGTTCATCCATGCTCGAAGTGCTGCGTGAAGACTACATCCGCACCGCCAAGGCCAAGGGCCTGTCGCCGGCGCGCGTGGTGTTCGTGCACGGCCTGCGTAACGCACTGATCCCGGTACTCACCGTGGTCGGCCTGCAAGTCGGCACCCTGCTGGCCGGTGCGGTGCTGACCGAAACCATCTTCTCGTGGCCCGGCATCGGCAAATGGCTGATCGAAGCCATTGGCGCACGGGACTACCCGGTGGTGCAAAACGGCATCCTGCTGATCGCATGTCTGGTGATCCTGGTGAACTTCGTGGTGGACATCCTCTACGGCTTCGCCAACCCACGCATCCGTCACCAGCGCTGAGATCATGACCATGACCACACCTACTCAAGTGTCAGCAGTCGATCAAAGCCTGCTGTACCCGTCGCCGTACAAAGAATTCTGGCAAGCCTTCTCCAAGAACAAGGGCGCGGTTGCCGGCCTGCTGTTCATGTTGCTGATCGTGTTCTGCGCGATCTTCGCCCCCTGGGTAGCGCCGCATAACCCCAGCGAGCAATACCGCGATTTCCTGCTCACCCCACCGTCGTGGCTGGAAGGCGGGCAGATCCAGTTCCTGCTCGGCACCGACGAACTGGGCCGCGACCTGCTCTCGCGCCTGATCCAGGGCTCACGCCTGTCCTTGCTGATCGGCTTGTCGTCGGTGGTGATGTCGCTGATCCCGGGCATCCTGCTGGGTCTGTTCGCCGGTTTCTTCCCGCGCCTGCTCGGCCCGACCATCATGCGCCTGATGGACATCATGCTGGCCCTGCCCTCGCTGCTGCTGGCGGTTGCGATTGTCGCGATCCTCGGCCCTGGCCTGATCAACACCGTGATCGCCATCGCCATCGTGTCGCTGCCGTCCTACGTACGTCTGACCCGCGCTGCGGTGATGGGCGAGCTGAACCGTGACTACGTGACTGCCGCCCGCCTCGCCGGCGCCGGCCTGCCCCGCCTGATGTTCATCACCGTGCTGCCTAACTGCATGGCACCGCTGATCGTGCAGGCGACCCTGAGTTTCTCTTCGGCGATCCTCGATGCCGCGGCCCTGGGCTTCCTTGGCCTTGGCGTACAACCGCCAACCCCGGAGTGGGGCACCATGCTGGCTTCGGCCCGTGACTACATCGAACGCGCCTGGTGGGTGGTGAGCCTGCCTGGCCTGACCATTTTGCTCAGCGTGCTGGCAATCAACTTGATGGGTGACGGCCTGCGCGATGCGCTGGACCCGAAACTCAAGAACGCCGCCTGAGGAGATTCCCATGTCACTGTTAGAAATCAAGAATCTCAATGTGCGCTTCGGCGACAAGACCGCCGTGCCGGTGGTCGATGGCCTCGACATTGCCGTCGACAAGGGCGAAGTCCTGGCCATTGTTGGCGAGTCGGGCTCGGGTAAATCCGTGACCATGATGGCGCTGATGGGGCTGATCGAGCACCCTGGCATCGTCACCGCCGACGCCCTGAACTTCGACGGCAAGGACATGCTCAAGCTGAGCAACCGCCAGCGCCGCCAGATCGTCGGCAAAGACCTGGCGATGGTGTTCCAGGACCCGATGACCGCGCTGAACCCCAGCTACACCGTGGGTTTCCAGATCGAAGAAGTGCTGCGCCTGCACCTGAAAATGTCCGGCAAGCAAGCCCGCAAGCGCGCCATCGAGTTGTTGGAAAAAGTCGAGATCCCGGGCGCCGCCAGCCGTATGGACGCCTACCCGCACCAGTTGTCCGGCGGTATGAGCCAGCGTGTGGCCATCGCCATGGCGATTGCCGGCGAGCCGAAACTGCTGATCGCGGATGAGCCGACCACCGCGTTGGACGTGACCATCCAGGCGCAGATCATGGAACTGCTGCTGGCCCTGCAGAAAGAGCAGAACATGGGCCTGGTACTGATCACCCATGACCTCGCGGTCGTGGCAGAAACCGCCCAGCGCGTGTGCGTGATGTACGCCGGCCAAGCCGTGGAAGTCGGCCAGGTGCCGCAGTTGTTCGATATCCCGGCGCACCCGTACAGCGAAGCGCTGCTCAAGGCGATCCCCGAGCACAGCCTCGGCGCCACGCGCCTGGCCACGCTGCCGGGTATCGTGCCCGGCCGCTATGACCGCCCGCAGGGTTGCCTGCTGTCGCCACGCTGCCCGTATGTGCAGGAAAGCTGCCGTGCCCAGCGGCCCGGCCTTGATCCGAAAAGCAACAGCCTTGCGCGCTGCTTCTACCCCTTGAACCAGGAGGTGGCGTAATGGCCGTCGTTCTTACTGCCCGCGACCTGACCCGTCATTACGAAGTGTCCCGTGGCCTGTTCAAGGGCCATGCGCTGGTACGCGCGCTTAATGGTGTGTCGTTTGAACTGGAAGCCGGCAAGACCCTCGCGGTTGTAGGCGAGTCAGGTTGCGGCAAATCCACCCTGGCCCGTGCGCTGACGCTGATTGAAGAGCCATCCTCGGGCTCGTTGAAAATCGCCGGCCAGGAAGTCGCCGGTGCCGACAAGGCCCAGCGCAAGCAATTGCGCAAAGATGTGCAGATGGTGTTCCAGAGCCCGTATGCCTCGTTGAACCCACGCCAGAAGGTCGGTGATCAACTGGGCGAGCCGCTGCTGATCAACACCAACCTGTCCGCCGCCGAACGCCGCGAGAAAGTGCAGGCGATGATGAAGCAAGTGGGCCTGCGCCCTGAGCATTACCAGCGTTACCCGCACATGTTCTCCGGTGGCCAGCGCCAGCGGATCGCCCTGGCCCGCGCGATGATGCTGCAACCGAAAGTGCTGGTGGCGGATGAACCCACCTCGGCGCTGGACGTGTCGATCCAGGCCCAGGTGCTCAACCTGTTCATGGACCTGCAGCAGGAATTCAACACGGCCTACGTGTTCATCTCCCACAACCTGGCGGTGGTGCAGCACGTTGCCGACGATGTGATGGTGATGTACCTCGGTCGCCCGGTGGAGGTGGGCCCCAAGGAAGACATCTACGCGCGCCCCCTGCATCCGTACACCCAGGCGCTCCTCTCGGCCACCCCGACCATTCATCCGGATCCGAACAAACCGAAGATCAAAATCGTTGGCGAGTTGCCCAATCCACTGAACCCGCCGCCGGGCTGCGCGTTCCACAAGCGCTGCCCGTATGCGACGGCACGTTGCAGCAGCGAGGAGCCGCAACTGCGCGCCTTGGATAACCGCCAGGTGGCTTGCCACTACGCGGAGCAGTTCGTTGCCTAAGTAAAACAGCTGCTACGGAACATCAGATTAAAAATGTGTAAGCAGTGATACAGCGTTCTACAGCCCTTCCCGTCAGGTTGCGCATCAGCCTGGTGGGAGGGGCTTTCTTTTGGATGCAATTAACTGTCGCCGTCATCGTAGGTTTCGCTGTCTTCCCCTTCGTTGTAGGGGTTTTCTGCGTCCTCTTTTGGCGCAGGCTGGGCCTGGGGTTGCCAACTGCCGGAGTTGACCTCGTTCTGCTTTTTCTTGGTGACCGGCCCCGTGTCTTTCCATTGCGGCGCTCCTGCGCCCGCCAGTGCCGGAAGGGGCGCCAGCCCCAGGACGGCCAGCAACACCAGGGGAATGGCGCGTTGAGCATTTCGCACGGTGATCTCCTTTGCAGTCGGTGGTTAAACGCTAGACCCGATGCCGGATTCTCGCCAATCCCATGCCTGGAGGAGAAAAAAATGTGGGAGGGGGCTTGCCCCCTCCCACATTTTGTTTTGCGGCGCTCAGACCTTAGTGGTGCTCGCGGGTCGCGCGGAATTTCACATCAGGCCAGCGCTCTTCCATCAGCGCCAGGTTGACCCGGGTCGGGGCCAGGTAGGTCAGGTGACCACCGCCGTCGAGCGCGAGGTTTTCCACGGCCTTGTTGGAGAACTCTTCCAGCTTCTTCTTATCGGCGCATTCGATCCAGCGCGCGGAGTACACGGTGATCGGCTCGTAGGAGCATTCAACCTTGTATTCCTCTTTCAAGCGGCTGGCGACCACATCGAACTGCAGCACACCCACGGCGCCGAGGATGATGTCGTTGCTGCGCTCGGGGAAGAACACCTGGGTAGCGCCCTCTTCCGCCAGTTGCTGCAGGCCTTGGCGCAGTTGCTTGGATTTCAGCGGATCGCGCAGGCGCACGCGACGGAACAGTTCCGGGGCGAAGTGCGGGATACCGGTGAAGCCCAGCGTTTCACCTTCGGTGAAGGTGTCGCCGATCTGGATGGTGCCGTGGTTATGCAGGCCTATGATGTCGCCGGCGTAGGCCTCTTCGAGCTGTTCACGCTCGGAGGAGAAGAACGTCAGGGCGTCGCCGATGCGCACGTCCTTGCCGGTGCGCACATGGCGCATCTTCATGCCTTTTTCGTACTTGCCCGAGCAGATGCGCATGAAGGCAATACGGTCGCGGTGCTTGGGGTCCATGTTCGCCTGGATCTTGAACACGAAGCCGGTGAATTTCTCTTCCACCGGTTCCACGGTGCGCTCGTTGGCGACACGGGCCAGCGGCTTCGGTGCCCAGTTCACGACAGCGTCGAGCACGTGGTCGACGCCGAAGTTGCCCAGGGCGGTCCCGAAGAACACCGGGGTCAGCTGGCCGTCGAGGAATTCCTGCTGGTTGAACTCGTGGCAGGCGCCCTGAACCAGTTCCAACTGATCGACAAAGCGGTCGTACTCGTCACCCAGGTGGGCGCGGGCTTCGTCGGAGTCGAGCTTTTCGATGATTTTCACATCGGTGCGCTCGTGGCCATGGCCGGCGGTGTAGACAATGATGTAGTCGTCGGCCAGGTGGTACACGCCCTTGAAGTCGCGGTAGCAACCGATCGGCCAGGTGATCGGCGCAGCCTTGATCTTCAGGACGGCTTCGATTTCATCCAGCAATTCGATCGGGTCGCGGATATCACGGTCGAGTTTGTTGATGAAGCTGACAATCGGCGTATCACGCAGCCGGCATACGTCCATCAGCGCGATGGTACGCGGCTCGACGCCCTTACCGCCGTCGAGGACCATCAATGCCGAGTCCACCGCGGTCAGGGTGCGGTAGGTGTCTTCGGAGAAGTCTTCGTGGCCCGGGGTGTCGAGCAGGTTGACCATGTGGTCTCGATACGGGAACTGCATGACCGACGTGGTAATGGAAATACCCCGTTGTTTTTCCATTTCCATCCAGTCGGAGGTGGCATGGCGGTCGGATTTGCGCGATTTCACCGTGCCGGCCACTGCGATCGCCTTGCCCATCAGCAGGAGCTTCTCGGTGATGGTGGTTTTACCGGCATCGGGGTGGGAAATAATGGCGAAAGTGCGGCGTTTCGCGACTTCGGCGGCCTGGTGGGTCATGGGAAATCGCCTGGCAGGTGAGTCAAAAAAGGGCGGCGAGTATAGCGCAAACCGCAGGTGCCGGACCACCGTTCACCCCATTGGGGGTGGCTAAATGCTGCCAAGTATGGAACCTTTTAAAAGGTAGAGACGTCCACTCCCCTGCTACCGCACTCGTAACAGGGGCTGAAAAATCAGCAAGTTAGCCTGACGAGGCTGCGCTCATGGCTCGATTTGATACCGCGTTGCCGGTATTGGCGAGCTGCTTTTCGCGACCCTATTCGCCGACAGCCAGGAATGGCATTGCCGCTCGGAAATGTGGTCGCCGACAAAAGAAAAAAGGAGTCCGCCTGTGGCTATTCGCTATGGCAAAGGGCTGATAGGAGGAGTGGTTGTCGTCGCTCTCCTGGCCCTGCTGGTCCACTGGATCGGCATCAACACGATCGAACTGTACCGCGACGATTTGTTGTTTTACCTGCAAGCTCATTTGATCCTGGTTCTAGTCTCCATGCTGGCCGCCCTCGTTGTGGGCATCCCCGCCGGTATCCTGCTCAGCCGACCGAACATGGTCGGGCGCGCAGAACGCTTCATGCAGATCTTCAACATCGGCAACACCGTCCCCCCCCTGGCCGTACTGGCCATCGCCCTCGGCGTCCTCGGCATCGGCAGCGGCCCGGCCATCTTCGCGCTGTTCCTCGCCTCCTTGCTGCCCATCGTGCGCAACACCTACGAAGGCCTCAAAAACGTTCAAGGCTCGCTGAAAGAAGCCGCCACCGGCATCGGCATGACCCCGCGCCAGGTGCTGTTTCGCGTCGAATTGCCGAACGCCGTGCCGATCATCATCGGCGGTGTGCGCGTGGCCCTGGCGATCAACGTCGGTACCGCGCCGCTGGCGTTCCTGATTGGTGCCAATAGCCTGGGCAGCCTGATTTTCCCCGGCATCGCCCTGAACAACCAGCCGCAACTGCTGCTCGGCGCCGCGTGCACCGCGTTGCTGGCGTTGCTGCTCGACGGCCTGGTAACCATGGCCAGCCGCCTCTGGCTGGAACGCGGGTTGCGTCCGTCTTAAGGCTTGGCAAAGGAATACACATGAAAAAAATCACCTTGATACTGAGCTGCGTCCTGCTGTTTGCAGGTCTTGCGCAAGCTGCCGAAAAACCCGTGATCCGCATTGGCGCGCGGGTGTTCACCGAACAGACCCTGCTGGCCGAAATCACCTCCCAGTACCTGCGCACCAAGGGCTATGACGCCCGCGTGACCGGCGGCCTGGGCAGCAACCTGGCGCGCAGTGCCCAGGAAAGCGGGCAACTGGACCTGATCTGGGAATACACCGGCGTGTCGCTCGTGGCCTATAACCATGTGGACGAGAAGCTCGACAGCGAACAGTCCTACGCCCGAGTGAAAGAGCTCGACGCGAAAAAAGGCCTGGTCTGGCTGTCGCCGTCGCGCTTCAGCAACACCTACGCCCTGGCACTGCCCGAGAAAGTGGCCGAGGAGCATCCAGAGATCAACAGCATCAGCGACCTCACCAACGCCATGGCAGAAGACACCAAGGAACACCGCCTCGTGGCCCTGGACACCGAGTTCGCCAACCGCTCCGACGGCCTCGCCGGCATGGTCAAGCTGTATGACATGAACCTGACGCGCAAAAACACCCGGCAGATGGACGCGGGCCTGGTCTACACCGCCCTGCGTAACGGCCAGGTGTTTGCCGGCCTGGTCTACACCACCGACGGTCGCCTCAACGCGTTCAAATTGAAGCTGCTGGCCGACGACAAGCACTATTTCCCGGACTACACCGCCGCCCCCGTGGTGCGCCAGGTTTACCTGGACGCGCACCCGCAGCTGGCCGCAGACCTTGCGCCACTGGCCGCGCTGTTCGACGACAAGACCATGCGCGAGTTGAACGCGCGGGTCGACGTCGACCATGAAAGCCCATCCGCTGTTGCCGCCGATTTCCTGCGCCAACATCCGATCAACTAAGAAGGAGAAGACATGGAATTCCTGAACGCCTTTTCCCATCTTGATTGGGCCCAGGTCCTGCACCTGACCTGGCAGCACATCACCCTGGTCGGTATCGCGGTGATCCTGGCGATTGTCGTCGGCGTGCCCCTCGGCGTGCTGATGACCCGCTTCCCGACCCTCGCCGGCCCGTTGCAAGCCAGCGCCACGGTGCTGCTGACCGTGCCGTCCATCGCCCTGTTCGGCCTGCTGCTGCCGTTCTACTCCAAATTCGGCCAGGGCCTGGGGCCGATGCCGGCGATCACCGCCGTGTTCCTCTACTCCCTGCTGCCGATCATGCGTAACACTTACCTGGCCCTCACCGGCGTCGAACCGGGCATCCGCGAAGCCGCCAAAGGCATCGGCATGACCTTCGGCCAGCGCCTGCGCATGGTCGAACTGCCCATCGCCGTGCCGGTGATCCTCGCCGGCGTGCGTACCGCCGTGGTGATGAACATTGGCGTCATGACCATCGCCGCCACCATCGGCGCCGGTGGCCTGGGTGTACTTATTCTGGCTTCCATCAGCCGCAGCGACATGTCGATGCTGATCGTCGGCGCCGTGCTGGTCAGTCTCCTGGCCATCTTCGCCGACCTGCTTCTGCAATGGCTGCAACGCTCGCTGACTCCAAAAGGACTGCTCAAATGATCGAACTTCAAAACCTGACCAAGACTTTTCAAAGCAACGGCAAAACTGTTTCGGCCGTGAACGACGTAAGCCTGACCGTCAACGAAGGCGAGATTTGCGTGTTCCTCGGCCCTTCGGGCTGCGGCAAGAGCACCACGCTGAAAATGATCAACCGCCTGATCAAGCCGACCTCGGGCAAGATCCTGATCAACGGCGAAGACACCACCGACCTCGATGAAGTGACCCTGCGTCGCAACATCGGCTACGTGATCCAGCAGATCGGCCTGTTCCCGAACATGACCATCGAGGAAAACATCGTGGTCGTGCCCAAGCTGCTGGGCTGGGACAAGCAGAAATGCCACGACCGCGCCCGCGAGTTGATGAGCATGATCAAGCTGGAACCCAAGCAGTACCTGCATCGCTACCCGCGTGAACTGTCGGGCGGCCAGCAACAGCGTATCGGCGTGATTCGTGCACTGGCGGCGGACGCGCCGCTGCTGCTGATGGATGAGCCGTTCGGCGCGGTCGACCCGATCAACCGCGAGATGATCCAGAACGAGTTCTTCGAGATGCAACGGGCGCTGAACAAGACCGTGATCATGGTCAGCCACGACATCGACGAAGCCATCAAGCTGGGTGACAAGATCGCCATCTTCCGCGCCGGCAAGCTGCTGCAGATCGATCATCCGGACACCCTGCTGGCCCATCCGGCCGACGAGTTCGTCAGCAACTTCGTGGGCCAGGACAGCACCCTCAAGCGCCTGTTGCTGGTGAAGGCTGAAGATGCGGCGGACAACGCCCCATCGGTGAGCCCGGAAACCCCGGTGGCCGATGCCCTGGAGCTGATGGACGAAACTGACCGCCGCTATGTGGTAGTCACGTGCGCCGAGAACAAGGCGCTCGGCTATGTACGCCGTCGCGACCTGCACCGTCAGACCGGTACCTGCGGCCAGTACCTGCGCGAGTTCAACGCCACGGCGGCGTATGACGAGCATTTGCGCATCCTGTTGTCGCGCATGTACGAGTTCAACCGCTCGTGGTTGCCGGTGATGGATGCGGAGCGGGTGTTCCTGGGTGAAGTGACCCAGGAGTCGATTGCCGAGTACCTGAGTTCCGGTAAGTCCCGTGGGGGCAAGACCAGCATTGTCTCCCCCGCCGAGACCGCCCTGGCCTGATCTTATGTGGGAGGGGGCTTGCTCCCTCCCACATTTGGTCCCGCGATCTGTCAGGGAAACACCTTCAATTATCCCCATCCGGGGAACATCATTCCGTCACACGTGTCGGTTACATAAGTAGCTGCGCGCGGTCCCGCGACGAACGCGTGCAAAAACGCGACATTTTTAGTTGATCTATGGCCCCTCACGTCCTAAAGTTCGCGCCGAACGTCCATGCTGGAAACGATCCATCCGGCTCAAGTACTGACGACGAGACAGCAAGGCCAAGGGAAGCGACTATTCCCATGGCCTTTTTGCTTTCGGCGACATGCCTTGGGAAGTAGGCGAACCAAAGTGGGGATACGGAGGACGTTCATTTGCACCCATTGATCAATTTAGTTTGCCCTTAGGAGTTCCCAGCATGTCGATCAACGTCGAAGATTATTTCGCGCGCGCCACTTTTGACAAAATGAAGGCGTTCGCCGACAAACAGGAAACCCCGTTCGTGGTGATCGACACCGCGATGATCAGCCAGGCCTACGATGACCTGCGCGCCGGTTTCGAATTCGCCAAGGTGTATTACGCGGTCAAGGCCAACCCGGCCGTGGAGATCATCGACCTGCTGAAAGACAAGGGCTCGAGCTTCGACATCGCCTCGATCTACGAGCTGGACAAGGTCATGGACCGCGGCGTCAGCGCCGACCGTATCAGCTACGGCAACACCATCAAGAAATCCAGGGACATCCGCTACTTCTACGAGAAGGGCGTACGCCTGTTCTCCACCGACTCCGAAGCCGACCTGCGCAACATCGCCAAGGCCGCGCCGGGTTCGAAAGTGTATGTACGTATCCTCACCGAAGGCTCGACCACGGCCGACTGGCCTCTGTCGCGCAAATTCGGCTGCCAGACCGACATGGCCATGGACCTGCTGATCCTCGCTCGTGACCTGGGCCTGGTGCCCTACGGCATTTCGTTCCACGTTGGCTCGCAGCAACGCGACATCAGCGTGTGGGACGCGGCAATCGCCAAGGTCAAGGTGATCTTCGAACGCCTGAAGGAAGAAGACGGCATCCACCTCAAGCTGATCAACATGGGCGGCGGCTTCCCGGCCAACTACATCACCCGCACCAACAGCCTGGAAACCTACGCCGAAGAAATCATCCGCTTCCTCAAGGAAGACTTCGGCGATGACCTGCCGGAAATCATCCTCGAACCAGGCCGTTCGCTGATCGCCAACGCCGGCATCCTGGTCAGTGAAGTGGTATTGGTTGCCCGTAAATCCCGTACCGCCGTCGAGCGCTGGGTGTACACGGATGTGGGCAAGTTCTCCGGCCTGATCGAAACCATGGACGAAGCCATCAAGTTCCCGATCTGGACCGAGAAGAAAGGCGAGATGGAAGAAGTGGTCATCGCCGGCCCGACCTGCGACAGCGCCGACATCATGTACGAAAACTACAAGTACGGCCTGCCGCTGAACCTGGCGATCGGTGATCGCTTGTACTGGCTGTCGACCGGTGCCTACACCACCAGCTACAGCGCGGTTGAGTTCAATGGCTTTCCGCCGTTGAAGTCGTTCTACGTGTAAGACGCCCGCGCACAAAAAACCCATGACATGTCATGGGTTTTTTTATGCCTCAGGCAAGGCTCACGGCCCGTTGGTGGAAGGCCTCGGCCAGCGCTCGAACCCGCGGATCACTCGCCGCCGCCAAGGCCGTGTGGGCTGTTCGCAGGAACTTCAGATTTCCGCCCGCCAGCGCCTTGCGCAACCACTCCAGCGCCGCCTCGACCTGGCCCCTGTCGGCCAACACCGCCGCGTAACTGAACTGCCCGCGAAAATCCCCGGCCTCGGCTGAGCGTCGATACCACTCCACAGCCGCCTCCAGGTCCCTCGGGCAAACCTGAGCGTCTTCCAGGTAGCGCCCCAGCAGGTTCATCGACTTGGCATGCCCCTGTTCTGCGGCTTGCCGATACAGGGCCAGCGCGTGCTGCGGGTTCTCGGCAACACCCCGGCCCGTCGCCAGCAGATTGGCATAGTTGTACTGGCCCCAATCCAATCCCGCGTCTGCCGCCAAACGGTATTCCCGCGCAGCCGCCGCTTCGTCGATGGCACACCCCCAGCCATGCTCCAGGCAACGCCCGGCCATATTGCGCGCCATTAAATGCCCGCCCTGCGCCGCAATCTGGAACCACCGCAGCGCCAGCGCTTCGTCGCGCGCAATACCGCGGCCTTCCAGCAGGATTTGCCCGAGCAAGGCCTGGGCATCCACCACGCCCTCCTTGGCCGCGATCAGAATCGCCTGGGCCGCGCGCACCGGCGAGTCGTCGAGCATGCCCTGCAATTGCTCAACGTTGAGCACTTCTTCGCGGCGCAATAAAAAGCCCATGTCAGACCTCGACCCAGCGACGCAACAGGTTGTGATAGGTGCCGGTGAGCTGGATCAACCCAGGGTGGTCGGGTACATCACGGCTCAATTGCTGGATGGCGCCGTCCATCTCGAACAGCAGGGTGCGCTGGCTGTCTTCGCGCACCAGGCTTTGGGTCCAGAAAAACGCGGCATACCGCGCACCTCGGGACACGGCGTTGACTTTGTGCAGGCTGGAGCCTGGGTACAGCACCATATCGCCGGCCGGCAACTTCACGCGCTGCAGGCCGAAAGTGTCCTGGATCTCCAGTTCGCCGCCGTCATAGTCATCCGGATCGCTGAAGAACAGCGTAGACGACAGGTCCGTGCGCACCCGTTCATGGCTGCCCCTGGCCTGGCGCACGGCATTGTCGATATGGAAGTCGAAGCTGCCACCGGCCGTGTAGCAATTGAGCAGCGGCGGGAAGACCTTGTGCGGTAACGCCGCTGACATAAACAGAGGATTTTTCCACAACCGTTCGAGCATTGCCGCGCCGATCTCCTTGGCCAGCGGGTGGCCTTCGGGCAATTGCAGGTTGTGCTTGGCTTTGGCGGACTGGTGCCCGGCGGTGATTTTGCCATCGGCCCAATCGGCGGTTTCCAGGGCGTGGCGGATGCGCTGCACTTCCTCGCGAGAGAACAGGCCGGGAATGTGCAGCAGCATGGGGCAATACCTGTAGGCAAAGAGGCGCCAATGGTATTGATTCTTATCCGCCCTGTAAAACGCCGGAGACGAACGAGAGCGTAAAAACCGTAAGGCAAAAGTGTAAAGAATGTAAATTCAGCGCGAATAGTAATGTATCGCAATTGATAGAAAGTCTTGTTCACCCTATATTCCGCGGCCTCACCTCCTTGGGGAAAGGACACGTCATGTCGCGCACCACCACAAAAACACCTGTTGGCTCACCCCGCATGCTGGCTTCGGCCATCGGCGTTGCGCTCAGCGCCAGCTCTGTCGCCCATCTGGCGCAGGCGGCCGAAGACACTGAACAAAAAGGCCAGCGCAACAGCATCGCCCTCGGCGCCACCAGCATCACCGGCGAAGAACAGGACAACACCGCGTACCAGGTCGAAAAAGCCTCTTCGCAAAAATACACCGCGCCGCTGGTGGACACGCCGCGCTCGGTGACCGTGGTGCCACAACAAGTCCTCAAGGACACCGCCGCCACCTCGTTGCAGGATGCCCTGCGCACCGTACCGGGGATTACCTTCGGCGCCGGCGAGGGCGGCAACCCCCAGGGCGACCGTCCATTCATCCGTGGTTTCGACGCCCAGGGCGACACCTACCTGGACGGCGTGCGCGACACCGGCGGCCAGAGCCGTGAAATTTTCGATATCGAGTCCATCGAAGTCAGCAAAGGCCCGAACTCCTCCTTCGGCGGTCGTGGCTCGGCCGGTGGCAGCCTCAACCTGGTGAGCAAGACTCCGCAAGCCCGGGACTTCACCAACGGCGGCTTCACTTACGGTTCCGACCAGACCCGCCGCTATGTACTCGATGTGAACCGTCAGTTCCTCGACGACAGCGCCGCGTTCCGCCTGAACCTGATGAGCCACGAACAGAACGTGGCCGGCCGTGACGCGGTCAATTACGACCGCTGGGGCGTGGCCCCATCGCTGACCTTCGGCCTGGGCACGCCGACCCGCGTCAACCTCAGCTACTACCATATGGAAAGCAATGACCTGCCGGATTCGGGCATTCCGTATGGCTACAGCTCTTCGACCGCCACCACTCATGCGCACGACAAACCCACCGACGGCGGCGACAGCAATAACTTCTACGGTCTCAAGGACCGTGACTTCCGCAAGACCCGCGCGGACATCAGCACGTTCTCCATCGAGCACGACCTGAACGACGACATGACGCTGAAAAACACCCTGCGCCATGGCAGCACCGGTCAGGACTACGTGCTCACGCAGCCGGACGATAGCCAACGCAACGTCAACCGTTTCGGCACGGTGTGGCGTCGCGCGAACACTCGCGTCTCCACCACCACGACCACCACCAACCAGACAGATCTGTTCGGCAATTTCCAGGCGCTTGGCTTCAAGCACAGCTACTCCACCGGCCTGGAATTCACCGGCGAAGAAACCCGCGTCAGCGGTTACACCGTCACACCGAACAGCAACCCGACGTGCACCGTGGCCGGCGGCGGCCGGGGTGGACAGTGCACCTCGCTGAGCAACCCGAATCCGGACGACGCCTGGACCGGCAGCATCGCGCGCAATTACAACGGCACCAACACCAAGGCCACCAGCCGTGCCGCCTATGTGTTCGACACCATCGAACTCGATCCGAAATGGCTGCTGAACGTCGGCCTGCGCTACGACACCTTCGACACCGAAGCCAACACCAACGCCGTACCGACCTCGACGGTCAGGGCGCGCAGCAAGGTCAAGGACGACAGCCAGTTCTTCAACTGGCAGGCCGGCCTGGTCTGGAAGCCTTTGGAGAACGGCAGCATCTACACCTCCTACGCGACCTCGGCCTCACCGGCAGGTGGACTGGTGGGCGAAGGGGTCGACAGCAATGCGATTCCTACCGGCATCAACACCAGCGACCTCAAGCCCGAAGAAACCGTCAACTACGAGCTGGGCACCAAGTGGGACCTGTTCCACAACCGCCTGTCCCTGTCTGCCGCAGTGTTCCGTACCGAGAAGAAAAACACCCGCATCCTGGTGGACTCCAACACCTACGAAACGGCAGGCGAGTCGCGGGTCGATGGCCTGGAACTGTCCGCCAGCGGCAAGATCACCGAACAGTGGCAAGTCTTCGCCGGCTACAGCTACCTGAAAGCCGAGCTGGTTGACCCAGGCAAAAACGGCAACCGCCAGGGCGTCGTCCAGGCCGGTTCCAACAAAGGCAACCAAATGCCCAACACGCCGGAGCACTCGTTCAGCCTGTGGACCACCTATAACGTGACCCCGAAGCTGACCATCGGCGGTGGCGCGTTCTACGTCGATCAGGTTTACGGCGATGCGGCCAACACCGTGTATGTGCCCTCCTACACCCGCTACGACGCCATGGCCAGCTATAAGCTGAGCAAAAACGTCGACCTGCAATTGAACGTGCAGAACCTGACTGACAAGACCTATTACGACAAAGCCTACGCCTCGCACTTCGCCAACCAGGCGGCGGGCCGCACGGCGCTGCTGTCCACAAGCTTCCACTTCTAAACGGTCAGCAGCCCACAAAGCCCCACGCATCGGATGCGTGGGGCTTTTGCGTGTCAAACAGAATGTTTCTCGACAACCCACGGCATAATGCGCGCCGTGCCCTACATATTCAGATAGACGAGGCGGTCCGACGTGTTGAAGAAAACCCTGTTCCAGTTGCACTGGTTCTTCGGCATCACTGCCGGGCTGGTGCTGGCCTTGATGGGGATCACCGGGGCTGCGGTCTCGTTTCAGGATGAGATCCTGCGGGCGCTCAACCCAAGCGTGTTGAGCGTGGAGAAACGCGAAGCCGGCGTGCTGCCGCCCGCCGAGCTGGTGCGCAAGCTGGAAGCCACCGAAGGCAAGACCGTGTCCATGCTGTGGGTGGAAAGCGAAAGCGGCAACGCCGCCCGCGTGTTCTTCACCCCGCCGCCGGGTGAGCGCCGTGGCCAGATGCGCTATTTCGACCCCTACACCGGCGACTACATGGGCGATGCGGTCGGCCAGGATGTACTCGGCTTTATCCTGCAACTGCACCGCTTCCTGGCCATGGGCGAAACCGGCCGGCAGATCACCGGCGCCTGCACGCTGATCCTGGTGTTCTTCTGCCTGTCCGGCCTGTACCTGCGCTGGCCGCGCCAGGTTGCCAACTGGCGTGCCTGGCTGACGCTGGACTGGCGCAAAAAGGGCCGCAGCTTCAACTGGGATTTGCATTCGGTGTTCGGCACCTGGTGCCTGCTGGCCTACCTGCTGGCGGCACTGACCGGCCTGTCCTGGTCCTACGACTGGTACAGCCAGGGCCTGACCAAACTGCTGTCCGACGCGCCGCAGAATGAACGGATGCGCAAGCGCGGCCCACCGCCCGCAGGCCCGGCACCAGTGGCCAACTACGACGCGATCTGGAGCAGCATCTACAGCAACGCCGGCCCAGGCTTGAGTGCCTATAACATCCGCATGCCAGCCGTCGCCGGGCAACCCGCCATTGTCTATTACCTGCTCAAAGACTCCCCCCACGACCGCGCACTGAACCAGATCAACCTGGACCCGGCCACCGGCGAGGTCAAATCCCATGACACGTACGCCGGCAAAACCTTCAAGTCGCAGTTACTCACCAGCATCTACGCGCTGCACACCGGCAGTTATTTCGGCCTGGCGGGGCGCATTATCCTCACCGTCAGCTCGCTGCTCATGCCGTTGTTCTTCATCACCGGCTGGCTGCTGTACCTGGACCGTCGGCGCAAAAAACGCCAGGTACGCGACGCACGCAAAGGCCTCAGTGCCAACCACAGTGATGCCCCGGCCTGGCTGATCGGTTTTGCCAGCCAGAGCGGGTTTGCCGAGCAACTGGCCTGGCAGACCGCCGGACAATTGCAGGCGGCTGGCCTGCCGGTGAAGGTGCAGCCTCTGGGCAGTGTCAGCCAGGACGACTTGCGCCAGTCGGAAAATGCGCTGTTCGTAGTCAGCACCTTCGGCGACGGCGAAGCCCCCGACAGCGCCCGCGGTTTCGAGCGCAGCGTGCTCGGCCAGGATCTGTCACTCAAAGGCCTGAACTACTCGGTGCTGGCCCTGGGTGATCGCCAGTACCAACACTTCTGTGGCTTTGCCCGGCGCCTGCATTTCTGGCTGACCCACCAGGGCGGTAACCCACTGTTCGCCCCGGTGGAAGTGGACAGCGGCGACAGCGCCGCCCTGCTGCACTGGCAACAACAGCTTGGACAGCTGACGGGCCAGGCACCCGTCGCCGCCTGGCCGACCGCCCAGTATGAAAACTGGACGCTGAGCCAGCGCACCCTGCTCAACCCCGGCAGCGCCAGCTCGGACGTCTACCTGCTGGGCCTCACATCGCCATCGAAACAAAACTGGCTGGCCGGCGACCTGGTGGAAATCCTGCCGCGCAATTGCCCGTGGGCCATCGAGCACTTCCTCGAAGGCCTGGGGCTGATCGGCACTGATGGCGTGCTGATCGACGGCCTGCCACACACCCTCAACCAGGCCCTTGCGACCCGCCAACTGCCGGACAACCGGGCGCACCTGGTCGGCCTGCACGCTCAAGCGCTGGTGAACGCGCTCGCACCCCTGGGCATGCGCGAATACTCCATCGCCTCGATCGCCAGCGACGGCGTGCTGGAATTGATCGTGCGCCAGGAACGCCACCCCGACGGCAGCCTGGGTGTGGGCTCGGGCTGGCTCACCGAACAT
Organism: Pseudomonas sp. GV047; assembly: GCF_003058245.1. Taxonomy (NCBI): domain Bacteria; kingdom Pseudomonadati; phylum Pseudomonadota; class Gammaproteobacteria; order Pseudomonadales; family Pseudomonadaceae; genus Pseudomonas; species Pseudomonas sp. GV047. Next base: position 168,521 of record NZ_QCWA01000005.1, on the reverse strand, counting down.
GCGGCCATTGGCTCGGCAATCAGCCTGCGCCTGCGCCGCAACAGTGGCTTCCACCTGCCGGAGGCGCCGGTGCCATTGATCCTGCTGGGTAACGGCACCGGCCTGGCCGGTTTGCGCAGCCTGCTCAAGGCGCGCATTGCCGATGGCCAGCAGCGCAACTGGCTGCTGTTCGGCGAACGCTCCATCGCCCACGACTACCTGTGCCGGGACGAGCTGCAAGGCTGGCTGGCCAGTGGTGACCTGGCCCTGCTGGACCTGGCGTTTTCCCGGGATCAGGAGGAGAAAATCTACGTGCAGGACCGCCTGCGCGAATCCGCCGATGTCCTGCGTAAATGGCTCGCGGACGGCGCGGCGATTTATGTGTGTGGCAGCTTGCAGGGGATGGCGACGGGCGTGGACCAGGCGCTGGTCGACATCCTCGGGAATGAGACAGTGGAGCGCTTGATCGAACAAGGGCGCTACCGCCGGGATGTCTACTGATGTGATCCAATGTGAGAGGGGGCTTGCCCCCTCCCACATTTAGATTGCATTTCAGGTCAGACCGGTTGCAGCTTCTGTTCGAATACCGAGACCCCATCCAGGTCGCGCAAAATCACGGTCAACTCCGCTGTCTGCCCGTCAATCTGCACTTCGCCAAAAAACTGAAACCCGGCAAACGGCGAGGTGTTCTGCGCCGGCGGGGCCTTCTCGAACACCACCTCAGGGCCAAAGGTTTTATCCAAGGGATTCGGACCGAAGCTGCCCGCATTCAGAGGCCCGGCGACAAACTCCCAGAACGGCTCGAAATCCTGGAACGCCGCCCGATCCGGGTGGTAGTGATGGGCCGCGCAGTAATGCACATCCGCCGTCAGCCACACATGGTTGCGCACTTTCTGCGCGCGCAGAAAGCCGAGTAATTCGGCGATTTCCAGCTCGCGGCCCTGCGCCGGGCCTGGGTCATTGTTGGCAATGGCTTCCCAGCGCGGTACGCCGGGGCTGACTTCGCCGTCGGGCACGCCGAGGCCGATGGGCATGTCGGCGGCGATCACCTTCCACTGGGCCTGGGAGGCCTTGAGTTCGCGCTTGAGCCAGTCCAACTGCTCGCGGCCGAGGAAGGGTTTTTCACCACCCAGGTTGTCATCGTTGGGACCGCGATAGCTGCGCATGTCGAGCACGAATACATCCAGCAGCGGGCCATAACTGAGCTTGCGATAAATCCGCCCGCCGCCGTCCGCGCTTTGCCGGCGCATGGGTGAATACTCCAGCCAGGCCTGGCGTGCGCGGCTCACCAAGGTGTTGATGTCCTTGGTCTGGTAGCGCTCGTCGAGTTGCTTGCCGGGCGACCAGTTATTCACCACTTCATGGTCATCCCACTGCCAGATCTGCGGCACTTCGGCATTGAAGCGGCGCACGTTTTCGTCCAGCAGGTTGTAGCGGTAGTTGCCGCGATACTCGTCGAGGGTTTCGGCGACCTTGCTCTTGGCTTCGGTGGTGATATTGCGCCAGATGCGCCCGCCTTCGGTGGGCAATTGCGCGGGCACCGGGCCATCGGCGTAGATGGTGTCGCCGCTGTGGATAAAGAAGTCCGGCAGGCGCAGGCGCATGGCTTCGTAGATGCGCATACCGCCGATGTCAGGGTTGATGCCAAAGCCTTGGCCGACGGTGTCGCCGCTCCACACAAAACGGATGTCGCGGCGTTGGTGCGGCACGCTGCGCAGGTGGCCGAACCACGGCTCGCTGGCGACGCCGGTCTGGGCGTCTTCAAAGTGCACGCGGTAGAAAATCGCCTGGTCGGCGGGCAGTCCGGTGAGTTCGACGCGGGCGGTAAAGTCGGTGCGGTTGTCGGCCAGGGGCGAAACAAATCGACGCGGGTTGCTGAATACGCTGCGGGTGTCCCACTCCACCACCATCTTCGCCGGGCGGTCGCTGCGGCTCCAGATCATCGCGCGATCACCGAGCAGGTCGCCGGACTGCACGCCGTCGGTGAGTTGCGGCCGGTCCTTGACCGACGCGATCACCGCCGGGGCCAGGCCCGGCAGCAACAGGCCGGCGCCGACGACTTGCATCACGCGGCGACGGCCGAGATCGAAGTGGCTCATGCAGGTGCCCTCTTGAGTATCAAAAGGGCCACTAAAGCATGCGCTTATGACACCGGTGCGACAGCCAGCTCCACCGCTTCCGGACGCTTAATCAGCGCATACACCAAACCGGTCAGCAGGCTGCCGGCAACGATTGCCAGCAGGTACAGCAGCGCATGGTTCATCGCATTCGGGATCACCAGCACAAACAGGCCGCCGTGGGGCGCCGCCAGTTTGCAGCCGAAGTACATCGACAGCGCCCCGGTCAACGCGCCACCGGCGATGCTGGCGGGGATCACGCGCAATGGGTCCTTGGCGGCAAACGGGATCGCGCCTTCGGAGATAAAGCACATGCCCAGGATCATCGCGGCCTTGCCGGCCTCGCGTTCGGTCTGGGCGAACTTGCGTCGCGCCAGGAACGTGGCGATGCCCATGCCGATTGGCGGCACCATGCCGGCGGCCATGGTCGCGGCCATCGGTGCACCGCTCTGTGCCGCCAGCAAGCCGACGGAAAACGCATACGCCGCCTTGTTGATCGGCCCGCCCAGGTCGACACACATCATGCCGCCCAACAGGATGCCCAGCAGCACCGCATTGGTGGTGCCCATGGTCGCGAGAAAATCGGTCAGGCCCGTGAGCATGCGCGCCACCGGCGGCCCCACCAGGTAGATCATCGCCAGGCCCGTGAACAGGCTCGCCAGCAACGGGATGATCAGGATCGGCTTGAGTGCTTCCAGGCTCTGCGGCAACTTCACCGCACGGGTGATCAGCTTGACGCAATAACCGGCGAGAAACCCGGCGAAAATCCCGCCGATAAAACCGGCTCCCAAAGTGCCCGCCAACAGGCCACCGATCATGCCGGGGGCAATGCCCGGGCGGTCGGCAATCGAGTAAGCGATGTAACCCGCCAGCAGCGGCACCATCAGCATAAAGGCGCGGTCGCCGACGGTTTTCAGCGCGGCCGCCAACGTGCCTTCCTGCTCAAACGCATGGATGCCGAACACGAATGACAAGGCGATCAGCAAACCGCCCGCCACCACCATCGGCAACATGAACGACACACCGGTCAGCAGGTGTTTGTAGACGCCGGTTTTTTCTTTCTTGGCCACAGTACCGCTGGCGGCACTTTCCACCGCGCCTTCGGCCAGGGCTTTGTTGAGGGTCGCCTCGGATTGCTTGAGCGCAATACCGGTGCCGCAACGGTAGATCTTCTTGCCGGCGAAACGCTCGGTGGCCACTTCAATGTCGGCCGCCAGCAGCACTACGTCGGCATTCGCGATGGCCTCGGGGCTCAACGGCGTACGCGCACCGACCGAGCCCTGGGTCTCGACCTGCAAGTCATAGCCCAGGCGCTTGGCCGTCTGCTGCAAGGCTTCGGCGGCCATGAAGGTATGCGCCACGCCGGTCGGGCAGGCGGTAATCGCGACGATACGCGGCGCATGCTTCGACGCAGCCGCTGCCTGGCTGACGACATACTCCTGGGCTTCTTCAGCGCCCCGGCGCAACACCGCTTCGACATCCGCCAGCGCCTGGGCCGGTGTGCTCTGGAACACCCGCTTGCCGACAAACCGCTGCATATCCACCGCCGTGCTGCTGACCAGCAACACCCATTCGGCAGCGTCGATGGTGGCCTGGGACAACTGGCGCTCCGGGCGCTGTACATCCACCACCTCGACGCTGGTGCTCCAGCCCTGGCGTTGCGCGGCGGCGTCCAACAAGCGGGCGCACAGCACACTGGTGACCATGCCGTTGGGGCAGGCGGTAACAATGGCTAACTTCATGACAATCCCTCTTATTGTTCTGTCAGCGGGCGTACAGCGACGCCGCTTTCAAGACGCGCCAGCTGCGCGGCGTCGCGGATGCCGAAACCGATCTGTGTCACCGCCATGGCGGCAATTGCCGTGGCGCGACGCAGGGTTTGTTCAGGCGCTTCAGACTCAAGCAAACCATGGAGCATCCCGGCCAGCAGCGAATCGCCGGCACCTACCGTACTGGCCACCGTCACCTTGGGCGGCGTGGCATGCAGGGTGGTGGCCCGGCTGTACCAGCTCACGCCCGCGGCACCGTCGGAGACGACCACATGCTCAACACCCTGCTGATGCAGTTGGCTGATGACGTTGGTGGCATCGCCCAGGGCATCGGCGAGCTCTTCGGTATTGGGTTTGATCAACCACGGGGCCGCCTTGAGACCGGCACGCAGCGCCTCGCCGCTGGTGTCCAGGGCGACTTTCAAGCCCAGACGCTTCAGGTGTTCCAACAGCCCCTGCAACCACTGTGGGCTGACGCCACACGGCAAGCTGCCGGCGACGACCACCGCATCATGGCCCGGCGCAATGCGCGTCAATTGGTCGAGCAACGCCTGCTGCGCCTGCTCACTGACCAACGGCCCCGGCGCATTGATATCGGTGACCCGGCCGTCCTGCTCGGCAATCTTGATATTGCTGCGGGTTTCGCCGGGCACGCGGATAAACGCGTCGGCAAAACCACGTTGTGCAATCAGCGCCTCGAAGGCTTGGGGATTGTCCTCGCCGAGAAAACCGCCCACGGTCACTTGATGGCCCAGGTCGGCCAGGACTTGCGCCACATTCACGCCCTTGCCGGCGGCATGGGTGAGCAGGGTTTCGCTGCGGTTGACTTCACCCGGCTCCAGGTGCGCCAGGCGTACCGTCAGGTCCAACGCCGGGTTCAGCGTCAGGGTCAGAATCCTTGCCATCTACACGGCCTCCACAAGGGCACGCACCTCGGCGGGCGAACCCACCGCCAGTGCTTTTTGCGCCAGGCCCTGGGCCTCGCTCAGACTGAATTCACGCACCCGCGCCTTCACTTCGGGAATGCTGCGGGCCGACACGCTCAACTCATCCACACCCAGGCCGACCAGCACCGGCACCGCCAGCGGGTCCGCCGCCAGTTCGCCGCACACCCCGACCCATTTGCCATGGGCATGGGCCGCACGCACGGTGATGTCGATCAGTTGCAGCACCGCCGGGTGCAGGCCATCGGCCTGGGCCGACAAGGTCGGGTGGCCACGGTCGATGGCGAGGGTGTACTGGGTCAGGTCGTTCGTGCCGACACTGAAGAAGTCCACTTCCTTGGCCAGCACCGGCGCCAACAGCGCGGCGGACGGGATTTCGATCATGATCCCCAGTTGCAGGTCGGCCACCGGGATTTCCAGGCGCAGGCGTTCGGTCATGTCGCGGGCCGCACGCCATTCATCCACGCTGCCGACCATGGGGAACATGATGCGCAACGGGCGGTTATCCGCCGAGCGCAGCAGTGCGCGTAATTGCGCTTCCATGATCTGCGGGCGTTGCAGGGTCAGGCGAATACCGCGTACGCCGAGGAAGGGGTTTTCTTCCTCGGCAATCGGCCAATACGGCAGCGGTTTGTCGCCGCCCACATCGAGGGTGCGCACCACCAGCGGGCGGCCACCGAGGCCGTCGAGCACACGGCGGTACTCGGCTTCCTGGGTGGCTTCGTCCGGGGCTTGGGGGTGGGCCATGAAAATCAGTTCGGTGCGCAGCAAACCAATGCCTTCGGCGCCCTGCTCCACGGCGCTGGCCACACCGGCGCTTTCGCCGATATTGGCGAACACCTCCACGGCGTGACCATCGCGGGTCAGCGCCGGCTCGTGGCGCTGGGCCGAGGCGGCCTGCAAGCGTTGCTCACGGGTATCGCGCTCGACGGTGGCACGTTGCAGGGTGGCTGCATCGGGGTCTACATGCAGGCGACCGCGCTGGCCATCCAGCAACAACGGCGTGCCGGCGGCCAGCAGCAATACCGCCGGGCCGGCACCGACCAACGCGGGAATACCGAGGGCCCGCGCGACAATGGCGCTGTGGGCGGTTGCGCCGCCACGGGCGGTGAGGATGCCGGCGACACGGGCCGGGTCCAGGCGTGCGACGTCGGAAGGGCCGACTTCGTCCATTACCAGGATGTAGGGTTCGCTCGGCTCCTGGGCGGTTTCAACGCCGCACAATTGCGCCAGCACCCGGCGACCGATGTCGCGCAGGTCGGCGGCGCGCTCGGCAAGCAACGCGTCCTGCAACGATTCCTGCTGCCTGGCGGCGGCTTCGATCACGCTCATCCACGCCGCTTGTGCGCTTTCACCTTGCTTGAGACGGGTGTCGACTTCGTCGGTGAGTTCCGGGTCGTCGAGCATTTCCTGGTGGGTGATGAAAATCTCGCGGATGGCTTTGGCCTGGCTGCGTTCGATCAGGCCCTGGATATCCCGGCGCACATCGGCCAGGGCATCCTGCAGGCGCTGGCGCTCAATGGCCGAGGACTCACCGCGCAAGGGGTAATCGAACACCTGTTGAATCTGGATATGTGCAGGACCAATGGCAATGCCCGGCGCCGCAGCGATGGCCTGGAGCTGGCTGCCGGCCTGTGGCGCGCTGATCACTGGCGCAATATCAAGGGCTTCAGGCTGTGCGCTCACGGTCGGCAGTGGCTCGACCTCTTCGCCCAGGCCCTCTTCGACAGCGGCCAGCAGCGCGGGCAACGCATCGCCGGCAATCGTCGGTTCAGCAACAAATTCCAGCACCTGGCCACGCCGGGCGCCAAGGCTCAGCAGCTTGCTCAGGCTCTTCACCGACACGGCGCCTACCGGGCCGTCAACGATGCGCACGCGGATGTCGCCTTCAAAACTTTTGGCCAATTGCGCGAGGATCTTCGCCGGCCGTGCGTGCAGGCCGTGGGCGTTAGCCAGGGTGATGCGGGCGCTGGGCCAGTCAGCTGGCAGCTCGCCGCCAAGCACTTCGAGCACCGCGCGGCTGCTGGTGGCGCGGCCCAATTCCTGGCCACGGCCTTCAATCAACAAGGCGCACAAGCGTTCAAGCAAGGCCTGATGGGCTTCACCCAGGCTGGCCAGGCAGAACAGACCGTTTAGGGGCTGGCCGAGATAGCGCATGGGCTTGTCGGGCGTAACAAACGCCAGGCCCGGGCGCTTGACCGTCTGCTCGCTGTGCAGCCACCACAGGCCATCACCCAGGGGCAGCGCATCGACCTGCTGCAGCACTGCGGCAAACCCATTGCTGACGCAATCGGCCTGGCGCAGCAGGCGTGCGCCTCTCCAGACAAGCTCTTCGAAGTCATCGGCAGACACGCCCAGGCTGATCATCTGCGCGTCCAGCGCCAGCTCCTGGGGTGCGCCCTGCAGCAGTTTCAGCAAGGCTTCAGCCGTGCCGGCGCGGCGCAACGCCTGGCCCAGGTCGGTTTCACCGAGGGCGCGGGTGAGCAGTTGCAGCAGGCGCAGGTGTTCGTCGGATTTGGCGGCAATACCAATGGCCAGGTACACAATCTGCCCATCGCCCCAGTCCACCCCTTCGGGGAACTGCAACAGGCGCACGCCGGTGGAAAACACCTGGTCGCGGGTTTCGGGGGTGCCATGGGGGATGGCAATACCTTGGCCAAGAAAGGTCGAGCCTTGGGCTTCACGGGCTTGCAAGCCGCTGAGATATCCCTCGGCGACCAGGCCATCGGCCACCAGTTTGTCAGCGAGCAGGTGCAGGGCAGCAGATTTATCCACAGCCACCTGGCCCATGGAAATCTGCTCTACAGTGAGCTCAAGCATGCCGTTCTCCTAGTTAGTGCGATGGACGCACTAGGTATTGTTTTGAATAAAACAGTGTAATGGTGTTCCGGGACAGCTGACCGAGTAGTCAATTGGCAGTAGGCACTCAGTGGCTAACGTCGTAAAAATACGCTGGCTGAAACGTTTAATCTAGAATTTATGGCAGGTTACGCGTTAATTGCGCATCCTTGAAGGACCACTCGGCACTTGAGCTGAGACATTAGTCGTGTGCAGGAATCGGTTACGATTGGACAAAATGTCGGGGCGAGCTCCAAAAAACAAGGAAATCCCGGTTTGAAACTCAGTGATATCGCACGTCTGGCCGGTGTGTCCGTGACCACCGCCAGCTATGTCATCAATGGCAAAGCCGCACAGCAACGCATCAGCAGCGCGACCGTCGAGCGCGTGCGTGCCGTGGTTGAAGCCCATGGCTTTACGCCCAACCCCCAGGCCGCCGGGCTGCGCAGCCGGCATACCCGTACCCTGGGGTTCATCCTCCCGGATCTGGAAAACCCCAGTTACGCACGCATCGCCAAGCTGCTGGAGCAAGGTGCACGGGCCCGCGGCTATCAGTTGCTGATCGCCAGCTCAGACGATGAAGCCGACAGCGAGCGCCAACTGCTGCAACTGTTCCGCGCCCGCCGTTGCGACGCGCTGTTCGTCGCCAGTTGCCTGCCGGCCAGCGATGACAGTTACCGCGAGCTGCAAGCCAAGGGTTTGCCGGTGATTGCCATCGACCGGGTGATGGGGGCGGACCAGTTCTGCTCGGTGGTCAGCGACGACCGCCAGGCCTGCCAGCAATTGACCAGCAGCTTGCTGCAACCGCTGCCCAAGCAGATCGTGCTGATTGGCGCGCGGCCCGAGCTGAGCATCAGCCAGGAGCGTGCGGCCGGTTTCCGTGAAGCGCTCGGCGGTTTCACCGGCGAGGTCATCGTCGAACACGGCGAAGCCTTCAGCCGCGACTGTGGCCGACAGCTGATGGAGCAACTTCTGCATCAACTGGGGCACTTGCCTGACGCCTTGGTGACCACGTCCTACGTGCTGCTGCAAGGCGTGTTCGACGCACTGCATGACTTCCCGCTCAAGTCACGCCCGCTGCGCCTGGGCACGTTTGGTGACACCCAGTTGCTGGACTTCCTGCCGCTGCCGGTCAACGCCATGGCCCAGCAACATCAGCTGATTGCCGACACCGCCCTGCGCCTGGCCCTGGCCGCCATTGAAGAAGAACAATACCAACCGGGCGTGCACGCCATCGGCCGGACCTTCAAGCAGCGTATCCACGAGGCCTGAGCGTGGAGCTGATCGACACCCACACCCACCTGGACTTCCCGGACTTCGACAGCGATCGCCGGGAAGTCCTCGCCCACAGCCGTGAGTTGGGCGTGCGGCGCATGGTGGTGCTGGGGGTGTATCAGCAGAACTGGCAGCGGCTGTGGGATCTGGTGCAGGCGGATGCCGGTTTGTTCGCGGCCTTTGGCCTGCATCCGGTGTACCTCGATGAGCACAAGCCCGCCGACCTGACGGAGTTGGGCGACTGGTTGACCCGCCTGCACGGCCATCGACAGCTCTGCGCGGTAGGTGAGATCGGCCTGGATTACTTTGTTGAACAGCTGGATCGCGAGGGCCAGCAAGGCCTGTTCGAAGCCCAGCTCAAACTGGCGGTGGACTTCCAGCTGCCGGCGCTGCTCCACGTACGCCGCAGCCACGCGGCCGTGATCGCCACGCTCAAGCGCATCCGCCTGCCACGGGGCGGCATCATCCACGCGTTTGCCGGCAGCCGGGAAGAAGCCCATGAATACATCAAGCTCGGGTTCAAGCTCGGCCTGGGCGGCGCAGCCACATGGCCCCAGGCCCTGCGCATGCATAAGGTGCTGGCACAGCTGCCGCTGAACGCGGTCGTACTGGAAACCGACGCCCCCGACATGGCGCCGGCCATGTACCCGGGCCAGCGCAACAGCCCGCAGCACCTGCCGGCGATCTGCACCGCCCTGGCCGAGCGTATGGGCACCAGCCCCCTAGCGCTGGCCGAGGCGAGCACACGCAATGCGTGCGAGCTGTTCAATTGGTAATACCGGGGTCACCGCTTGCAGGTTCAAGGTCATTCGCTGCCGATGACGGACATAGCGCAGCACCAGGAAGTGCACCAGCAGCACCATCAATGACACGTTGAGCTGCCCGACCACACTGATCAGGCCAATCCACTCCGTCACCAGCGCCACGATCAGCACCACGCACGTCAGCACGGCCATGCTCGGGCATACCAGCGCCCAATGGTCCAGCGCCTTGAAATGTCGCAACTGCCGGGGGCAGTTCAGCTCCAGGACGCGCTGGCAATACGGGCAATCAAAGGGTTCTTCAATGGCGATGGCGTTCAACTGCCAAGGCTTGAGTTCAAACGTGATGTCGCAATGGGCGCAGTGCCCCTTGACGCCGACTGCAGTGGTCATTGTCATGCCTCCCTTGGACCTTGATTGAGTGACACAAATCTTCACTCATTCACCCGCGCAAAAAAGGCACTCCAGGAAATCAGGACAGGCACTACACCAACCAAAGACCAATCCTACGCCACCGCCTTACACACGAAAGGCCCCGATCAGTTGCTTCAACTCGATCACCTGTATCGACAGCTGCCGGCTCGCCGCTTCAGTCTGATGCGCGCCTTGGGCTGCATGCTCGCCGGCACGATTGATTTCGACGATATTCTGGTCGATGTCATGGGCGACGGCGGTCTGCTGCTCCACCGCTGCGGCGATCTGCTGATTCTGATCGACGATCATGCCCACGGCACCGAGGATATTTTCCAGGGCTTGCTGGACCTTGTCCGACTGTTCCACGGTGCCGCTGGCCATTTCATGGCTGGTGCCCATGGCCTTCACGGCCGCTGCCACACCGCTGTGCAGGCGGCTGATCATTTGCTCGATTTCTTCGGTGGAATGCTGGGTACGCCGGGCCAGGGTTCGCACCTCGTCGGCCACCACGGCAAAGCCGCGTCCCTGCTCACCGGCCCGTGCGGCCTCGATGGCCGCATTGAGTGCCAGCAGGTTGGTTTGCTCGGCGATACTTTTGATCACCTCCAGGACGCTGCTGATGGACTGGCTGTCGGTGGCCAACTGGTTGATCACCCTAACCGACTGGTCGATCTCCGAGGCCAGCCGCGCAATGCTGCCCTGCTGGGATTGCACCAGGCCGCGGCCATTGACGGTTTCATCGTTGACGCTGTGGGCACTGCTGACCGCCGCCGCGGCACTGCGCGCCACTTCCTGGGCGGTGGAAGACATTTGGTTCATGGCCGTCGCCACCTGCTCAATCTGCATGCGCTGGCCAGAGACCGCCTGATTGCTCCGGGCCGAGACCGTTTCCACTTGGCCGGCCTGCAACTCGACCTGGCTGACGGTATGCCCGACGCGCTCGATCAAATCATGGATTTTCGCCACGGTGCCGTTGAACACTTGGCCCAGGTCGCCCAACTCATCGCGGCTTTGGGCAACAAAGGTAACGGTCATGTCGCCGGCGGCCACCTTGTCCATCATCGCCCCCAGGCGCCGTAACGTGGTGCGCGTAGACGCGTAGAACCCTGCATACAGGTAGAAGATCAGCAAAAACACCGCCGTCAGCGCCGAGACCAGCACCACCATGTGCGTACGGTTCTGCGCCAGGCGCTGCTCCAGCTGCTGCCCGAGGAACGTCAGGGTGGCGTCATCGAGCTGATAGGTGTGCTCCATCAATTGGCTGACGCTGTCATAGAAACCCTGCCACGGCGCGTCAAGGGTTTCGGCCATCACCACCTGCTCTTCAAACAATTCACTGCCGTGCTTGAGGCTGGCATTGCTGGCCTTCGCCAGGCTGTCGAGCGCCGCGTGCGCGGCGTTGCTGGAGCCCAGGACGTCCTGCAATTTCAAGGCGTATTCGGCCTGGAGCTTTTCCAACTGTTGCAGCAGTTCGTCGAAGCGGGTACTGGAAGATGAGTTGAGAAAACCCTGGCCCAGGGAGTAGGCCCCCATCGCCCGGCCTTCTCCCAGGGTCTGGGTGACCTGCGGGGTGACACTGGTGATCAGCTCGCTGAGCTGGCGCAAGTCACTCTGGGGGTCGCGGCTCAAGCCGGACTGGCTGGCAATGATCTGGCTGAGCATCTGGGCCTTGTTGAGCAACTTGCCGATCAACGCACTTTTGCTCTGCAGCGAGCTTTCCTGTTGCTGGGCCTGGAAGGCGGTGATCAGTTCGTCACGCTTACCTTCAAAGGCGGCGATTTGCTCAGGTTCGGCAGCCATCGGGGTGAGGCCTTGCAGACGGGCGAGCACGCTCTGCTCCAGGGCGCTGATCTTGCCCTCAAGGTCAGCGGCCTTGCCGGACTGGCCAAGTATTGCGTTGATCTGCACCTGGTTATTGAGGGTTTCCAGGTCACGGCGCAGGACCAGGCTGCTGCCGAGCAAATCCAGGCTTTGCAGCTCGACACGGGTGCCCTGGAATTCGCGCCAGGAATCGCGCACCAGGTAATAGTTGGTGGCCAGCATCGGCAGCAGGAACAGCACGCTGATCAGGCTGAACTTCATGCCGAAGCTAAGACGGTTCATCAGCGCGACGGCGGGATAGAGCAAGCTCTTCACAGGTGACCTCCCCTTTGTTTTATTTTTATTCAGGCGCAGGGCGGCGGCAGAAAGCCACTATTTGGCGCTCTGTCTGTATAGCTCAATTTGAAAGGGAGTTTTGTAACGTAAAGTTAACGGACGAGGATTGCAGCGGGCTGCTGCGCAGCCCGGCGCGGGCGGTGCGACGATTCGACAAGCCCGCTTATCACAGGAGTCAGGGCAACACGGTCCAAATGGCGAAACCGGCATACCACAGCACCGCCGCACGCAGCAGCAGTTCCCACAGGCGATCCAGGCTGTTGATGCCATCGGCACCCACGGCCGGAGGCGGGATTTCAGCCGCGACCAGGCCAACTTTTTCCACCAGTTGCGCCGCGCTGATGTCCCAGCTCAGCAACTCGTGAAGCATGACACGGCTGACCGCGACGAAATTGCCCACCAGGGCAAAACTGGCCGCCAGCAGGCGCACCGGCAGCCAGTCGAACGCGTGACGCAATTGCCCGGCGCGCTCGGCCACCAGAGGGTTGTGGCTGTGCTCACTGGCGAGCGCCAGCAGTCGATAGGCCAGCGCGGCGACCGGCCCCAACAGGAAGTACCAGAAAATCACGGCAAAGAAGCTCTGGTAGGCCTGCCACAACAGATGGCCCTGGACCCGCTCCAGCAGTTGCTCGCCGCTGTCGGCGCCCAGCTTCAGGTCGCGCTCGGCCACATGTTCGGCCGCCTGCAGGTCACCACGGCGCCATGCATCGCGAAATGGCCCCAGCCCAGCCAATAGATCGCCACGGCCCAGGCTGTAGATCACCACCAGCAAGTGCACCGGCAGCGCCAACAAACCATAGGCCACCGGCTCCAGCACCAGCAACAACAACGCCAGCAACGCCACCGGCAGCAACACCAGCAGGAGCAGAATCAGCCACGGCTGCTTGCCCATGCGCGGGCTCGACTCCAACTTGGCCAATTCGCGCAACCAGCCGCCATCACGCTGCAACCGCTGGCGCAGGGCCGAGAACTTCTCGATCCACACGGCCAGCACCAACACCAGAAAACTCATCGTGCGTGTCCTCCATCCTGCAGGGCGCTGCGAAAGCGCACCCAATCAAAAGCGGGGCCGGGATCGGTCTTGCGCCCCGGAGCGATATCGCTATGGCCGCAGATACGCTGCGGCGTAATACCTGGATAGGCTGCCAGCAACTGCCGTGTCAGGTCGACCAGCGACACATACTGGGGGTTGGTGAACGGCAAATCATCCGTACCTTCAAGCTCTATGCCCAGGGAAAAGTCATTGCACGTCTCACGCCCTTCGAAACACGAGACCCCGGCATGCCAGGCCCGGTCTATGCAGGATACAAACTGCGTCACGGTGCCATCGCGCTCAATCAGAAAATGCGCAGACACCCGTAGGTCGGCAATCCCTTCAAAGTAGGGATGTTCCGTGACGTCCAGGCGATTCTGGAAAAATTCCTGCACTTTGCCGGTAGCGAACTGTGCGGGTGGCAGGCTGATGTTATGCACCACCAACAGTGAGATTTCGCCTGCCGGGCGCTCGTTGAAGTTGGGTGAAGGGCAATGGCGAATGCCCTGGCACCAGCCGCTGGCGGGGTCCAACTGCATACAGGATCCTTGAACGTGACTAAGTGTGACCAGTATGCCGCGTTCGACCCCGTGGTTGCGATCACTTGCCGCGATTGAGTTGACGCAGCTTGCCCACCACCGCCGCCAGCGCCCGCTCGAACAGCGGCTCATCGTCGAGGTTATGCAGCGCGCCACGCTTGAATGCCATCGCCAGTTGGCCGGCACTCTTCTCCAGGACCTTGAGCCCGGTACGGCCGACGAAAATATAGGTGTTGGCCGGCGCCATGATCGCCGTCAGCTTGCACCGCAGGGTGCCTGCCTGGCCCTGCTGGAACACGACCCAGTCACCGACGCGCAATTGGTGCACCTTGGCCAGGTCCGGATCATCCTCCGGCAGGCCCTCGACGGGATCGAGCGGCAGTACGCTGAACACAAAGGGTTCACGCACTTCGAGCCATCCATCGCCACCCTCGGGCGGTCGGACATGCAGGGTCTGCAAGCGCACAAAAAAATCACGGGTGCTGAAGGGGTCGAATGCAGCGCTGGTCAACCCGTCGCGCAGTGCCTTGAGCAACCCGGGCAACTGCTCCAGCAAGTGCACCCCGGCTTCAGTGTCTGCCGGCAGGCTGACACTCCAGATCAGCTCATCCATGGTGCGCAGCCCTGCTTGCCATTGCACCGACTGCTCGCCGTGCTTGAGGCTGGCCAGCAACAGCACCTGGCTCCAGGCCTGTTGCAGGAACTGCACCACCGCCTGCGGCAAAACCTTGCCCAGCATCCGTCGATTCAGTACCTCGGCCACCCGTGCCCGCGCCGCTTCTGTACGCACGCGCCCTTCTTCAGCATGGCGGGTGTGCTGTTCAAGCAATTCGCTGCGACGACGCTCATCGGCAGTGAACGCGGTGAATTCAGTCAGCAATTGGGAAAAAATCGCCGGATCTTCAACAAACTCATTGAGTAAACGCTGAACCACCTGCTCTATGCGCAGGTACAGGCTGTCGCGCTGGAAGTCATCGACCGGGCTCCAGCCCATGGCGGTGGTAGCGATTTCATTCAACAGGCGCCGCGCCGGATGACCGGGGCGACTGAAAAAACTCTTGTCCAGCACCGCCACTTTCAGCATCGGGATCTGCAGGCGGCCGATCAAGGCCTTGAAGGCGTCCGGCACTGCGCGGTCATTGAGGATGAATTCGAACAGCAGGGCGATCAGGTTGATCACATCTTCATCCGCATCCTCCACCACCCGCGACTTGCCACTCTTGACGCTGACGCGGGTAAGCAACTGCTCGAGCTGGTTACGCAGGTCGAAATCATCCTCGGCTTCCGGCTCCGGGACGTACTGCTGCAAATGGGATAACAGCCGCAACAGGTCGCGGGTGGCGATGGGCTGGGGTTCGGCACTGGCTTCAAGGGTAGGCGACACGCTACCGCGCACGACGGTCAACAACGCCTGCAAGGCGCTGAAGGCTTGCTGGCCATTTTCGTCGACGTGTTGGTCGGTGCTCGGCAATACCTCTTCACGCTGATGATCACGGGCGGCACGGCCACAGGGGCGGCGGGACGGCGCGGCCTTGAGTTCCGGCAACACGCCGGTCGCGACCAGCAGCTGATTGGCTTCACCGTACAGTTGGTCAGCATCACTGAGTACGTACTTTTCAAACAGCTTGAGCATGATCAGCTTGACGCGGATCTCCACGCCCAGGCTACGCCCGGCACGCAGGAAAAACTCGCACAGCAGCGCCGGACCCAGGGGGTTCTCACTGTCGTCCAGGCGATTGCCGAGCAAGGCACTCAAGCGTGCCGTGAGTTGCGACAGCGCCAGGCCGTCGCGGTGGCGCACCCGGCCCAGCATGGCCTCAAGCGCGACGGCTTTTTCCAGGTCATCCTTGGACGTGCCTGAGGCCGCGTCATAGGACACCACCGGCACCAACTGAAGTTCACCACGGCCCGCCAGCCCCAGGTTGCCAAAGGCTTCGAACAGCCGCTCCATGAACACGCGCTCGAAATTCTTGCGCTTGAGGCGCAGGTCGCGCATGGCTTCAAAGAAGATATGGTGGTCCACGTTGTTGCGGGCCTTGTCGGCCATTTCGAACAAGGTGTCGTCGGCGTTATCGAACAGTTCCTGTAAACCCTGCTGTAACTGCTGCGCCGCCTTATCGCGAACCTGCAGCAGCACCACCGGCAGGCGCGCGAGCGGCGATGGCGTGGCTTGTGCCTTGTTGATTGGCACCACCTTTCCGTCATTGTGCATCCTGGCCTCCTGAAACGGCGGTAAAGCGTTGGGGAAAGATCGGGTACAGGCCCAATAAGGCTGTGGATAACCGGTTATCACCAGGACGTCAAAGCTATGACGCCAATTGCAAGGCGCGAGATTATCTTGCAAATGAGTGCCGTTGCGCCAGCAAACTCTGACATTGCGCTGTAAATGAGTGGTGAGCCTGGGTTCAAACGCACGCTGCCCCTATAATCGGGACACTTTGTTTGTGGAGCCTGTTATGCCGAACCTCCGTCTTGCCGACCTCACCGCCGAAATCGAAGCCAACGTGCGCCGCGCGCTCCTGGAAGACATCGGCAGCGGCGACATCACCGCACAGTTGATTCCGGCCGAACGGCTGGCCACGGCCACCATCATTACCCGCGATGCCGCCGTCATCGCCGGCACTGCGTGGGTGGATGCCGTATTCCGCCAACTGGACCCACGGGTCGCCGTGCACTGGCAGGTGGCCGACGGCGAACGTGTCAGCCCCAACCAGGCACTGTTCCACCTGGAGGGGCCGGCGCGCTCGCTGCTCAGTGGCGAGCGCTCTGCCCTGAACTTCCTGCAGTTGCTGTCCGGAGTCGCCACCCGCGCCCGGTTCCTGGCGGATTTTGTCGCCAGCACCCAGGTCAAGCTGCTGGACACTCGAAAAACCCTGCCCGGCCTGCGCCTGGCGCAGAAATACGCGGTGACCTGCGGTGGCTGCCACAACCACCGTATCGGTTTGTATGACGCGTTCCTGATCAAGGAAAACCACATCGCTGCCAGCGGCGGGATTGCCCAAGCCATCAGCGCCGCCCACAAGATTGCACCCGGCAAGCCGGTGGAAATCGAAGTGGAGAGCCTGGACGAACTGCGCGAAGCGCTGGCGGCGGGCGCCGACATCGTCATGCTTGATGAGTTGAGCCTGGAAGATATGCGTGAAGCCGTGCGCCTGAATGGCGGCAAGGCCAAGCTGGAAGCCAGCGGCGGGATCAATGAAAGCACCCTGCTGCCTATCGCGGAGACGGGGGTGGACTACATCTCCATTGGTGCGATGACCAAGGATGTGAAGGCGGTGGATTTGTCGATGCGCCTCAGTATCTGAGGAGAGGGCAAGCGGTGAGCTTCAAGCTGCAAGAGGGCTGCGTTCCAACTTGCAGCTTGCAGCTTGAAACTTGCAGCAGCGTCTAAACGACCAGGTCATTCATCTCGCAATACTCTTCCCATTCGACACCCAGCACCTCGGCCGCCTCTTTGTGCAAGGCCAGCCGTGCCGCTTCGAACTCTTCCGGCGTCGAGGTGTACTTGAGGGTCAGTTCCCAAGGCTGGAAGCCCTGGCTCTCGGCCTCGTCCTCAAACGCCCACTGGATCTGGTCGCGCTGATCATCGGCGCTCAGGTCCTTGATCTCTTCTTTAAGCTGCGGCGACTCCTCAAGGTATTTTTCGAGGGCTGCTTGATGCCGAACTTCCTGGGTCATTTCAGTCGTGGTCATGTCGTTCTCTTAGATCGAGGAATGGGGATGCATCTGGGTCATCAAGGTTGCGCAGATACAAAAGAGCCGGCACACGTGCCAACTCGTCTGGCCTTCAGAACCATTCTGGGATCATCTGAAAACATTGCCTTTGAAGCAGTATTGCCTTTTTGCCCGAGACAGGAATCGAACCTGCGACCTTCGCGTTACGAGTGCGCTGCTCTACCAACTGAGCTACACGGGCGGTGGGCTAAAGCTAGCACCGCATCGGGCGTCCGGCAACTTACGCCCTTCAACGGGCAATGACCCCCTGAGCCCAGAAGCGTGGTTGCAGGTAGTTACCTTTGCGGTCCTGGTACTGCTGCTGGGCTTGTTGGAGGTGAGGCACATCGCGCACCGCGATAAATACCAACAGACCAACGGCCAACACACCCAAGGCTTTCCATAGGTTCCGCGCCAACGGCAGCACAGCGCTTGCTGGCACGCGCAACTCATGCAGCGCCATCAGCCAGCCCACCACCAGCGCCAACCAGACCTGGGAGTTGGGCATCACGATCACGCCATCGACCATGGACTGCACCAGCGTCCCCACCAACGCCGCAAACAGGCACAAGCGCAGCAGGTCAACCCGCGCGGCGGACAGCGCTCGCTCGCGCAGCACAGCCAAGGTGGTCCAGCCGCCTCGCCATGCCAACACCGCCACGCACAGCGCCGAGGGCACACCCCATTCGCTGGCCCATTGCAGAATCGCCTGATGGGGATGAGCGGCAATCCTGTTGGCAATATCGGCAAAATGCATCGGCCCAAAACCAAGCCACGGGCGCTCGACAAGCATATGCCACGCCTGCCACCAGATCGGGCCCCGTCCCGACAGCGAGGTGGTGAGGCGATCTGCGGCATCACTGGTGAGTTCAATCCCCAGGTAACCCGCCAGCCCCGTGAATATCAGCCAATACAGCAACAGCCCAACCGACACCGCGACCAATTGCCAGCCCAGCCAGCGACGCCCCCATGGCCCAAGCAGCGCCAACACCACGCCCGCCACGCCCATGCCAAGCCAGGTACCCCGCGTACCGCCGCTGATTGCTATCAGCCACCAGACACACAGCAACGCAAACACCATCCCCCGCAAGGCGCGGGAGACATTGGGCATCAGCAAAGGCAGCGCCAGCAATGGCAAGGTAAATGTCTGAAACTGTCCGTAGAAACGCTTGTTGGAAAAGCCGGAGAGCAGTCGGTCAGGATCCAGCATGCGCTCGCCGCTGGTGAACGCCAGCGTACCGGCATACAGATACTGGAGCGACTTGATCAGGCACAGCAACACCACAACCAGGATCAGCACGCGATCCAGAGGCTCGCCGCCGTGACGACGAAGCAGGGCAAAGGCGACGGCAATCGCCGCGCAGCTGACAAACAGCGCCACTTCGGTGAGTGCCCACAGCGGCTGATGGGCCAGCGCCGAGGACAGCAGGCCCAGCACCACAACCAGCACAACGCCCCAGGCAGTGGGCCTGTCTACCCAAGGTTCAGTGGAGGTAACCGATAACCCATACAGCACCGCGCAAAACCCGATGGCAATTTGCATGACACGCTGTAGATCATGCCCGCCGAACGGTGCACAGATGCCGACACTCAACAGGCACACCGCTGCTACCAGGAAAACACCGCCTCGCTGCTGTACGGATAACACCATCGGCCACCTCTACTTCCCTGTGGATGGTTTAGCAGTTATGCGCCGTCGGCGCCGCAGCCCTTGCTGGCATATTTCGCTTCAGCGGTCGTCGCGCACTTCCAGCCGGCGGCGCTGCGGACCAGGGTGATGGTCTTGCCCAGCACCGGTGCCGGTGCGTCGAGTATTTCGCAGCTGATGGAGCCCGCCCCCGTGGCCACATCGCCTGCCACATCGATCTTGCAGTTGGCCGTAGGGCTGGTGCCGCCGATCAAGGCCACGGTAGGTACGGTGCCCTGGTTGATGGTGTCTTCGTAACCGGCCTTCAACGCGGCAATTTCAGCCAGGCCGGCAGTGAACTTGGCCTTGGCCTGGTGGGTGGTGTACATGGGCAGGCCGATGGTGGCCAAAATGCCGATGATTGCCACGACGATCAACAACTCGATCAAGGTAAAGCCTTTCTGACGTATCACATTCACTCTCCCGAATAGAACTCATGACAAGGCGCGTCCCGCACCCCGTTTTTGCAACGGCGCCAGTGTACTCACCCGCAAGCGGCCAATCGCGCTCAAGACGCACATTCTGACATTTTTATCCTGCGCCATCGGCATGCCCGAATCCGTCACCTGACTAAGCTATAAATCTTCGACAGCCTGTATGCGGAACCGCGACATGGACAACGCTTCAACGACTTACGCCTGGGAAGGCATCAACCGCAAAGGGCGCAGGGTGTCCGGGCAAACCAAGGGGCACAACGCAGCCTTGGTCAAGGCACAACTGCGCCAGCAAGGGATCAGCCCCGGTCGTGTGCGCAAGCAATCCCCGCTGCTGCCAAGCCTCACCCCATCAGTCAAAGCGGCTGACATCACGCTGTTCACGCGCCAACTGGCGACGCTGCTGAAGGCTGGGGTTCCACTCCTGCAAGCCTTCGACATCATCAGCGAAGGCGTCGACAATCGCGCTGTGCGTGAGCAGGTGCTGGGACTTAAACAGGCGATCGCCGCCGGCAGCAGCCTGGCTGAGGCATTTCGCAAACAACCGCGTTATTTCGATGAGCTGTACTGCAACCTGGTGGCCGCCGGCGAACAGGCCGGGGCGCTTGAGACACTGCTGGAAAGGGTGGCGATCCACCGGGAAAAGAGTGAACAGCTCAAGGCCAGGATCAAAAAGGCCATGACCTACCCCATTGCTGTCCTGGTGGTTGCCAGCCTGGTCACCGGCATACTGCTGGTCCACGTGGTACCGCAGTTCCAGGCCCTGTTCGCCGGAGTCGACGGCAAACTGCCGGCATTTACCTTGCACGTGATCGCCCTGTCGGCGTTCATGCAGCACGCATGGTGGATGCTGGTATTGGGCATAGTCGCGGGAGCCGCTGGGCTGCGCCAGGCCTATCGGGCTTCGTCGGGCTTTCGCTACTGGCTGGACACAGGTTTGTTGAAAGCGCCCCTGGCAGGCAAACTGCTGACAAAATCCGCCGTGGCCCGCTACGCCCGCACGCTCTCCACGACCTTCGCCGCCGGTGTTCCACTGGTCCAGGCATTGGATTCAGTCGCCGGCGCCGTGGGAAACGACCCGTTCAAACAGGCAATCGAACATATGCGTCACGATGTATCCAACGGCATGCAACTGAATCAATCCATGCTCAACAGCGGCCTGTTTCCCGGCATGGCGATCCAACTGACAGCGATCGGCGAAGAGTCGGGCACCCTGGAACACATGCTGGAAAAGGTCGCCAGCCACTATGAGGCTGACGTGGACAACCTGGTCGACAACCTCACCAGCCTGATGGAGCCACTGATCATGGTGGTGCTGGGGGGCATCGTCGGCGCGCTGGTCATCGCCATGTACCTGCCGGTCTTCCAGCTGGGGAGTGCATTTTGAGCCTGCTGCTGAACGAGCACCCATTGGCCTTTGTCACCATCGCGCTGTTACTGGGGCTGATCGTCGGCAGCTTCCTCAACGTGCTGGTCTGGCGCCTGCCAAAAATGCTCGAACGGGAATGGCGTGCCCAGGCCCATGAAGTGCTCGGCTTGCCTGCCGAACCTGGCGGGCCGACCTACAACCTGATGCACCCCAACTCATGCTGCCCACACTGTGACCATCCCATCCGGCCGTGGGAAAATATCCCACTGCTCAGCTACCTGATGCTCAGGGGGCGCTGCGCCCATTGCCAGGGAGCCATCAGCCCCCGCTACCCTTTCACGGAACTCGCCTGTGGGTTGATCTCAGCCTGGGTTGCCTGGCATTTCGGCTTTGGCTGGCAGGCCGCAGCGGTGCTGGTGTTGAGTTGGGGGTTGCTGGCAATGAGCCTGATCGACGCAGACCACCAGTTGCTGCCTGATGTGCTGGTGCTGCCATTGCTGTGGCTGGGGCTGATCGTCAACAGCTTTGGATTACTGACGACATTACCCGACGCACTATGGGGCACCGTGATCGGCTACATGAGCCTGTGGAGCGTGTTCTGGCTGTTCAAGCTGGTCACCGGCAAAGACGGCATGGGCCACGGTGATTTCAAGTTACTGGCCTTGCTCGGCGCCTGGGGCGGCTGGCAGATATTGCCGATGACACTGTTGATGTCGTCGCTGGTGGGGGTGTTTGTCGGGTTGATCCTGATGCGCCTGCGCAAGACCCTGGCGTCCACGCCGATGCCGTTTGGTCCGTATCTGGCAATTGCCGGCTGGATTGCATTGCTCTGGGGTGGTCAAATAACCGACTTCTATTTGCAGTCTGTCGGTTTCAGATGACCACTCCTGTTGCAACACCTTGGATTCTCGGCCTCACCGGTGGCATCGGCAGCGGTAAAAGTGCGGCAGCCCAGCACTTTATCGACCTGGGCATTGACCTGGTGGACGCCGATCACGCCGCGCGCTGGGTGGTCGAACCCGGCCGGCCGGCGCTGGCCCGCATCGCCGAGCATTTTGGTGCCGGCGTATTGCAGCCTGACGGCCAGTTGGACCGCGCCGCGTTGCGCAAGCTGATCTTTGAGGTGCCCGAAGAGCGCCGCTGGCTGGAAGCCTTGCTGCACCCGTTGATTGGCGAGGAGATTCGCAGTCACCTGGCTCGCGCCCGCTCGCCTTACGCGATCCTGGTGTCCCCGCTGCTGATCGAATCCGGCCAGTACAGCATGACCCAGCGCATCCTGGTGATCGACGTGCCGCAATCGCTGCAGATTCAGCGTACCCTGCAGCGCGACGGCATCAGCGAACAACAGGTTCAGGCAATTCTCAAGGCACAGTCCAGCCGTGAAGACCGCCTGAACCATGCCGATGACGTGCTGGTCAATGACCAGGATCTCGCCTGGCTGCACAGCGAGGTCGAGCGACTGCACCACTTTTACCTTACTTTGCGTGGAGGCCGATCATGAGCCAACCCTTGACCGTCGACTGCCCAACCTGCGGTGCACCCGTGGAATGGAATGCAGCCAACCCCAACCGGCCGTTCTGCTCGGACCGTTGCAAACTCATCGACCTGGGCGCGTGGGCCGCCGAGGAACACAAGATTCCCGTGGCGCCGGATGCCGAAGACGAGCTGTTTTCCGAAGACTTGCCGCCGCGCCACTAAGGCCGCATAAAGGCGTATTCCTGCTGGTCGTCGAGGTTTTCTGCGAGGTATTGCAGCTCGTCGGCCAGGTCTTCGAAGCTGCGTACGCCCTTGCTCTGCTGCACCACCGCGCTGAGCATGGCGCGCAGGGTCAAGCCCGGGTCGAAACCGATTTCCTGTGCCGCATCCTGGCTCCTGCGCAACTCCTGCCGTGCCCACTCGTACACACTCATGATTCGTGCTCCCGCCTTGCCTAGGAAAATTTCGCAGAGCATGGGCCTGCTCGGCTGCGCGGGATTTGATCTGGGTCAACGCTGCGATTCGTCATCCTTCCAGGGCGCCGAGAGGTAGCGTGTGCGGTTGAATGTCTCCAGCCATTCCGGACAAAACACCACCAGGGCGCTGATCACCATGCCGTTGATAAAGGCTTCGGGGAAGATGATCAGCCACAGGTAGCCGACGAAATCCTCCAGCCATTCAGGCATGGCAAAACGACCGTCGAACCACAGCAACCCCAGCCCCAGCAGCAGGCAAAACAAGGCCGACAACGCGGCAGCAAAAAAACCGGAGCAGAAGATATACACGAAGGGATTGCGCGGCTGCGCTCGCTCGACCACAAGCGCACAGCCTTCGGTGACCAGCACCGGCAGCACGATCAGCAGCAGGCCGTTGACGCCAAGGACTGCCAGGTCCTGGCGCCCAAGCAGCATTAACCCGAACTGGGCGGCAAAACCACCAACGATGGCCAGGGGCCAATCCAACAGCAGGGTTACGGCGGTCATACCGATAAAGTGGTAGGACACACCGGTGTCGAAATCCCGTCTTACCAGCCACAACATGAACAGCGCGAACACCGTACCGAACAGCAAATGCTGGCGCCGCCGGTCGGCAAACAACTCGACCCAGGGCGAACGCAGGATCGCCCACAGCAGTACCGGTGCATACAACAGCCAGCCGATGCCGAGGGTTGTGGGCGCCAGCACTGCGGCACTGATCACGGCTTCACCTGCTCCAGGGCCTGGCGCAATTCGACAGCGGTGCCGTATTCATGTTGGGAAACCAACTTACCGTTATCCAACTGCAGCCACAGCACTTTATCCGCCGCCGCGGAATAACGCGGGGCGATACGTGCGTCACGGTCCAGCATGACGCGGTAGTTGTAGGATTGCATGGCCGGTACCGCGAACAGTTTGGCGATCAGTCGAGGCATGCGCTGAATGTCAGCGACGAACACCGCATGCCGCGCTTCGAGGTAGCCTGCAGGTTGGCCTTGCAGCGCCGCGTCGACCAGCTTGGCCGCGTCCATGCTGCGCACCACCAACAGAATCCGTGCCTGGTTATCGAGGGTATAGGCTTGGTCGAATTGATCGAGCAAGGTCCAGGGAGCGAGGCGTTCGCCCACTTCAACAGCCTGTGCCCATACCGGCAAAAGACTCAGCAACATCACCACCAGACACTTCACCGCACGCTCCTCATAAGGGGGTAATTACGCTTGAAAGGCCAGTCTACACCCTGGCTTTTGCAGCAGGACTTCCTGCGGTCATCATTTGGACGCTAAGCTGCAGGCATGGATGACTCAGATTATTTGCGCCTGCTCACCGTAGCAGCCGAACAAGCCAATGCGTTCCTGTCCAATGCCCGCAAATGGGAGCGTGAGCGTTGGGTCTGCCAGCGCCTGTTGCAAGGCTTGAATGTGCCCTACCGCGCCGAAGAGTTTCACCCCGCCGGGCAAGAACCACCCGACGTGCTGTTTCGCGATGCCAGTTTCGAGGTGTTTTTCGTACTCGATGAAGGGCGCCGCCTGAACGACGAATGGCGTGACGAGCTGTTGCGTCGACGCAGTGCATTCTCCCTGAGCCAGCTGGTGCGGCGCGAAGCCAAGCCGCGGCGCATCCCCGCCCATGAATTCCTGCTGCGCCTGGCGCCCACGTTGCGCAAGAAGGCCCACAACTACAAAGAGCGCGGGATGGACCTGGGCGAATTGGATATCGTCGCGTTCACCAGCCTCAAGCGCGAAGTGCTCGACCTCAACAGCCACTTCCCCCCACCCACCGAATACTTGCGCCAGGGCTGGCGCTCGCTGTCGCTGGTGGGGCCGACGTTCGCCCGGGTGCTGTTCGCCCACCCGGACGCGCCGGATTTCTTGCGCAACAACCTGGGGCGCAGCATAGTGTTCGATGTGGGCATCAGCCTCTGATCCCCCACTGTAACGTGGCGCCCTTTTGCAACGTCTACCTGACGAGGCCTTATATGACCAGCCGCCTGAACCCCGACGACCAACAGCATGTCGAAGAGTACCTGCAACTCTCCCAGAACCGAGTCGAGCGCAGGCCTTTCCGGCCGTGGCTGCTCCTTGGTGTGGTGCTGGTGGTGGTGATCGGGCTCGGCCTGCTCAGCCGCCTTTTGAGTTACCTGACGCTATGAGCTGCCTTGCGCTCGCGAGGGTAACTGCTCCGATTTCCTTTAGCCTTGCGAGATCCCCCCATGACCCATCGTATTATTATCGTCGGCGGCGGCGCCGGCGGCCTGGAGTTGGCTACCCGCCTGGGTAAGACTCTGGGCAAGCGCGGCACCGCCAGCATCACGCTGGTGGACGCCAACCTCACCCATATCTGGAAGCCTCTGTTGCACGAAGTCGCAGCCGGCTCACTCAACTCTTCGGAAGACGAACTCAATTACGTCGCCCAGGCCAAATGGAACCACTTCGAGTTCCAACTGGGGCGCATGAGCGGGCTCGACCGTGAGCAGAAGAAAATCCAGCTGGCCGCCACCCTCGACGAAGAAGGCCGCGAGCTGGTGCCCGCGCGCGTGCTGGGCTATGACAGCCTGGTGATTGCGGTGGGCAGCACCACCAATGATTTCGGCACCGAGGGCGCGGCGCAGCACTGCCTGTTCCTCGATACCCGCAAGCAGGCCGAGCGTTTCCACCAACAGCTGCTCAACCACTATCTGCGCGCCCATGCCGGGCAGACCGATGTGGTGGAAAAGATCAGCGTCGCCATCGTCGGTGCGGGTGCAACGGGCGTCGAGCTGGCCGCAGAACTGCATAATGCGGCCCACGAGCTGGCTGCGTACGGCCTGGACCGCATCAAGCCGGAAAACATGCACATTACCCTGATCGAAGCCGGCCCTCGTGTACTGCCTGCCTTGCCGGAGCGGATTGGCGGGCCTGTGCATAAAACCCTGGAGAAGCTCGGGGTGACGGTGCTGACTAACTCAGCGGTCAGCGAAGTGACCGCCGACGCATTGATCACCAGCAGTGGCCAGATGATCCCTGCCAGCCTCAAGGTATGGGCCGCCGGGATTCGTGCCCCGGCTTTCCTCAAGGACATCGATGGCCTGGAAACCAACCGCATCAATCAACTGCAAGTGCTGCCGACGCTGCAAACCACCCGCGATGAAAACATCTTCGCCTTTGGCGACTGCGCCGCCTGCCCGCAACCGGGCACCGACCGCAATGTGCCGCCACGGGCCCAGGCCGCGCACCAACAGGCCTCGTTGCTGGCCAAGTCATTGAGACTGCGTATCGAGGGCAAAGACCTGCCGGCGTACAAGTACACCGACTATGGGTCGCTGATCTCGCTGTCGCGGTTCTCGGCGGTGGGTAACCTGATGGGCAACCTGACCGGCAGCGTGATGCTGGAGGGTTGGCTGGCGCGGATGTTCTATGTGTCGCTGTACCGCATGCACCAGATGGCGCTGTATGGCTTCTTCCGCACGGCGATGCTGATGCTGGGCAGCAAGATTGGACGCGGGACTGAACCGCGCCTGAAGCTTCACTAACAACAGGGTCCCTTGCGGGACTGGCCAATGTGGGAGGCTTGCTCCCTCCCACATTGGTTGTGTGTTGGACTTGAGATAATTCCAGGCAAAAAAAATCCCCGTATCTTTCGATACGAGGATTTTTAATATGGTCGGGGTAAGGGGATTCGAACTCCTGACATCCTGCTCCCAAAGCAGGCGCGCTACCGGACTGCGCTATACCCCGGTAAAAAAAAGGCGACCTTTCAGTCGCCTTCTTCGATCAGCGCTTTTGGCCTCTGATCTTAAGATTCGATTCCAGCGTTAACTGGTCTCAAAAATGGTGGGTCGTGTGGGATTCGAACCTACGACCAATTGGTTAAAAGCCAACTGCTCTACCAACTGAGCTAACGACCCAAATATGGTCGGGGTAGGGGGATTCGAACTCCCGACATCCTGCTCCCAAAGCAGGCGCGCTACCGGACTGCGCTATACCCCGGTTTGAAATTGGCTCCGTGACCAGGACTCGAACCTGGGACCCAATGATTAACAGTCATTTGCTCTACCGACTGAGCTATCACGGAACTACATATTTCAAAGTACAACTTTTACTGCTGTGTAACCTTCTCTTCGACCCTGTCCGTATCGCTACGTTAGCGTCTCTGAGGCGCGCTATTCTACAATCTTAAAAACCCCTGTCAACCCTTTAAATTGCTTTTAAGACAATGATTTGCGCTTCTTTCTGATTTCTTCTTGGGGAGAAGAAACCCGTGGGCTGACGTTGCTGCGGGGCGCACTTTACAAGCCTTTGCCTTACAGTTCAACGCCCTATCGAAAAAAAAGGCCCTGGGATGCAGGGCCTTCTCTTATTGCAGTGCAATCCGGGCTCAGTGGAAGACGATTTCGTCGTTCTCCACAGTCGCCTCGACGCTGGTGCCCGGCATAAAGCTGCCCGACAGGATCAACTGCGCCAGCGGGTTCTCGATCCAGCGCTGGATCGCACGTTTCAAAGGCCGTGCACCATACACCGGGTCGTAACCGACCGCGATCAGCTTGTCCAACGCCTCGCGGCTCAGTTCCAGCGACAACTCGCGTTCCGCCAGGCGACCGCGCAGACGCCCCAGCTGGATCTCGGTGATGCCCGCGATCTGATCCCGCGCCAATGGCTCGAAGATCACCACTTCGTCGACCCGGTTGATGAATTCCGGACGGAAGTGCGTGGTCAACGCATCCATTACAGCAGCGCGCTGGGCCTCACGATCACCTACCAGTTCCTGGATCTGCGCCGAGCCCAGGTTGGAGGTCATGACGATCACCGTGTTGCGGAAGTCCACAGTGCGCCCGTGGCTGTCCGTGAGTCGTCCATCTTCCAGCACTTGCAGCAAGATGTTGAACACGTCCGGGTGAGCCTTCTCGACCTCATCCAGCAGGATCACCGAGTAAGGCTTACGCCGCACGGCCTCGGTCAGGTAACCGCCCTCCTCGTAGCCCACATAGCCTGGTGGAGCCCCGATCAGGCGAGCCACCGAATGTTTCTCCATGAATTCGGACATGTCGATCCGTACCATGGCCTCTTCAGTATCAAAGAGGAACTCGGCCAGGGCCTTGCACAGCTCGGTCTTACCCACACCGGTCGGGCCGAGGAACATGAACGAGCCGCTCGGACGGTTCGGGTCGGACAAGCCGGCACGGGAACGCCGTACCGCGTTGGACACCGCCACGACCGCCTCTTCCTGGCCGATCACGCGCTGGTGCAACAGGTGCTCCATCTTCAGCAGCTTGTCACGCTCGCCTTCAAGCATTTTCGACACCGGGATGCCGGTCCACTTGGACACGACTTCGGCGATTTCTTCCTCGGTCACCTTGCTGCGCAACAGCTGATTTTCAGCCTTACCGTGCTGGTCGACCATTTGCAGGCTGCGTTCCAGGTCCGGGATCACCCCGTACTGCAACTCGGCCATGCGGTTCAGGTCGCCTTTACGACGTGCGGCTTCCAGCTCCTGGCGCGACTGCTCGATTTTTTGCTGGATCTGCGCAGAGCCCTGTACTTCGGCTTTTTCCGAGGTCCAGATTTCTTCGAGGTCAGAATACTCGCGCTCCAGACGGACGATTTCTTCCTGAAGTTTCTCCAGGCGTTTCTTGGCCGCGTCGTCCTCTTCTTTCTTAAGTGCCTGGGATTCGACTTTCAGTTGAATCAGGCGACGATCCAGGCGGTCGAGCACTTCCGGCTTGGAGTCGATCTCCATGCGAATGCGGCTGGCCGCTTCGTCGATCAAGTCGATGGCCTTGTCCGGCAATTGACGGTCGGTAATGTAGCGATGGCTCAACTTGGCCGCCGCAATGATCGCACCGTCGGTGATCGCCACTTTATGGTGGACCTCGTAGCGCTCTTTCAGGCCCCGCAGGATCGCGATGGTGTCCTCTTCGCTCGGTTCTTCCACCAGGACTTTCTGGAAACGCCGCTCAAGGGCCGCATCTTTCTCAATGTACTGGCGATATTCGTTAAGCGTAGTAGCACCGACACAATGCAACTCACCCCGCGCCAAGGCGGGCTTGAGCATGTTGCCAGCATCCATGGAGCCCTCGCCTTTACCGGCGCCGACCATGGTGTGCAGTTCGTCGATAAACAGAATGATCTGCCCTTCCTGCTTCGACAGTTCATTAAGCAGGGATTTCAGGCGCTCTTCGAATTCACCGCGGAACTTGGCACCGGCGATCAATGACCCCATATCCAGGGACAGCAGGCGCTTGCCTTTAAGGCCGTCCGGCACTTCACCATTGATGATGCGTTGGGCCAGGCCTTCGGCAATCGCGGTTTTACCCACGCCAGGTTCACCGATCAACACCGGGTTGTTCTTGGTGCGACGCTGCAGAACCTGGATGGTGCGACGAATTTCATCGTCACGGCCGATCACCGGGTCAAGCTTGCCCTCTTCGGCACGCTTGGTCAGGTCGACGGTGTACTTGTCCAGGGCCTGGCGCGACTCCTCGTGGTTAGGGTCATTAACCGCATCACCGCCACGCAGGTTGTTGATGGCGTTTTCCAGGGCTTTCTTGCTGACACCCTGGCCAAGCAACAACTTGCCAAGCTTGCTGTTCTCGTCCATGGCGGCGAGCAGCACCAGTTCGCTGGAGATGAACTGGTCACCCTTCTGCTGGGCCAAGCGGTCAGCCTGGTTAAGCAGGCGCGCCAGATCCTGCGACATATTCACGTCGCCGGTAGGGTTTTGGATTTTCGGCAGTTGGTCGAGCTCTTTGCTCAACTCCTTGCGCAGGCTGTTGACATCAAAGCCCACCTGCATCAGCAAGGGCTTGATAGAACCACCTTGCTGTTCCAGGAGTGCCTGCATCAAGTGCGCAGGCTCGATGGCCGGGTGGTCAAGACCCACCGCCAAGGATTGGGAGTCCGATAAGGCCAACTGCAATTTGCTGGTTAAACGATCAATACGCATTAGTCACCTTCCTTTTGAGCAGGCCGGAGCTATAAAACATCCTGAATGAAGAAACCTGCCAGATACCCTTATAGATGGGGTGGATTCTGGAAGATTCAAGCGAGCGGCGGTTGATATGGATCAGCGTTGACCCAGATCAGCAGAGTCTAGCGCTCAAGCCAGATAAGGGAGGCAAAACGTCCGGTGCGGGGGCTGCGCCGGTACGAAAAGAAGCGCGGGTCGGTCACGGTGCAGAAGCCACCACCATAAACCGCGGTGACGCCCCGCGCAGCAAGGCGCAGGCGGGCCAACTGATAGATGTCGGCCATGAATTTGCCGGGATTGCGGCTTGGTACAAAGGCTTCGGCAGTTGTCGGCAGGTGCTGCATGAAGGCTTCACGCACTTCAGGGCCAACCTCAAAGGCTTGCGGGCCAATCGCCGGGCCCAGCCATACCAGGATGTCCGAAGGCTCTGCGTCAAGGCTTTCGAAGGCTGCCTCCAGCACGCCCGCCGCCAGCCCACGCCAACCGGCATGAGCCGCAGCCACACGAGTGCCGGCACGGTTGCAGAACAACGCAGGCAGGCAATCGGCGGTCATCGCGGTGCAGGCGATGCCGGGGGTGCTGCTCCAACTGCCGTCGGCTTCGGCGGTGCGGCCAGGATCGGCCTCGACCACATCCACGCCATGGACCTGGCGCAGCCAGGCCGGCTGAATATCAAAGGCTTCGGTAAGGCGACGGCGATTCTCAAGGACGGCCTCAAGACTGTCCTCAACGTGATCGCCCAGGTTAAGGCTGTCGAACGGCGCCTGGCTGACGCCGCCCGTTCGGGTAGTCACACAGGCTTTCACCCCGGCAGGCGCGGGCCAGTCAGGAATCAGCCAGTCATTCATCCGACAAACGCCTCGCGATCCTGCTTGAGCAGCGACAGCAACCAGACAAAATCGTCTGGAAGTGGCGATTCCCAGCTCATGCGCTTACCGCTCGTCGGATGGTCCAGCTCCAGGAAACGTGCATGCAAGGCCTGGCGCGGGAACGTCTTGAGCGATTCGACCATGGTCTGGCTCGCCGCAGGCGGAATGCGGAAGCGGCCGCCATAGGCCGGATCGCCCACCAACGGGAAGTTGATGTGGGCCATATGCACGCGAATCTGGTGGGTACGACCGGTTTCCAGCTTGACCCGCACATGGGTGTGGGAACGGAAACGCTCGAGCACGCGGTAGTGGCTCACCGCCTGCTTGCCGCCTTCCATCACCGCCATACGCTGGCGCTGCTGGCCGTGGCGACCGATCGGGGCATTGATCTTGCCGCCAGCCACGACCACACCGATCACGATGCATTCGTAGATACGACTGACGCTACGGCTCTGCAATTGCGTAACCAGTTGCGTCTGCGCCTGAATGGTCTTGGCCACCACCATCAAGCCAGTGGTGTCCTTGTCCAGACGGTGCACGATGCCGCAACGCGGCACGTTGACGATGTCGGGGATGTGGTGCAACAGGGCATTGAGCAAGGTGCCATCAGCGTGCCCGGCCGCCGGGTGAACCACCAGGCCTGCGGGTTTGTTGATGACCAGGATGTCGTCGTCTTCATAGACGATATCCAGCTCGATGTCCTGGGCGACCCATTCTCCCTGGGCTTCCTGCTCGGCAGTCAGCTCAAGAATCGCACCGCCATGGACTATGTCTCGCGGGCGGATAACCGCTCCATCCACAGTCAGGCGGCCGTCTTTGATCCAGGCGGAAAGGCGCGAGCGCGAGTGCTCAGCGAATAATTGTGCGGCGACTTGATCGAGGCGTTGGCCGCCCAATTCGGACGGCACCTCTGCGCGAAGTTCAATTTTATCGGACATGCTCAGACTAGGCGTGGCACAGCCTTTGGTTTCGGCTGCGCGCTTGTGGTTAAATACGGCGTCTTTTGCCCCGAGGCTTTCAACGGGGCGCTCATCATAACAGGACGGCCCCGCCCAAGACAGCGGCCGTCATAGGGACGCAAGCCGCCATGCAAGTGAAACACCTGCTGCTGATCGCCATCCTCGCCATGACTGCTGCTTGCTCGTCAACAAAGGAAGTCGTCGACGAAAACCTGAGCGAAGTCGAGCTGTACCAACTGGCACAGAAAGACTTGGACAATAATAGCTACACCAGCGCCACAGCGAAGCTGAAGGCCCTGGAGTCGCGCTATCCGTTCGGGCGCTACGCCGACCAGGCCCAGCTTGAGCTGATCTACGCCAACTACAAGAACGCCGAGCCGGAGGCTGCGAAGTCCGCCGCCGAGCGCTTCATCCGCCTGCACCCGCAACACCCGAACGTGGACTACGCCTACTACATGAAGGGCCTGACCTCGTTCGACCAGGATGTTGGCCTGCTGGCGCGCTTCCTGCCGCTGGACATGACCAAGCGAGACCCAGGCGCCGCTCGCGACTCCTACAACGAGTTCGCCCAGTTGACCAGCCGCTACCCAAACAGCCGCTACGCGCCGGACGCCAAGCAGCGCATGATCTACCTGCGTAACCTGCTGGCCTCCTACGAAATCCACGTGGCCCACTACTACCTGACCCGCCAGGCGTATGTAGCTGCCGCCAACCGTGGTCGTTATGTGGTGGAAAACTTCCAGGAAACCCCTTCCGTGGGTGACGGCCTGGCGGTGATGACCGAGGCTTACCAGCGCCTGCACCTGGACGAGCTGGCCAGCACCAGCCTGGAAACCCTCAAGCTCAACTACCCTGATCACCCGAGCCTGAAAGACGGCCAATTCGTGCCTCAGGTGGCCGAAGCGGACAACCGCTCGTGGCTGAGCAAGTACACCCTGGGCCTGATCGAGTCGCGTCCGCCGTTGCCGCCGGGCGAAACCCGCGCCAACCAGGACGTGATCAAGCAGTTCCAGGACGCCAAGGACGCCATTCCTTCGGACCTCAAGCCGCACGACGAGAACGGCGATGTGATCGAAGAAGAAGAGCCGCAGGCCCTGGGCAACAACCAGGACCGCTCGTGGTTCAGCTACATGACCTTCGGTGTGTTCGACTGAGCCTGTCGACGCAACGCAAAAAGGAGCCTTTCGGGGCTCCTTTTTTATGGGCAAGGATTATTGCGCTGTGCGCCTGCCACGTCCTTGGCTAAACTGGCGCATTCCTTATCGAGAAACCGCCCATCATGCTTCGTCTTCTGTTCTGGATTGCCGTTATTGCTGCCGCGGTATGGTTCTGGCGCAAATTCAAAAGCCCGACCGCCAGGCAGCAACGCACCAGCGAGCCCGGCGCTGCGTTGATGGTGCGCTGCGCACACTGCGGCGTGCACTTGCCACAGGATCGCGCCCTGAGTTCGCGCCAGGAGTGGTATTGCACCCAGGCGCATCTGGAGCAAGGACCGAAGTCTATCCAGCGTTGATCCGACCTTCGGGGGCATAGGGTGCCGGATCGATGATCGGCGCACGCTCCAGTAGCAAATCAACAAATAACTGGCACGATGCCGGCGCCAGGACCAACCCGTTGCGGTAATGCCCGCAGTTGAGCCACAGCCCATTGAAGCCGGGTACCCGACCGATATAGGGGATGCCCTCCGGCGAGCCGGGCCGCAAGCCGGCCCAATGCCCCACCACTTCGGCGTCGGCCAGGGCGGGAATCAGTTCCACAGCCGAAGCCTTGAGGCTTTCCAGCGCGGTGTCGGTTGGCGTCTTGTCGAACCCCTCATGTTCCAGCGTGCTGCCGATGAGGATGTGCCCATCGCGCCGAGGGATCGCATAACGCCCTTTGGCCAGGACCATGCTCGACAGGAAGTCCGACGCGCATTTGTACAAAATCATCTGCCCCTTGACCGGCTCTACCGGCAGCGCCAAGCCCAGTGTGCCGAGCAACTCGCCGCTCCACGCCCCCGCTGCAAGCACCACCTGATTCCCCAGAATCGGCCCCTCTGCCGTATCCACGCCCACTACGTTGCCGCCATCCAGAACAAAACCAGTCACTGTGCACTGTTCGTGAACGGTCACGGCAGGCAGGGCCAATAGCGCGGCCTTCAGGGATTTGACCAGGCGCGGGTTGCGCACGTTGGCCACGTTGGCCATATAGATCGCCTGGGAATACCCGCCACCCAAGACAGGAACCGCATCATGGGCGGCAGACACATCGACCTTGCTCAAAGGCCGCCCTTCACGAGCAGCCCAGTCCAGCGCCTCGGCTTCATCGTCCAGGTCCAGCCAGTACAACCCCGTGGTATGGACCTCCGGATCGACACCGGTAGCAGCAAACAGCCGCTCAGCCAGTTGCGGATAAAAATCCTGGGACCAATGGGCCAACGCTGTGACCGCCGGGCTATAGCGCCACGGATACAGTGGCGAAACAATGCCTCCGCCCGCCCATGACGACTCCTGCCCCACACCGGCACGCTCCAGCAGGATCACAGCCTGCCCCTGGGTTGCCAGATTGAACGCCGTCAACAAGCCGATGACTCCGCCACCGACAATCACCACTTGCTGTTGCTTAGCCATCATTTGATCCAGTCGATAAATAGGAATAAACGCGCCCGGCGCCCAATCATCCAGCACCCTCATCATTGCCCCCAGCATGTCTGGCGCGACATTTCAGGTGCCGCCCCCGGATTGCCACGCGCACCGCTGCTGTCCAGGCTGAAGTCACCGCAAGGGTCGCCGGCCATCAACGAATCGGCGCCCGGTGTAGCAACCAGGTAGAAATCCTGAGGGTTCAACGCTGCGGTGATTCTATAGCGATCATTGCCCGTACTGACGCCGCTTGCGTCAATAAAAGTGCCGTTCCTCATATGAAACCGCTCCAGGTGCTGAGCCTGCTCGGTCAACAGCGCGACGATTTCCGCGCGATAGACCTTTTTCACATGGCCGGTGTACCCGGGGTAAGCGATTCCGGCCAGAAACGCGATGATCGCCACGGCGATCAATAGCTCGATCAGGGTAAAACCCTGGCTGTCCATGCCCATTCCATTGCTCCTTATTGAAGTTGCCGCCACGAAACCCGCCGAAACCGCGAGCCGCTCTCGTCCTCCACCCGCGCATATACGCTCTCCAATACGGTGCGCGATTGACCACTGAGCCCGACCGCTGTTACCCGGTACAACGTCGCCAGGGCTTGCGGCGGCACATGCGGCAGCCCTGAACCAGGCCCCAGGGACTGAATACCGTACAGCCCACCCTTGATGGCAACCCAGTTAACCGATGACACAGGATGGGGACCGGCACCCACCACCGAAAACGCTTCATCCGGTGGCCCGCAGGCAGCGATCGACTGGCACTGCGGCAAGGCCGCGCCCTTTCGCCTCACACCTTGCTCGCCCAGCCTCAAACCACTTTCTGCGGTTTGCAGCGACTGGTTGCGGTGCCACAGGCTACCGGTGATCTTTTGCTGGGTGACCGCCCCCTGTATCGAAGACAGGCCGATCAACGACAACAGCAGCAAAAATACCAGGCTTATCAGCAGAACCATCCCCCCCTGCCGCGAAGAAACACCCCCAGCAAACACCATGGTCGCCCTAGCCCACACGGTTTCGCAGCGCCGCCACGACGCTGTAGGTTTGATCTTTTACCCGCCCCGTCGGGTCTTGCAGCGTCATGCGGATGCGCACACTGCGGATCAAGGATTCATCGGTCGGGATAGCGTCATAACGCACAACCCGAACTGACGCCGGGCTGGCAGCCACGCCGAAACTGACATCGAAAGCCCGTACGTTATCCACCAACACAGCCCTGGCCGGCGAGGAAAGCGTGCTGACCTTCAACTGGCCCACCTCGAAGGTGTAGGTCAGTTGCCGAATCGCAAAACGAATCTGCCCGGGAGCAGGCGCAGGTGAGCTGCCTGAATAGGCTTGGGCGCCAGCAGTGCAGTCGGAGAGCACCGTCCAGTCAGGCCTGCCGCCGCCCACATCGGCAGTGACCAGCGTCAGCGACTTTGAACTGCCCCCGGCATTCCAGCTGACCGGCCTTTCAAAGGCTGGCGGGGCATTCTCGATAAAGGCCGGCGCCAAACAGCCAAACATGCCCGCCTGGCGAATGTCCCGGATCATCTTGCCGAGCACAAACCGCGCATCATCCTGCAGCAACATGGCCGCCTGCTGGCTGGCGTGGGTCGCTCGGAAATTGATCAGCACCTGGCTCCCGCCAAGCACCAGCACCAAACCGACGGCCAGGGCCAGCAACAATTCCACCAGGCTGAAACCTCTAACCCGATGCCTCATTGCATCACCCCCGGCTCATTGTCGATGCGACTGGTCAGGGTGAAGGTTTCCCGCGCGCCAGGCGTGTTTGCACCCCGGCTGTCATCCCAACTGATACTGACAGTCACTTCATCTGCACTGACCGCCACGGAGCCTTTGCCGCTCTCCCCGGCAAAACCGCGAATATTGGCCTCGAAATCATGCAGGTCCACGTCACGCACGCTGGTGGTCGCGGTACTGGCCGGCGCTCGAGCGCCACGACGCAACGAATAGTCGGCACCGGAATTGGCACGGATTCGGTCGAGCATATCGTAGGCGATGAAACTGGCCTGGCTGGTCATCCTCGAACTGTCGGTGTACTTGAGGGCGTTGAGCTGGAGCATCACTGCACCTAACAGCCCGACGGCGAGAATCAGCACCGCCACCAGCACTTCAATCAATGTCATGCCGATTTGGCACCGAGGAAAAGTCAGGAAGAAACAGGTTTTCAGGCAGGCAGGCATTACCGTCGTCATCCGTGTCGAGGGCCGAAAAAAGCAGGAAAACCCTGCTGTGCCCCCCAAGACTAGCGTCGGTTTTTCGCCGGCGCTGGCTACGGAACAAAGGGAAATACTTTGGACATAAAGGCCATCATTCGACACTCCGAGCCGGACGCTATACCTATGTCTCAACCCTGTATGTACACACGCCCACGGAGGGACGGCCTATGGAGCAACGAGGTTTCACCCTGATCGAACTGCTGCTCGGACTGATCGTGAGCGGCATCCTGGCGCATCTGGCTACGCCCAGTTTCACCAGCCTGCTGGAATCACAGCAGCGACAAAGCGCGGCGCAATCACTGACAAACGGATTTCGCTTCGCACGCACTGAAGCCATCACGCGTAACCGCGCGGTGGTCATCCACGCACTGGACGATGACTGGAGCCGGGGTTGGCGGGTCGTGCTGGATGTAAGCGGGCGTGGCCATCTGGACGACGACAACCCGGTGTTACTGGAGCGCCAGGGCAGTGGACGGGTGCCGATCGTCGGGAATGGACCGGTCAAAAACCAGGTCCGCTTCAGCGGATTGGGCGAGCCGGTATTTGCTGGGGGAGGTTTTCGTGCCGGCACTGTACATATATGCGCCACGGACTCGGTACAGAGCCTGTACCAGGTAGTGCTGGCGCCCAGTGGGCGCATCAGCCTGCGCAGCGATAGAGCCGAACAGGCGTTGTGCCGAAGTTACTCCGGCACCCTGGCATTCAGAGCAGCGAGCGAACCCGCAGCTCCTTGGGCATGGAGAAAGTGATGTTCTCTTCACGACCGGCCAACTCATCGGCGCCCGTAGCCCCCCATGCATGCAACTGCTGGATGACGCCGCGCACCAGGACTTCCGGGGCCGAAGCGCCCGCCGTGATGCCAATACGCTCGACACCATCGAACCAGCTGCGCTGCATATCTTCAGCACCGTCGATCAGGTACGCCGGTGTCGCCATGCGTTCGGCCAATTCGCGCAGGCGGTTGGAATTGGAGCTGTTAGGGCTGCCGACCACCAGCACTACATCGCATTCATCGGCCAACTGTTTGACTGCATCCTGGCGGTTTTGGGTGGCGTAGCAGATGTCGTCCTTGCGTGGCCCACCAATGGCCGGGAAGCGGCTGCGCAGCGCGTCGATGACGCGGCTGGTGTCGTCCATGGACAAGGTGGTCTGGGTCACGAACGCCAAACGCTCAGGGTTGTGAACCTGCAAGCTGGCGACGTCTTTTTCGTCTTCTACAAGGTAGATGGCGCCACCATTGCTGCCGTCGTATTGGCCCATGGTGCCTTCGACTTCCGGGTGGCCGGCATGGCCAATCAGGATGCATTCGCGACCATCACGGCTGTAGCGCGCGACTTCGATATGCACCTTGGTGACCAGCGGACAGGTGGCGTCGAATACTTTCAGGCCACGGCCAGCCGCTTCGGTACGTACGGCCTGGGAAACACCGTGGGCGCTGAAGATAACGATAACGTCGTCCGGCACCTGCTCCAGTTCTTCGACAAAGATGGCGCCACGTGCGCGCAGGTCTTCGACCACGAACTTGTTATGGACGACCTCATGGCGCACATAGATCGGCGGCCCGAAGACTTCCAGGGCGCGGTTGACGATTTCGATCGCCCGGTCCACGCCGGCGCAGAAGCCACGGGGGTTGGCGAGTTTGATTTGCATGCTGTGCCTCGTGTCTGGCGCTTGGGCCAGAGTTGATGCTACTGAACTGACAATGGCGACCAAAGGCGGGAGCGGGCTTGCCCCCTCCCACATTTTAGATCGGGGCGTTGATCAAAGAGCTTTAACGTCGATGATTTCAACGTCGAACGTCAAGGTTTTACCGGCCAACGGGTGGTTGAAGTCGATAGTTACCTGCGCGTCATCGAAGGTTTTGACCACACCGGGCAGCTCGGTATTCGCCGCATCGTTGAAGATCACCAGCAAGCCTTCCGACAGATCCATGTCCTGGAACTGCGAACGCGGGATGATCTGCAGGTTTTGCGGGTTGGGCTGGCCAAAGGCGTTTTCCGGCAGGATCTGCAGGGTGCGCTTGTCGCCGGCCTTGAAACCGAACAGGGCCGCTTCAAAACCCGGTAACAGGTTGCCGTCGCCGACCTTGAAGGTCGCCGGGGCTTTGTCGAACGTGCTGTCGACCGTGTCGCCATTCTCCAGGCGCAGTGCGAAATGCAAGGTGACTTCCGTGTTCTGGCCGATGCGTTGCTCAGCCAATACCTGATCAGTCATTGACGGTCTCTCCGGTTTTCTTACTTTTGAACATGTCCAGCGCCAGCATGATTGCACCGACGGTGATGGCGCTGTCGGCAAAATTGAACGCCGGGAAGTAATGGCGGTTCTGCCAATGCACCAGGATGAAGTCGATCACATGGCCCAGGGCTATACGGTCGTACAGGTTGCCCAGGGCGCCGCCCAACACCAGGGCCAAGGCGATGGCCAGCCAGGTGTCATCGCGCCCCAGGCGCTTGAGCCAGACCACGAGCACCGCACTGACCACCACCGCGATCAGGGCGAACAGCCAGCGCTGCCAGCCGCCACCGTCAGCCAGGAAGCTGAAAGCGGCGCCAGTGTTGTAGGCCAGGGTCCAGCTGAAGTAATCCGGGATCACCACGATTTGCTGGAACATTTCCAGGGAGCCCTCGAAATGAGCCTTGCTGACCTGGTCGATGACCAGGACCAGCACACTCAGTACGAGCCAGCCCAGACGTCCGAAACGACTGGCTGCATTAGGCATAGTGGCGAACCTCGCCTTCACCGGAAATGTTGTCGACGCAACGACCGCAGATTTCCGGATGCTCAGGGTTCACCCCGACGTCTTCACGACAGTGCCAGCAACGGGCGCACTTAGGGAAGGCCGACTTGACAACCTTGAGCTTGAGGCCCGGCACTTCGGTGGCCACGGCGTCCGCCGGTGCCAGGGCAAACGGTGCCAGGCTCGCAGTGGAAGTGATCAACACGAAGCGCAGTTCGTTACTCAGCTTGGCCAGGTCGGCAGTCAGGCCTTCCTCGGCAAACAAGGTGACTTCGGCCTGGAGGTTGCCACCGACGGCCTTGGCCGCACGCTGAACCTCCAGCTCCTTGTTCACCGCAACCTTGACGGCCATTACGCCTTCCCAGTAGTCGCGGCCCAGTTCGAAGTCGGCCGGCAGTTCGGTCAAGCCTTCGTACCAGGTGTTGAGCATGACGGACTCGTTACGCTCGCCCGGCAGGTATTCCCACAGTTCGTCGGCGGTGAAGGCCAGGATCGGTGCGATCCAGCGCACCAGCGCTTCGGAGATGTGGTACAGCGCGGTCTGCGCCGAACGGCGGGCCTTGCTGTTGGCACCGGTGGTGTACTGGCGGTCCTTGATGATGTCGAGGTAGAAACCACCCAGCTCCTGCACGCAGAAGTTGTGGATCTTCGAGTACACGTTCCAGAAGCGGTATTCGCCGTAGTGCTCCTGCAACTCGCGCTGCAGCAACAGGGTACGGTCCACGGCCCAACGGTCCAGGGCGAGCATGTCCTCGGCCGGCAGGATGTCGGTGGCCGGGTTGAAACCGGTCAGGTTCGACAGCAGGAAGCGCGCGGTATTACGGATACGGCGGTAGGCATCGGCGCTGCGGGCCAGGATCTGGTCCGACACGGCGATCTCGCCGGAGTAATCGGTCGACGCCACCCACAGGCGCATGATGTCGGCGCCCAAGGTGTCGTTGATCTTTTTCGGCTCGATCACGTTCTTCAGCGACTTGGACATCTTGCGGCCCGTCTCGTCGACGGTGAACCCGTGGGTCAGCAGCTCGCGGTATGGCGCGTGGTTGTCGATGGCGCAACCGGTCAGCAGCGACGAGTGGAACCAGCCCCGGTGTTGGTCGGAGCCCTCCAGGTACAGGTCGGCACGCG
This sequence comes from Pseudomonas sp. GV047, assembly GCF_003058245.1. Taxonomy (NCBI): domain Bacteria; kingdom Pseudomonadati; phylum Pseudomonadota; class Gammaproteobacteria; order Pseudomonadales; family Pseudomonadaceae; genus Pseudomonas; species Pseudomonas sp. GV047. The sequence goes on along the minus strand of NZ_QCWA01000005.1, from coordinate 128,062 downwards.
GGCCGGTCTCGTGACCCATCGGGTGCGAGCCGCGCAGCACGTGCCAGTGGGTGGTACCGGAGTCGAACCACACGTCGAGGGTGTCGCTGATCTTGTCGTACAGCGGCGCTTCGTCACCCAGCAACTCGGCGGCGTCCAGCTTGAACCAGGCTTCGATGCCTTCCTGTTCGACACGCTGGGCCACCACTTCCATCAGTTCGACGGTGCGTGGGTGCAGCTCGCCGCTTTCCTTGTTGAGGAAGAACGGGATCGGCACGCCCCAGTTACGCTGACGGGAGATGCACCAGTCCGGACGGTTGGCGATCATCGAGTGCAGGCGCGCCTGGCCCCAGGCCGGGACGAACTTGGTGTCTTCGATAGCCTTGAGCGAGCGCACACGCAGGGTGTCGCCGCTGGTCGGCTCTTTGTCCATGCCGATAAACCATTGCGCGGTGGCGCGGTAGATCAGCGGGGTCTTGTGGCGCCAGCAGTGCATGTAGCTGTGCTTGATGGTGTCGGTTTGCATCAGCGCACCGACTTCACGCAGCTTGTCGATGATCGGCTGGTCGGCCTTGAAGATGAACTGGCCGCCGAAGAACTCCAGCGAAGGCACATAAACACCGTTGCTTTGCACCGGGTTGATGATCTCATCGTTGACCATGCCGTACTTCTTGCAGATCACGAAGTCGTCCACGCCATAGGCAGGCGAGCAGTGAACAATGCCCGTACCCGAACCCAGCTCGACGTAGTCAGCCAGGTACACCGGCGACAGACGGTCATAGAACGGGTGACGGAAGTTGATCAGCTCCAGCGCGGAACCGGTAGTGGTGGCAATCACCGAACCTTGCAGCTCGTAGCGAGCCAGGCACGCTTCGACCATTTCCTCGGCCAGCACCAGCAGGCGATCACCGACGTCCACCAAGGCGTAGGTGAATTCCGGGTGCACGTTCAGCGCCTGGTTGGCGGGAATGGTCCACGGGGTGGTGGTCCAGATCACGATGGCAGCCGGCTTGCTCAGGCTTGCCAGGCCAAAGGCCTCGGCCAGCTTGGCGTCGTCGGCGATCGGGAAGGCCACGTCGATGGTCGAGGACTTCTTGTCTTCGTATTCGACTTCCGCTTCAGCCAGGGCCGAGCCGCAATCGAAGCACCAGTTCACGGGCTTGAGGCCCTTGAACACGAAACCGCCCTTGACGATTTCGGCCAAGGCACGGATTTCACCGGCCTCGTTCTTGAAGTTCATGGTTTTGTACGGGTTGTCCCACTCGCCCAGCACACCCAGGCGGATGAACTCGGACTTCTGCCCTTCGATCTGCTCGGCAGCGTAGGCACGGCACAGTTCGCGGGTTTTATCCGCGCCCAGGTTCTTGCCGTGGGTCACTTCGACCTTGTGTTCGATCGGCAGGCCGTGGCAGTCCCAACCCGGGACATACGGCGCGTCAAAACCCGCCAGGGTTTTCGAGCGCAGGATCATGTCCTTGAGAATCTTGTTCAGCGCATGACCGATGTGAATCGTGCCGTTGGCATAAGGAGGGCCGTCGTGCAGGACGAATTTCGGACGATCCTTGCCAATTTCGCGCAACTTTCCGTACAGGCCAATACTGTCCCAGCGCTGCAGGATCTGCGGTTCGCGCTGTGGCAGGCCGGCCTTCATTGGGAAGGCGGTGTCCGGAAGGTTTAACGTGGCTTTATAGTCGGTCATTTAAGGCTCTTCGGTTAGCGATGGGCGCTAGGTGCGGCTAGTGCACGGGCGGCGGCGACATCCGCATTGATCGCCGTTTTCAACGCCTCAAGCGAGGCGAAACGCTGCTCTTCACGCAGCTTCTGGTGGAAAACCACCGTCAAACGCCGGTCATACAGATCACCGGCAAAATCCAAAAGGTGAACTTCCAGGTGGGCCTTGCCATCACCTGCAACCGTGGGCCTGACGCCTATGTTGGCGACTCCCGGCCACGGCTGGCCGTCGATGTCGACGCTGACCAGGTAAACCCCGGTGAGCGGCACACGGCGGCGCTTGAGTTGCACGTTGGCGGTTGGCGTGCCCAGTTGGCGCGCCAGCTTCTGGCCGTGCAGTACCCGCCCGGCAATGCGGAACGGGCGACCGAGCAAACGCTCGGCCAAGGCGAAGTCGGCAGCGGCCAGGGCGTTCCGCACCTGGGTGCTGCTCACGCGCAGGCCGTCCAGTTCGACGGTTTGCGCGGCTTCGACGGTAAAGCCCTGGGTGATACCGGCGTGTTGCAGGAACTCGAAATCCCCGACCCGGTCGCAGCCAAAACGGAAGTCGTCGCCAACCTCCAAATGCTGTACGCCCAGGCCGTCTACCAGTATGCGGTCGACGAACTCGGCAGCGCTGAGACTTTGCAAACGTTGGTTGAAAGCCAGGCAGAGGACGCGGTCCACGCCTTCTTCGGCCAGCAGTTGCAGCTTGTCCCGCAGACGGGCCAGACGTGCCGGTGCCGTTTCCGGGGTGAAATATTCCCGCGGCTGCGGCTCGAAAATCACCACGCAGCTGGGTACGCCCAACTCGACCGCACGCTCGCGCAGCCGGGCCAGGATAGCCTGGTGGCCACGGTGAACACCGTCAAAGTTGCCAATAGTGGCGACGCAGCCCCGATGCTCAGGGCGCAGGTTGTGGAGACCTCGAACCAGCTGCATAACGCGCTTCTTGCTCATAAAGTGGTCGATTATAACCACACCCGGCCCCGGACGACAGGCAACAGCGCAGGGCAAATGGATCGAATCGATAAAACAACCGTTTTATCGCGGCAAACTCTCTAGCTCAACGACTTGCGATTGAAATCCCGCAGGCGGAAGCCTTGCAGCAGCAACATCCCGAAGTACACCACCACGCCGGCCACGACCAGCACGCCCAGGCGCATGAAGCGCTCCAGCATATGCCCCTCATCCCAGGCCGGCATGAAGTGCATCAGGCCGAGCAATACCGCCGACATCATCGCAACGGCCACCAACAACTTGAGGGCGAACATGCCCCAGCCAGGCTGAGGCTGGAACATCTGTTGTTTGCGCAGCTGATAAAACAGCAGGCCGGCATTGATGCACGCACCGGCACTGATGGCCAGGGCCAGGCCGGCGTGGGCCAGCGGACCGATAAACACCAGGTTGAGCAGTTGCGTGACGATCAGGGTGAAGATCGCAATCTTTACCGGCGTGCGGATGTTCTGCTGGGCATAGAAGCCAGGCGCCAGCACCTTGATCACGATGATGCCGAGCAGCCCGACGGAATAAGCCACCAGCGCATGCTGGGTCATCAACGCGTCATGGGCATCGAATTGCCCGTATTGGAACAGCGACACCGTCAGCGGCTCGGCCAGGATCCCCAACGCCAGTGCGCACGGCAGCACCAGCACGAAACACAGGCGCAGTCCCCAATCGAGGATGCGCGAGTATTCCTGGCGATCCTTGCTGGCATAGGTGCGTGCCAGCGTCGGCAGCAAAATGGTGCCGAGGGCTACGCCCAGCACGCCGGACGGCAGTTCCATGAGGCGGTCGGCGTAATACATCCATGACACCGAGCCGGATACCAGCAGCGAGGCGAACGCGGTGTTGATGATCAGGGAAATCTGGCTCACCGACACCCCAAGGATCGCCGGCAACATATTGCGCATCACGCGCCAGACGCCGGTGTCCTTGAGGTTCAGTCGCGGTAATACGAGCATGCCGATCTTTTTCAGGTGCGGCAGCTGGTAGAGCAACTGCGCCAGGCCACCGGCCAGCACGGCCCAGCCAAGGGCCATGACCGGCGGATCGAAGTAAGGTGTCAGGAACAGCGCAAAGATAATCATGCTGACGTTAAGCAGCGTCGGCACGAACGCCGGTACCGAGAAACGGTTCCAGGTGTTGAGGATCGCACCGGCCAGGGATGACAGTGAGATCAGCAATATATAAGGAAAGGTCACCCGCAACAGATCAGTGGTCAGCGCGAATTTTTCCGGCGTATTGGCAAAACCCGGCGCCGTGGCCCAGATCACCCAGGGCGCGGCGAGCATGCCGACGAGGGTCACCAGCATCAACACCAGGGTCAGCAGGCCCGAAACGTAGGCGATAAAGGTCCGGGTCGCCTCCTCACCCTGTTGAGTCTTGTATTCGGCCAGAATCGGCACGAACGCCTGGGAAAACGCGCCCTCGGCAAAGATCCGTCGCAGCAGGTTGGGCAGTTTGAAGGCAATAAAGAACGCATCCGTGGCCATGCTGGCGCCGAAGATACGCGCCAGCAGGGTGTCACGCACAAACCCCAAAATCCGGGAGATCATCGTGATAGAGCTGACGGCGGCCAACGATTTGAGCAGATTCATTGAAAGAGTTTGCGCCTATAGATAAAGAGCAGGCGAACTAAGCGCCTACTTATGCGATACTGCGCGCCTGCAACAGCACAGCGCCAAAGCTCGCGAGTTTACAGGTCAAGCGCCGGAAATAAATCACCCGCCTCTTCAGATCGACCACTCAGCAGTTCGCATCAGCCGGCCTTGACAACACATCAAGTCATCGGCATGATTCGCGGCCTATTTTGTTTGCTATTTCCTAAAAAGTCTTTCGAGGAGCTCGACGGTGGCCAACACACCTTCCGCCAAAAAACGTGCAAAACAGGCTGAGAAGCGTCGCAGCCACAACGCCAGCCTGCGTTCCATGGTTCGTACCTACATCAAGAATGTAGTTAAAGCCATCGACACCAAAGACGCTGAAAAAGCTCAAGCAGCTTACGTTCTGGCTGTGCCAGTTATCGACCGTATGGCCGATAAAGGCATCATCCACAAGAACAAGGCCGCTCGTCATAAGAGCCGCCTGAATGGCCACATCAAGGCTCTGAGCGTTCCTGCTGCAGCCTAAGTGGTAGCAACTGCAACGCAACCCCGGTTGCGAAACAGTTAAGAAATGCCCCGTACCGAAAGGTCTGGGGCATTTTTGTTTGTGCCTGAAAATACACCACGATCAAAATGTGGCGGGGGTATCCGGTAGAGATTTTCAAGCGCACAAAAAAACGCCCCGAACCAGTCGGGGCGTTTTTGCTACCACTTGATCAAAACATCAATCAATGGTGATGACCGCCTTCACCGTGGACGTGACCGTGGGCCACTTCTTCCTGGGAAGCGTCGCGGATGGCAACGATCTTCACTTGGAAGTTCAGGCGCTGGCCAGCCAGAGGATGGTTGCCGTCGACGGTGACGTCGTCGCCGTCCAGGTCACGAATGGTGACGATCTGCATTTGACCGTCCGGCGCGGATGCGTGGAACTGCATGCCCACTTCCAACTCATCAACACCTTCGAACATGCTGCGGCTCAGGGTGCTGACCAGTTCGGCGGAGTATTCGCCGTAGGCATCTTCAGGTTCTACGGCAACGCTCAGCTCATCACCAACGCTCTTGCCTTCCAGAGCCTTTTCCAGGCCTGGGATGATGTTACCTGCGCCTTGCAGGTAGACCAGCGGCGCGCCGCCGGCTGAGCTGTCGATGACCTCACCAGCGTCGTTGGTCAGGGTATAGTCGATGGAGACAGCCTTGTTAGCGGCGATCGTCATGGGGCGAGACCTTTTGCATAAGAATGAAGAACGGACAAGTCTAAACAAGGATTTGCCCGAAAGCGAACAGAACCCGGACGGACGGGGCCGATCAACGGCATCCTTGGTCATCGGTTTCCATCAGGACGAGGAGGGTCACTGGGTTGCCGGGCTGTCCTGCGGCCACACCCAGCACCTGCGCCACCAGCCGCCATGGCAGTCTCGCGCCTGGGTACTCGACGCCGCGCAGCGCCTGGAAAAAATAGGCCAGCCCTTTGCCTGCGGCTGGTGTGCGCAAGCGCCCGAATAACGATAACCTTGGCGCCTGATTCCCGGTAGGCACTCAACCATAGGGCGCCACCGAAGCCATGCACCTCCAGAGAATTCGCATGCAGACTTTTTTTATCGCGCCCACCGATTTTGGTGTGGGTCTGACCTCCATCAGCCTTGGGCTGGTGCGTACCCTTGAGCGAGCCGGCCTGAAAGTCGGTTTTTTCAAGCCGATTGCCCAGCCACATCCCGGCGATACCGGCCCCGAACGCTCCACCGAGCTGGTGGCTCGCACCCATGGCCTCAAGCCGCCACAACCGCTAGGCCTGGCTCACGTGGAACGCATGCTCGGCGACGGCCAGCTCGACGAGCTGCTCGAAGAAATCATCACCCTTTATCAGCAGGCCGCCGTGGGCAAGGACGTGCTGATCGTCGAAGGCATGGTACCGACCCGCAGCGCCAGCTATGCGGCCCGGGTCAACCTGCACCTGGCCAAGAGCCTGGATGCGGAAGTGATCCTGGTCTCGGCCCCGGAAAACGAAGTGCTCACCGAACTCTCCGGCCGCGTGGAACTGCAGGCCCAGTTGTTCGGCGGCCCGAAAGACCCGAAAGTGCTCGGCGTGATCCTGAACAAGGTGCGCACCGACGAAAGCATGGAAGCCTTCTCGGCGCGCCTCAAGGAGCATTCGCCCTTGCTGCGCAGCGGTGATTTCCGCCTGCTCGGCTGCATTCCTTACCAGCCGGAACTCAACGCGCCGCGCACCCGCGACGTGGCCGACCTGATGGGCGCGCAGATCCTCAACGCCGGCGACTACGAAACCCGACGCATGACCAAGATCATCATCTGCGCTCGCACCATGCGTAACACCGTGGAGCTGCTCAAGCCCGGCGTGCTGGTGGTGACCCCCGGCGACCGTGACGACATCATCCTCGCCGTCAGCCTGGCCGCGATCAACGGCGTGCCCCTGGCCGGCCTGCTGCTGACCAGCGACACCCTGCCCGACCCGCGCATCATGGAGCTGTGCCGCGGCGCATTCCAGGCCGGGTTGCCGGTGCTGTCGGTGAGTACCGGTTCCTACGAGACCGCCAACCTGCTCAACAACCTCAACAAGGAAATCCCCATCGATGACCGCGAGCGCGCGGAGATCATCACCGATTTCGTCGCCAGCCACCTCGATGCGCGCTGGCTGCACCAGCGTTGCGGCACGCCACGGGAGATGCGCCTGTCGCCGGCGGTGTTCCGCTACCAGCTGATCCAGCGCGCCCAGGCGGCCAACAAACGCATCGTGCTGCCCGAGGGCAGCGAACCGCTGACCGTGCAAGCCGCCGCCATCTGCCAGGCCCGGGGCATCGCGCGCTGCGTGCTGCTGGCCAAGCCGGCTGACGTAGAAGCGGTCGCGCGCGCGCAAGGCATCGAATTGCCCGAAGGCCTGGAGATTCTCGACCCGGACCTGATCCGCCAGCGCTACGTCGAGCCCATGGTTGCCCTGCGCAAGAGCAAGAGCCTGAATGCGCCGATGGCCGAGCAGCAACTGGAAGACACCGTGGTGATCGCCACCATGATGCTCGCACTGGATGAAGTGGACGGCCTGGTTTCCGGGGTTATCCACTCCACCGCCAACACCATTCGCCCGGCTCTGCAGCTGATCAAGACCGCACCGGGCTGCACCCTGGTGTCGTCGGTGTTCTTCATGCTGTTTCCCGAGCAGGTGCTGGTCTACGGCGACTGTGTGATGAACCCGCACCCCAGTGCCGCCGAGCTGGCGGAAATCGCCTTGCAAAGCGCCGACTCGGCCGCTGCCTTCGGTATCACCCCGCGTGTGGCGATGATCAGCTACTCCAGCGGCGACTCGGCCAGCGGTGAGGAAGTGGAGAAAGTCCGCGAAGCCACCCTGCTCGCCCATGAACAGCAAAGCTCACTGCTGATCGACGGCCCGCTGCAATACGACGCCGCCGCCAACGAAACCGTCGCTCGCCAACTGGCCCCGGACAGCCTGGTCGCCGGCAAAGCCACCGTGTTCGTGTTTCCGGACCTGAACACCGGCAACACCACGCACAAGGCCGTGCAACGCAGTGCCGATTGCGTCAGCCTGGGGCCGATGCTCCAAGGCCTGCGCAAACCGGTCAACGACCTGCCACGGGGTGCCCAGGTCGACGACATCGTGTACACCATCGCGCTGACTGCGATCCAAGCCGCCAACCGACCTATGGATATCTAAATGCTGGATTTTCTACCTGCCGCCGTACGCGGGGTGATCGCTTCGCTGCTGTTGGCGCTGAATACGATCCTGCTGTGTTCGTTCCTTTTTATCGTGGCGCTGTTCAAGGCACTGCCCTTCGCCAAGGGCTTCAGCGAATGGCTGATGAACCACACCCACGAAGCCTGGGTCACCAACAACAAGGGCTGGATGAACCTGGTGCGCCATACCCGTTGGCACCTTAAAGGTCTTGAAGGCCTGGACTACCAGCACTCGTACCTGGTGACCAGCAACCATCAGAGCTGGGTCGACATCATGGTCCTGCAATATGTGCTCAATCGTCGGATTCGCCCGCTGAAGTTCTTCCTCAAGCAGGAGTTGATCTGGGTGCCGGTGATTGGCCTGGCGTGGTGGGCACTGGGCTTTCCCTTCATGAAGCGCTACACCAAGGCCTACCTGGAAAAACACCCGGAGAAGAAAGGCAAGGACCTGGAAACCACTCGCAAGACCTGTGCGAAGTTTCGCGACAACCCGGTGGGTATTTTCAACTTTGCCGAAGGCACGCGTTTTACACCGGGCAAGCATGCGCAGCAGAAGTCGCCGTTTCGCTACCTGCTCAAGCCCAAGGCGGGTGGTATCGCGTTTGTGCTGGATGCCATGGGAGAACAGCTGAAATCACTGGTCAATGTGACCATTCACTACCCTGGCGGGCGCCCGGGGTATTGGGACTTGCTGTGCGGGAATGTGAAGGACGTTGTGGTGCAGTTTGAAGAGGTGCAGATTCCGGCAGAGTTTATCGGCAGGAATTATGAGCAGGATGGGGAGTATCGGTTGGCGTTCCAGGGGTGGATCAACCAACTGTGGGAAACCAAGGATGCGTTGCTGGACCGACTTCACAAAGACTTTCCAGACAAATGATGAACAAAATGTGGGAGGGGGCTTGCCCCCGATAGCGGTGGATCAGTGACAGATGTACTGACTGACACACTGCTATCGGGGGCAAGCCCCCTCCCACATTTGACCGTGCTCGATCTTGAAGATGTAAAAAAGCCCGCCACTGATCACTCGGTGGCGGGCTTTTTTGTGGCCGCGAGGTTTAGATCGCGCCGCGCTGACGCAACAGCTCCAGCACTTGCTTGACGCTGTCTTCCAGCGACAAGGCCTGGGTGTCGATTACCAGGTCGGCATTCAACGGCACGTCGTACGGGAAGGATTCGCCAGGGATGTTATCCCCACCCGCCGCGTACAAGCCCTGCGGATCACGCTCGGCGCACACCTGCGGGGAGGCCTGCACGTACACGGTCAACAGGCGGTCGCTGCCAATCAGCGCCTTGGCCTGTTCACGGCCTTCGGCATCCGGGGCAACGAATGCGGCCAGGGTCAGCAGGCCGGCTTCGTTGAACTGACGCGCCACGTGAGCGGCACGGCGCCAGTTTTCGGTACGCCCGGCACGGTCCTGGGGCAAGCCCTTGTTCAGGTCGTGACGCAGGTTCTGGCCATCCAGCACGAACACCGCACGGCCCATGTCGAACAGCTTGCGCTCGACCGCATAGGCCAGGGTGCTCTTGCCCGCGCCTGACAGACCGCTGAACAACACGGTAGCCGGTTGCTGGCCGAAACGCTGGGCGCGCTCCTCGGTGGCGACATGGGCCAACTTGCCGTGATGCGCCGCACTGCCGTGGGTGACCGGCGGCGCGATGATCATGCCGGCGCCCACGGTGCCGTTGGTCAGGCGGTCGATGACGATAAACGCACCGGTGGTGCGGTTGCTGTCATAGCCATCCAACGCGATGGCGGCGTCGAGGCTGACCTTGACCCGGCCGATTTCGTTCAGTTGCAGCGAACTCGCAGGGCCTTCGGCCAGGGTGTTCACGTCCACACGGTGCACGATGCTGGTGATGGAACCCGGCACGTAGCTGGTGGCGCGCTTGATGTCGTATTTCTTGCCCGGCAGCATCGGTTCTTCGGCCATCCACACCAGCATGGCGTCGAAGGCGTCGGTCACTTGCGGCACGTTGTCGGCATGCACCAGCAGGTCGCCACGGGAGATGTCGATCTCGTCTTCCATGGTCAGGGTCACGGCCTGGCCTGGGCCGGCGTGTTCCAGCTCACCTTCGAAGGTGACGATGGATTTGACACGGCTGCTCTTGCCCGACGGCAGCACCACGACTTCGTCGCCCTTGTGCACGATGCCGCTGGCCAGGGTGCCGGCGAACCCACGGAAGTTCAGGTTCGGACGGTTGACGTACTGCACCGGGAAACGCAGGTCGGTGTAGTTGCGGTCGTTGGCGATCTCGACGGTCTCGAGGATCTCCATCAGCGACTGGCCGGTGTACCAGGGCGAGTGCTCGCTCTTGTTCACCACGTTGTCGCCCTTGAGCGCCGACATCGGCACGAATGCCATGGTGCTCGGCTTGAAGGCGATGCCCTCGGCGAACTTCAGGTAATCGGCCTTGATCGACTCGAACACGCCTTGGTCAAAGCCATTGATGTCCATCTTGTTGACGGCGATCACGATGTGCTTGATGCCCAGCAGCGAAGCGATATAGCTGTGGCGACGGGTCTGGGTCTGCACGCCGTAGCGTGCGTCGATCAGGATGATCGCCAGGTCACAGGTGGATGCACCGGTGGCCATGTTGCGGGTGTACTGCTCATGGCCGGGGGTGTCGGCGATGATGAATTTGCGCTTGGCGGTAGAGAAGTAGCGGTAGGCGACATCGATGGTGATGCCCTGCTCACGCTCGGCCTGCAGGCCGTCGACCAGCAACGCCAGGTCGATGTCGTCACCGGTGGTGCCGGACTTTTTCGAGTCACGGGTGATGGCTTCCAGGTGATCTTCGTAGATCATCTTGGAGTCGTGCAGCAGGCGCCCGATCAGGGTGCTCTTGCCGTCGTCGACGTTGCCACAGGTCAGGAAGCGCAACATTTCCTTGCGCTCGTGCTGGCCCAGGTAGGCGAGGATGTCCTCGCTGATCAAATCAGATTGATGCGACATGACAGCCCCTTAGAAATAGCCTTGACGTTTTTTATCTTCCATCGAGCCGGCACCATCGTGGTCGATGACACGGCCCTGGCGCTCGGAAGTTCGCGTCAGGAGCATTTCCTGAATGATGTCCGTCAGCGTCTCGGCTTCGGACTCCACCGCGCCCGTCAACGGGTAGCAGCCAAGGGTACGGAAACGTACTTTCTTTTTGACGATTCGGGCTTTGTCTTCGTCGGACAGGTGCTCGAGGATGCGGTCGTCGTCGATCATGATCAACGTGCCGTTCTTCTCGATGACATCGCGCTCGGCGGCGAAGTACAGCGGCACGATCGGGATGCCTTCCAGGTAGATGTACTGCCAGATATCCAGCTCGGTCCAGTTGGACAGCGGGAACACACGGATCGACTCACCCTTGTTGACGTTGCCGTTGTAGACGTTCCACAGCTCCGGGCGCTGGTTCTTCGGGTCCCACCGGTGCTTGCTGTCGCGGAACGAGTACACGCGCTCTTTGGCACGGGATTTCTCTTCATCGCGACGGGCACCGCCGAAGGCCGCGTCGAAACCATGCTTGTCCAAGGCCTGCTTGAGGCCTTCGGTCTTCATGATGTCGGTGTGCTTGGCGCTGCCGTGGGTGAACGGGTTGATGCCCTGCGCCACGCCATCCGGGTTGACATGGGTGATCAGGTCCAGGCCCAGTTCCTCGACCATTTTGTCGCGGAACTTGTACATCTCCTGGAATTTCCAGCGGGTGTCGACGTGCATCACCGGGAACGGCAGCTTGCCCGGGAAGAAGGCCTTGCGCGCCAGGTGCAGCATCACGGCGGAGTCTTTACCGATCGAGTAGAGCATCACCGGGTTATCGAACTCGGCGGCGACCTCGCGGATGATGTGGATGCTTTCCGCCTCCAGCTGTTTCAGATGCGTCAGTTTGTCGACCATGGTTACTCACGGAAAAACGATCTTATGGACGGCCAGCGGGCCGTGTTCGAGCGGGGCATGCTAGCACAGCACCTTCTTCTATTCAGGGCGCCAGCTAGATCGAAACGGTATATCAATATGCCCCAAGGTTTGGCAGTCAAATCGGGTTGGGGCAATCGATGAACAGATGCTCCAGGGCGAAGCGCCGCGCCAGGTAATCGCCCAGCGCCTGTACGCCATAACGCTCGGTGGCGTGGTGGCCGGCGGCGATAAAGCTGATGTCGTTTTCCCGGGCACTGTGGAAGGTTTGCTCGGAAGCTTCGCCGCTCAGGAACAGATCGACGCCCGCGGCGATGGCGTTGTCGATGTAACCCTGGCCGCCACCGGTGCACCAGCCGACGCGGCGGATCATCTGGCTGCCTTCGATCAGCAGCGGCTCGCGGCCCATCACGTCCTGCACACGCCGGGCGAAGTCGCGGGGCGACAGCGGTTCGGCGAGCGAGCCGACCAGGCCGACGACCCTGGGGTTGCTCGGGTCCAGTGGGCCTTCGACGGTGATATCCAACTGGCGGGCGAGTTGCACGTTATTGCCAACGTCGGGGTGCAGGTCCAGCGGCAGGTGGTAGGCCAGCAGGCTGATGTCGTGTTTGAGCAGGGTTTTCAGGCGGCGTTGCTTCATGCCGGTGATACAGGGGTTTTCGCCTTTCCAGAAATAACCGTGGTGCACCAGGATCAAATCGGCCTGGGCTTCGACGGCCGCGTCCAGCAGGGCCTGGCTGGCGGTCACGCCGCTGACGATGCGCATCACTTGCGGCCGCCCCTCGACCTGCAGGCCATTGGGGCAGTAATCGGCAATCTTTGCGCTGCCGAGGTAGAGGTCCGCTTCCTCGACGAGGGTGGTAAGGGGGACGGCCATAAAAGACTCCTAAATATCCCGTTCCGAGGCGCTCGCAGCCTCGTATAATGCGCGACATTATGGGCGCTCTCCCGCCCCCTGCAACCTGTCAGGACTTACTTGATGCTCAAGGCACTGCGTTTTTTTGGATGGCCATTGCTGGCTGGCGTGCTGATCGCGATGCTGATTATTCAGCGTTATCCCCAGTGGGTGGGCTTACCCAGCCTTGATGTCAACCTGCAACAGGCGCCCCAGACCAGCTCGGTGGTGCAAGGCCCGGTGACTTACGCGGACGCGGTGGTCATCGCCGCTCCTGCGGTGGTCAACCTGTACACCACCAAGGTCATCAACAAGCCGGCCCATCCGTTGTTTGAAGACCCGCAGTTCCGCCGTTATTTCGGTGACAACGGGCCCAAGCAGCGCCGCATGGAGTCCAGTCTGGGTTCCGGGGTGATCATGAGCCCCGAAGGCTACATCCTCACCAATAACCACGTGACCACCGGCGCCGACCAGATTGTGGTGGCCCTGCGTGACGGCCGTGAAACCCTGGCCCGCGTGGTTGGCAGCGACCCGGAAACCGACCTCGCGGTCCTGAAGATCGATCTGAAAAGCCTGCCGTCCATCACCCTCGGCCGCTCCGATGGGCTGCGGGTGGGTGATGTGGCACTGGCTATCGGCAACCCGTTCGGAGTGGGCCAGACGGTGACCATGGGCATCATCAGCGCCACCGGGCGAAACCAGCTGGGGCTGAACAGCTACGAGGATTTCATCCAGACCGACGCGGCGATCAACCCGGGCAACTCCGGCGGCGCACTGGTGGATGCCAATGGCAACCTGACCGGCATCAACACGGCGATTTTCTCCAAGTCCGGCGGTTCCCAGGGCATCGGCTTTGCGATCCCGGTGAAGCTGGCGATGGAAGTGATGAAGTCGATCATCGAGCACGGCCAGGTGATTCGCGGCTGGCTGGGGATCGAAGTACAGCCGCTGACCAAGGAGCTGGCCGAGTCGTTTGGCCTGACCGGGCGCCCAGGCATCGTGGTTGCCGGGATTTTCCGCGATGGCCCGGCGCAGAAAGCCGGCCTGCAGCTGGGGGATGTGATCCTCAGCATCAACGGCGAACCGGCCGGTGATGGGCGCAAGTCGATGAACCAGGTCGCGCGGATCAAGCCGACCGACAAGGTGGCGATCCAGGTTATGCGCAACGGTAAAGAGATCAAGCTGCTGGCGGAAATCGGCCTGCGCCCACCGCCTGCGCCGGTCAAAGAAGAGGAATAAACCGCCTCCACAGGTACCCGTTCGCGGGTACCTGTAAGCATATATTTCAAAGCAAAAGCATTCTCATTAGACATGTTATATTGTTTCAATATCGCTATTGGAACGCTCTATCATGCCGTCTCGAAAGTTTGCCCCCCTGGCTGGCCTGGCCTTGGGTCTGCTGCTGGATCCCGCGTTTGCCGAAGAAAACACCGTTGAGCTGGATACCATCAGCGTCACTACCGACGCCTATGAATCCGCCACCGGCCCGGTCAAAGGCTACCGTGCCACCCGCTCTGCCAGCGCGACTAAAACCGACACCGCCCTGCGCGACATCCCACAGTCCATCAGCGTGATTCCCGCCTCGGTACTCACGGACCTGGGCAGCACTAACGTGGAACGCGCCCTGGAGTTTGCCGGCGGGGTGTCCAAGCAGAACAACTTTGGCGGCCTCACGCTCTACGAATACAGCGTGCGCGGCTTCACCACCTCGGAGTTCTACCAGGACGGTTTCAGCGCCAACCGCGGGTACCCGAGCACACCGGACGCGGCCAATATCGAACGCATCGAAGTGCTCAAGGGCCCCGCAGCCAGCCTGTATGGCCGCGGTGATCCCGGTGGCACGGTGAATATCGTCACCAAAAAACCCCAGCCCGAAGCCTTCACCACCGTGCAAACCAGCGCGGGCAGTTGGGACCGTTATCGCACTGCCGTCGATATCAATACGCCGCTGGACAGCGAGGGCGACCTGCTGTCGCGGGTCAACCTGGCAGTGGAAGACAACAACAGTTTCCGCGATCACGTCGAGAGCAAGCGCGTATTCGTCGCGCCCTCATTCAGCTGGCAGCTGGACCCGGACACCCACCTGCTGGTAAAAAGCGAATTCGTACGCCACAGCTCCACCTTCGACCGGGGCATCGTCGATGCCCCAGGCGTATCACGCTCCACCTTCCTCGGCGAACCCAACGACGGCGATATCGACAACCACAACAACCGCATCCAGGCGACCCTCGAGCATCATCTCAACGACGCCTGGAAACTGCGCCTGGCCAGCCACTACAAGCAAGGCAGCCTGTGGGGCGACGCCTCGGAAAACCGCGCGCTGAACGCCGACGGCCACACCCTCAACCGCCGTTACCGCGAACGTTCCATGGGTTGGCACGACAGCATCACCCAACTGGAACTGCGCGGTCTGTTCGACCTTGGCAGTTGGCAGCATGAATTGCTGGTCGGCACCGAATACGAGGACTACCGCAAGAAGGAGCGCGTCACCGCCATTGCCGGCAGCCCCTACGCCATCGACCTCTACAACCCGGTCTACGGCCAGCCCAAACCCAATGGCGCACGCTCCGGCACCGACTTCTTCGAACAGACCAAAAGCCAGGCACTGAACCTGCAAGACCAGATCATCTTCACCGACCGCTTGCGCGGCATGGTCGGCGCTCGCTTCGAGCATTTCGAACAAAGCACCGACGACTTCACCCGCAACCACGCCAAGAGTCGGCAAACCCACGACGCACTTACCCAGCGCGCCGGTCTGCTGTATCAACTGACGCCAGAGGTCGGCGTATTCGCCAACGCTTCCACCTCGTTCAAGCCCAACAGCGGCCTGGACGCCAGCGGTAAGACCTTCAAGCCCGAAGAAGGCGTGGGCTATGAGGTGGGGATCAAGAGCGAGCTGTTCGACGACCGCCTCAGCGCCACCCTCGCCGCCTTCCATATCGAAAAGGAAAACGTGCTGGCCCTGGACCCGGCCACCAATACCAACCGCGCCATGGGCAAGGCACGCAGCCAGGGCTTCGACCTGCAACTGACAGGACAACTGACTGATGCGGTACGCGTGATCGGCGCCTTTGCCTACATCGACGCCGAAGTGACCAAGGGTGATAAAGCCATTCCTGCGGGCAGCCGCATCCTCGGCGTAGCCAAGCACAGTGGCAGCCTGTTGGGGGTGTATGAATTCCAGGACGGCGCGCTGCGCGGTTCAGACCTGGGCGCGGCGTTCACCTATGTAGGGGATCGCTCGGGTGAAGCGGGCAGCCGCTTTGAACTGCCCGCCTACCACACCGTCGATTTGCTGGCCCATTACAAGGCCACGCAGAGCGTCACCGTGGGCCTGAACCTCAACAACTTGTTCGATGAAAAGTACTACGAGCGGTCCTACAGCAATTACTGGGTCAATCCCGGCGAGCCGCGCAATCTCACCGTCAGCCTGACCCTCAACCTGTAACACAATCAAAAACGTGAGAGGGGTTAAGCCCCTCACATTTGGATGACGTGATTACAGCGAAAGCGGGGCTCTTTCACACAAGGTATTGAGCGCTGCCGCCCACTGCGGATCGTCATTCAAACACGGCACCAGCACCAACTCCTCACCGCCCGCCTCGCGGAATTGCTCCCGACCACGATCACCGATCTCTTCCAGGGTCTCGATGCAGTCGGCAACAAACGCGGGGCACATCACCAGCAGCTTTTTCACCCCTTGCCGGGCCAGCGCTTCCAGGCGTGCCTCGGTGTAGGGTTCGATCCACTTCGCACGGCCCAGGCGCGACTGGAACGCCACCGACCATTTGTCGTCAGGCAAACCCAGGCGCGCGGCGACGTCGCGGGCAACGCTGAAGCATTGCGCGCGGTAGCAGGTCGCGAGCACCTCAGGCGAGGCGTTCCTGCAGCAGTCCGCATCCTTGAAGCAATGCTGGCCGGTCGGGTCGAGCTTTTTCAGATGGCGCTCGGGCAAGCCGTGGAAGCTCAGCAGCAAGTGGTCGTAATGCGCGTCTATATAAGGTCGGGCGCTGGCTGCCAACGCGTCGAGGTATTCCGCCTGATCGTAGAATGGCTGCAGGATCGAGAACTGTACGTTGAGCTTTTTGTCACGCACTACCCGCTTGGCTTCTTCAATCACTGTGGTCACGGTGCTGTCGGCAAATTGCGGGTACAAGGGCGCCAAGGTGACTTTTTGAATACCTTGGGCGGCCAACCGCGTGAGCGTCGTTTCCAGGGAAGGCTCGCCATAACGCATCGCCAACTCCACTGGCCCCTGGGTCCACTGCGCGGTCATCTGCTGTTGCAGGCGACGGCTGAGCACCACCAGCGGCGAGCCCTCGTCCCACCAGATCGAGGCGTAGGCATGGGCCGATTGCTCGGGGCGCTTGATCAGGATCAGCGACACCAGCAAGCGCCGCACCGGCCACGGCAGATCGATGACATAAGGGTCCATCAGGAACTGATTGAGGTAGCTGCGCACATCGGCCACCGAAGTGGACGCCGGTGAACCCAGGTTGACCAGTAACAACGCGTGATCCGTCATGCAACATCCTATCTCTTAGCGGCGGCTGGAAACGTCGTCCAAGGCCGCACGCAACTCAGTGAACTGAAAAGTGAAACCGGCCGCCAGCAGGCGTTCGGGCAATGCTTTCTGGCCGCCCAGCAACAAGCCGGACAACTCGCCCAAACCCACCTTCAACACAAAGGCCGGCATCGGCATGAACGCCGGGCGGTGCAGCGCCTGGCCCAATGTCCTGGCGAACTCGCGGTTACGCACCGGGTGCGGCGCGCAGGCATTATAAGGACCGCTGGCGTCATCCTTGTGCAGAAGAAAATCAATCAAGGCGATTTGATCCTTGATATGCACCCACGGCATCCACTGCCGCCCGTTGCCGATAGGCCCGCCCAGCCCGAGTTTGAACGGCAGCAACAGGCGCGACAAAAAGCCGCCCTCGGCCGCCAGTACCAGGCCGGTGCGCACCAGCACCACGCGGATGCCCATCGCTTCGGCACGTTGGGCGGTTTCTTCCCAGGCGATGCACAGTTGGCTGGGGAAATCGTCCTGTACCGGCCCACTCGCCTCGGTCAGTTCGCGCTCGCCGCCGTCGCCGTACCAGCCCACCGCCGAACCGGAAACCAGCACCGCCGGCTTCTGCGCCTGGCTTTCGAGCCAGGCCAGCAGGGTTTCGGTCAAGCCGATGCGGCTGCTCCAGAGCAGCGCCTTGCGTTTGTGGGTCCAGGGACGGTCAGCTATCGGCGCGCCTGCCAGGTTGACCACCGCGTCCACCGCGCCAATCACCTCCTCCAGACGAGCCACCCCGAGCACCGTTGCACCGCATAACCGGGCGACGTCTTCAGGATGGCGGCTCCACACCGTCAGGCGATGACCTTGGGCAATCCAGTGTTGGCAGAGTTGGCGACCGATCAGGCCGGTACCGCCGGTCAGCAAAATATGCATGGGACGCTCCTCATGTAACGTTCGCCGCCGATCACTAGTCTATTTTATAAGCAGGGATCAATTTGTAATCGAGCGTGACTTTTGTTTAAGCCTCATGCTTAACCATAGGTCACGCCAAGCGATCAGGTACGCCAAAACTTATACCAAAAAATAATATTGTACAGCTATTGGTGTCGGCGTAGCCTGTACCCAACGGTAAAACGAGGCCTCCCATGACTGTCCCCATCGCGATCATCGGCACCGGCATCGCCGGTCTCTCCGCCGCCCGAGCGTTACAAGACGCCGGGCACGTTGTACAACTCTTCGATAAAAGCCGCGGCAGCGGCGGCCGCATGTCCAGCAAGCGCAGCGACGCCGGCGCATTGGACATGGGCGCCCAATACTTCACCGCCCGCGACCGACGCTTCGTCAACGAAGTGCAGCGCTGGCAAAGCAACGGCTGGGCCGAGCAGTGGAAGCCCCAGCTGTACAACTTCAAGTCCGGCCAACTCACGCCCTCCCCCGATGAACAGATCCGCTGGGTCGGCACGCCGCGCATGAGCGCCATTACCCGCGCCCTGCTCGATGACCTGCCGGTGGAGTTCGGTTGCCGGATCACCGAAGTGTTCCAAGGCAAGCAACACTGGAACCTGCTGGATGCCGACGGCGAAAACCACGGCCCGTTCAGCCATGTGATCATCGCCACGCCTGCGCCCCAGGCCACGGCCCTGCTGGCGGCAGCGCCCAAATTGGCGAGTGCCGCCGCCGGCGTGAAGATGGACCCGACCTGGGCCATTGCCCTGGCCTTCGACAAGCCCCTGGATACCCCCATGGAAGGCTGCTTCGTGCAAGACAGCCCGCTGGACTGGCTGGCGCGCAACCGCAGCAAGCCCGGGCGCGATACGACCCTCGACACCTGGGTGCTGCATGCCACCAGCACCTGGAGCAAGGCCCACCTGGACCTGTCCAAGGACGCGGTGATCGAACACCTGCACGGCGCCTTCGCCGAATTGCTGCACAGCGCCATGCCCGCACCGTCCTTCAGCCTGGCCCACCGCTGGCTCTACGCACGGCCATCAGCCGCCCATGAGTTCGGGGTGCTGGCCGACGCCGACCTGGGCCTGTACGTGTGTGGCGACTGGTGCCTCTCGGGGCGCGTGGAAGGGGCGTGGCTCAGTGGCCAGGAAGCCGCGCGACGGTTGATCGAGCACCTGCAATGAACCGCATCAACCCGGCCAAATTGCTGCTGTCGAAGTGGACGGCAGCCCGGCCCCGCAACAAGGAAAAACACTTCCTGGTCACCGAACTGTTTCGTGACGAGGACGGCACAGTGCTGGAAATCGAGTTGCAAGCCGTGATGACCCTGCGCGCTGAGCGCCTGGCCTGGCAAACCCTGCAAAATGCCGAGGCTTGGCAAATCGGCTGGAAATAGCCCCGCGCAAATACTTGTACAAAGTATTTGACTTGTACAGCATCAAACCTATGATGAGATTTAGTTGTACAGATTTCAGATCTTGTACAGGAATCTTGCAGAGGTTTGGCCATGCCCAGCACACCGTCCATCAAGCCGAAGATTGGCATCAGCGCCTGCCTGCTGGGCGAGAACGTGCGTTTCAATGGCGGTCACAAGCAGTCCCAGCTATGCAGCGAGGTCCTCGCCGAGTACTTCGACTTTGTGCCGCTGTGCCCGGAAGTGGCGATCGGCCTGGGTATCCCCCGTGAAACCATTCGCCTGGTGGGCGATGCCGAACAGCCCCAGGCCGTCGGCACCGTACACCACGAGCTGAATGTCACCGCGCCGCTGGACGCATACGGCCGCAAAATGGCCGCCGAACACACTGACCTGTGCGGCTACATCTTCATGCAGAAGTCGCCGTCCTGCGGCCTGGAACGCGTCAAGGTCTACCGTGAAAACGGAGCGCCGGTGGAGGGTGGCGGGCGTGGCATCTACGCCCAGGCGTTCTGCGCGCGCCACCCGAACCTGCCTGTGGAAGAAGACGGCCGCCTGAATGACCCGGTACTGCGGGAAAACTTCCTGACCCGCGTCTTCGTCTACGCCAGTTGGCAGCAACTGCTGGCCGAGGGCCTGACCCGCCACCGCCTGCTGGCGTTTCACGCGCGCTACAAGTATTTGCTGATGGCCCACAGCCTGATGCACTACAAGAGCCTTGGCCACCGCCTCGGCAGCATGGCCAGGGACGTCAACCTCGACGAGGTGGCCGCCTGCTATTTCAGCGACTTGATGACCGGTCTGAAAAAGTGCGCCACCCGCGGCACCCACACCAACGTGCTGCAACACATCAGCGGCTACCTCAAGCAGGCCATCAGCGCCGATGACAAACAGGAAATGCAGACGGTCATCAGCCAGTATCACCAGGGCATCGTGCCGCTGGTGGTGCCGTTGACCCTGCTCAAGCATCACTTTCGCCAACACCCGGACCGCTACATCGCGCAGCAGGCCTACTTGCAGCCGCACCCGGAAAATCTCAGCCTGCGTAATGCGATCTAAACCATGAAAAGCGTCATGACCGCTATCTTGCAAGACGAACCCGGCGCAGACATCGCCCAAGCCCTCGAAGACGGCTGGCTGCCGATTCGTGAAGTGGCGCGCCAGACCGGCGTCAACGCCGTGACCCTGCGCGCCTGGGAACGCCGTTATGGCCTGATCGTGCCCCAGCGCACCCCCAAGGGCCATCGGCTGTTCAATGCCGACCATGTCCAACGCATCCACACCATCCTCACCTGGCTCAATCGCGGCGTGCCGGTCAGCCAGGTCAAAGGCCTGATCGATTCCGCCCAGGCCCTTCCCGATGCCGTCGAGAACGAGTGGCACGCCTTGCGCCAGAACCTGGTACAGGCCGTCAGCGAACTGGCCGAACGCCGGGTGGACGATGTGTTTAACCAGGCGATGGCGCTGTACCCGCCGCGCACCCTGTGCGAGCAATTGCTGCTGCCGTTGCTGCAGGAGCTGGAACAGCGCTGGCAAGGCCAGTTTGGCGCACAGATGGAGCGGGTGTTTTTCCTGTCCTGGCTGCGCAGCAAGTTCGGTGCACGCATCTACCACAACAACCGGCAGTTGCACGGCGCGCCGCTGCTGCTGGTCAACCACTCCGACCTGCCCCTGGAGCCGCACCTGTGGCTCAGCGCCTGGCTGGCCAGCAGCGCCGATTGCCCGGTGGAAGTCTTCGACTGGCCGTTGCCCACCGGCGAGCTGGCCCTGGCGGTGGAACACCTGCAACCGCGCGCCGTGCTCCTGTATTCGAGCAAGGCCCTGCAATTGCCGGCACTGAGCAAGCTGCTGGCTGGCGTCAATTGCGCAAAACTGCTCGTCGGACCCACGGTCTGCATCCACCAGACCGAGCTGTCCGTATTAACCCAAGACATTGCGCAATTGTTCGTGGCCGAAGACCCGTTGTCGGCCCATCAGCTCCTGATCCAGCGTGGACTTATCTAAATGCACTTGATCTGGCTGCGCACCGACTTGCGCCTTCACGACAACACCGCCCTGGCCGCGGCCTGCCAGCGAGGCCCGGTGGCGGCCGTGTACCTGGTCACGCCCGAGCAATGGCTGGCCCATGACGATGCCCCCTGCAAAGTGGATTTCTGGCTGCGCAACCTGCAGCACTTGAGCCAGGCCCTGGGCGCCCTGAACATTCCCTTGCTGATCCGCCATGCCGCTGACTGGGATCAGGTTCCCGCCGTGTTGAGTCAACTGTGCCGGGAACTGGCCGTAGAGTCGGTGCACGTCAACGAGGAATACGGCATCCATGAAAGCCGTCGCGATGCCGCCGTTGCCAAGGCCCTGGAGGCCGTCGGCGTGACGTTCCACAGCTACCTGGACCAACTGCTTTTCCAACCGGGCAGCGTGCTGACCAAGACCGGCACCTACTTCCAGGTGTTCAGCCAGTTCCGCAAGGTCTGCTACGCGCGCCTGCACAGCGCCCTGCCGCGTCGGGTCGCAACGCCCAAGGCCCAAGCCGCGCTCACGCTCAAGAGCGATCCGATTCCCGAACAGGTCGACGGCTTCGAACCGCCCAGCGACACCTTGCGCGCCCTCTGGCCCGCCGGCGAAGACGAAGCCCGCCGCCGCCTCGACGCCTTTGCCGACCAGCAGATCAGCTACTACAAAGACGAACGGGACTTTCCGGCCAAGCCCGGCACCAGCCAGCTCTCCGCCTACCTGGCCGCCGGTGTGGTTTCGCCGCGCCAATGCCTGCACGCCGCCCTGCAAACCAACCAGGGCGAGTTCGAAAGCGGCGACATCGGCGCCATCACCTGGATCAACGAACTGCTATGGCGTGAGTTCTACAAGCACATTCTGGTCGGCTACCCGCGGGTCTCCCGTCACCGCGCTTTCCGTCCCGAGACCGAAGCCCTGGCCTGGCGCGATGCGCCCGAGGACCTCGCCGCCTGGCAACAGGCGCGCACCGGCCTGCCGATCATCGATGCCGCGATGCGCCAGTTGCTGGAAACCGGCTGGATGCATAACCGCCTGCGCATGGTAGTGGCGATGTTCCTGACCAAGAACCTGTTGATCGACTGGCGCGAAGGCGAGCGCTTCTTCATGCGCCACCTGATCGACGGTGACCTCGCCGCCAACAACGGCGGCTGGCAATGGAGTTCATCCACCGGCACCGATTCGGCGCCGTATTTCCGGATTTTCAGCCCGCTGAGCCAGTCGGAAAAATTCGACGGCGACGGCGTGTTTATCAAGCGCTGGCTGCCGGAGCTGGCCACGCTGAACAAGAAGGAAGTGCACAACCCGCAAGCGCTCGGCGGCCTGTTTGGCGTGGCGGATTACCCGCGCGCGATTGTCGACCTGAAAAAATCCCGCGAACGCGCCCTGGCGGCCTTTCGCAACCTGCCTTCACGCCAGGAGGTCGCCGAACATGAGTGACTTCCTGCGCCGCTTCGCCCAGGCCTTTGCCTCGCTGGACAAGCACAATCTGCAGCTGCTCGACAGCCTCTACAGCCAGGACATCGCGTTCACTGACCCACTGCATGAAGTCCATGGACTGACCGCGCTGCACACGTATTTCGCCGAGTTGTACAGCAACGTCAGCCAGCTGCGCTTCGACTTCCATGGTTTCGACCAGGTGGCCGAAGGCGAAGGTTACCTGCGCTGGAACATGAGTTTCTGCCACCCGCGCCTGGGCAAAGGCAAGGTCATCCGCGTGGAGGGCTGCTCGCATTTGATGTGGCGTGACAAGGTGTACCGCCACCGCGATTACTTCGACGCCGGCGCCCTGTTGTACGAACACCTTCCCGTGTTGGGTGGGGTCGTCAGTTGGTTGAAAAGGAGAGTGGGATGAACGCACTGCCGCCCCGTCGTTATTGGCTGACCGGTGCCAGCAGTGGCATCGGTGCTGCGCTGGCCGTGGAGCTGCTCAACAGCGGCGCCCACGTGGCCCTCAGTTCACGCACCAAAGGCCCGCTGGAAGCACTCGCCCAACGTTACCCCGGCCAAGTGCTGGTGGTGGCCGGCGACCTGACCAACAGTCAGACCGTGCGCGAGATCGGTGAACACATCGGCGCGACCTGGGGTTCGGTCGACACCGTCATCCTCAACGCCGGCACCTGTGAATATGTCGACGCCAGGCAATTCGATGCCTCGATTATCGAACACGTGGTGCGCACCAACCTGCTGGCCAGCAGTTACTGCATTGAAGCGGCGCTGCCGTTGTTGCGCGCCGGGCGCACGCCACACCTGGTGGGCGTCGCCAGCGCCGTAACCTACCTGCCGATGCCACGGGCCGAAGCGTATGGCGCGTCCAAGGCCGGGCTGCGCTACCTGTTCGAATCCCTGCGCATCAGCCTGTCGACCGAAAACATTGATGTCACGGTGATCAGCCCGGGCTTCGTCGACACCCCACTCACCGAGCGCAATGACTTCCCGATGCCCCTGAGCTGGCCAGCCGACAAGGCCGCGCGGCATATCTTCGCCAAGCTGGAAAAACGCCCGCTGGAGATCGCCTTCCCCGCACTGTTTATCGCCACGCTGTGGCCGCTGTCGAAACTGCCGAACCGCGCGCAATTGATCATCGGCAAACGCATGTTGCGCAGCCCGCCACCGAAAAAGGACGACCTGTGAAGATCGCCATTATCGGCAGCGGCATCGCCGGGCTGACCAGTGCCTACCTGCTCAGCCGCCGCCACGACATCACCCTGTTCGAGGCCGGCGACCGTATCGGCGGGCACACCCACACGGTCAACGTCACCGTCGAGGGCAAACCCTATGCCGTGGACACCGGCTTCATCGTGTTCAACGACTGGACCTACCCCAACTTCATCCGCTTGCTGGGGCAGATCGGCGTGACCTTCAAACCCACCGAGATGAGCTTTTCGGTGTGCGATCAGGGCAGCGGCTTCGAGTACAACGGCAACAACCTCAACAGCCTGTTTGCCCAGCGCCGCAATATCCTCTCGCCGGGCTTCTGGGGCATGCTGCGTGACATCCTGCGCTTCAATCGCCAGGCGCCGCTGGACCTGCAAGAGCAGCGCATCAGCGCCGAGATGACCTTGGGTGACTACCTCGAAGCCGGGGGCTACGGGCCACGGTTTATCCGGCATTACATCGTACCGATGGGCGCGGCGATCTGGTCGATGTCCCTGGCGGACATGCTGGATTTCCCGTTGCAGTTCTTTGTGCGTTTCTTCAAGAACCACGGTTTGCTCTCGGTGAACAATCGGCCGCAGTGGTGCGTGATCGAAGGTGGCTCCAGCCGTTATATCGAACCGTTGACCCGCAGCTTTCGCGAGCAGATCCGCCTCGACTGCCCGGTGCATCTGGTCGAGCGTGACGCAGAGGGCGTAATCATTTACAGCGCCGCCGGCACCGAAGCCTTCGACAAGGTGGTGTTCGCCTGCCACAGCGACCAGGCACTGGCCCTGCTCGGCGACCCAAGCCAGGCCGAGCAGGAGATCCTCGGCGCCCTGCCCTACGCCGACAATGACGTGGTGCTGCACACCGACACGCGCCTGCTGCCCGAGCGCAAACTGGCCTGGGCCAGCTGGAACTACCGGCTGAGCGGCGACACGCAGACCCAGGCCGCTGTCACCTATGACATGAACATCCTGCAAGGCATCGACAGCGCCACCACCTTTTGCGTCAGCCTCAACCAGACCTCGATGATCAACCCGCTGAAGATCCTCGCGCGCTATACCTACGCCCACCCGCAATACAGCCTGGCCGCCGTGGCCGCACAAGCACGCTGGGAAGAACTGAACGGCACCCGCCATACCTGGTACTGCGGCGCCTATTGGGCCAACGGCTTCCATGAAGACGGCGTCGTCAGCGCCCTGCGCGTAGCCGAAGCCTTCGGGGAAAGCCTGTGAACAGCGCCCTGTACAGCGGCTGGATCGCCCATCGGCGGTTTGCCCCCAAGGCTCATGCCTTTCGCTACCGCATCGGCCTGCTGTATCTGGACCTCAGCGAACAAGACGAAGTGCTCGGGCTGTCGCCCCTGGCCGGTGCAAGTCGCCTGGCGCCCTTCGGCTTTCGCGAGCAGGACTACCTGCGTGAATTCACGCGCCACGGCATGAGTTTGACCGATGCCGTGCGCCAGGAAGTCGGCAAGGCCCTGGGGCATACACCCCTGGGCGTTATCTGCCTGCTGACCCAGGCCCGCAGTTGGGGCCTGGCTTTTAACCCGGTGAGTTTCTTCTACTGCTTCGAGGCCGATGGGCAACTGGCCGCGATCCTGTGCGAAGTGACCAACACCCCATGGCGCGAGCGCTATCACTACGTGCTGCCGGCCCAGGCCCTCGGCGCGGATGAACACCAGCACTTCGCCGTGGCCAAGGCGTTTCACGTGTCGCCGTTTTTGCCGCGCGACCTGGAATACCGCATGAGCTTCAGCCCGCCCGCCACCAGGCTCGGCGTGCACATGGCCGATTGGCAGGGCGAGGTGAAAGTCTTCGACGCCACCTTGAGCCTGCACAGGGAAACGCTGAACCGCGCCAGCCTGCACCGTTACATGTGGCGCTTTCCGTGGATGACCGCCAAGACCTGCCTGGCCATTTATTGGCAGGCCCTGCGCCTGTTGCTCAAGCGCACACCGATTTTTTCCCATCAGGCCGCCGACGGCGCCTCTCGCACAGCTGTCGGGTACACCAAGGATCGCCGCCATGAAATCCCCTAGCTTATCGGTCAAGACCCACCGCCTGAACGTCAACGGCATGACCGGTGCGCTGCTGCGCAAGGGCGTGCTGCGCCAACTCAGCCAACTGCGCCATGGCCAGTTGGTGGTGATCGAGGACGGCGAGCGCCAGGTATTCGGCGCACGGGAAGCGCACCTGCTGGGGGAAATCCAGATTGTCGATTCGGCGGTCTGGGGGCTGGTGGCGGCCAACGGTTCCATCGGTGCGGGCGAGGCCTTTATCCACGGCTATTGGACCAGCCCGGACCTGACGGCGGTGGTGCGGGTGATGGTGAGTAACCTGGATGTGCTCGATGCAATGGAGGGTGGCCTGGCCAGATTGGCACGGCCGTTCACCCAAGGCCTGCACTGGCTCAACCGCAACACGCGCAAGGGCTCGCAGAAAAACATCGCCGCCCACTACGACCTCGGCAATGAGCTGTTCGAAGAATTCCTCGACCCGACCATGATGTATTCGGCCGCGCAGTTCCTGACGCCCGACGACAGCCTGGAACAGGCGCAACGGAACAAACTGCAACGCATCTGCCAGAAGCTCGCGCTCAAGCCCACCGATCATCTGCTGGAAATCGGCACCGGCTGGGGCAGCATGGCGCTGTATGCGGCGCAGCAGTACGGCTGCAAAGTCACCACCACGACCTTGTCCAAAGAGCAGTTCGCCTACACCGAAAAACGCATCGCCGCCTTGGGCCTGCAAGACCAGGTCACGTTATTGCTGCAGGACTACCGCGACCTGACCGGCGAGTACGACAAGCTGGTGTCCATCGAAATGATCGAAGCGGTGGGCCATCGTTTCCTGCCGACCTACTTCAAGCAGTGCGCGCACCTGCTCAAGCGTGATGGCCTGATGTTGCTGCAAGCCATCACCATCCGTGAGCAACGCTTTGAGCAGGCGAAGAACAGCGTCGACTTTATCCAGCGCTATATCTTCCCCGGCGGCGCCTTGCCCAGTGTGCAGAACATGCTGCATATCGTCAGCCGCGACACCGACATGAACCTGTTGCACATGGAGGACTTCGGCCTGCACTACGCGCGAACCCTGCGCCTGTGGCACGAGAACTTTCGCCACGCCCACGGCCGCCTGACGGAGTTGGGCTACGACGAATATTTCCTGCGACTGTGGGAGTTTTACCTGTGCTACTGCGAGGGCGGCTTTATGGAGCGCACCATTGGCACGGCGCAATTGCTGTTGGCCAAACCGTCGGCCATCAACCCTCCGTTGCTCGGGCGCTTCAGTGCTTAAACCACTGGCCAATGCCGTGCTGTTCCAGTGCGGGTGGTTTGCCTGCGTACTCGGTGGCGATAGCCCTTGGTTGCTGATGGGGCTGGCGGTGCTGGCAATCCACCTGCTGTGGATAAGTTCGTGGGCCACCGACGGCGCGCTGATTATCCGCGTGACGCTGCTGGGCACGGTACTGGATACATTGCTGCGCAACCTGGGGGTGTTTCACTTCAGCGAGCCCGGACCGCTGATTCCCTTTTGGCTGATCCTGCTGTGGGCGGAGCTGGCCACCACCCTGCGCCATTGCCTGGCCTGGAGTGCACGGCCCTGGTGGCGTGCGGCCGCATTGGGGGCGATCGGGGGGCCGTTTTCGTATTACGCCGGGAGCCAGTTGGCGGGCGTGCATTTTGGCTACCCACTGCTATCCACCATGGCGGGGCTGGCGCTGCTTTGGGCGGCGGTGTTCGTCGGACTGCACCGGCTGGCGCGCTGACGTCTGTCAGAGCATTCACACGCATAGCATCCGCTTGCCTTACACTGCGCGCCTATGACCAACATCCCCCACACCCAGATCACCGAACCCGCCGTCACCTGCTCGACCTGCGCGGCCTGCTGCTGCCAGCTGGAAGTGATGCTGATCACCGACACCGGCGTGCCGGAGCGCTATATCGACACTGACGATTGGGGCGGTGAAGTGATGCTGCGCCTGGATGACGGCTGGTGCGCGGCGCTGGATCGGGACACGATGATGTGCACGATTTACGAACGTCGGCCGTTGATTTGCCGGGAGTTCGAGATGGGTGCACCGGAGTGCCTGACCGAACGCGAAGGCATCGCCACGGCCTACCGCTGATCTCAGGCCAGTGAGGACCTTAATGTGGGAGGGGGCTTGCCCCCTCCCACACTGTCTTGCAGCGTTCCTGGGAATTACAGCGGCATGGTGTAGTGCAGCGAGTAGCTTTCTACACCATCGTTATTGCTGCTGATCCCGGCATTGGAGTAGTGCGTGGCGCGAATGCCGACTTCATGCCCACCGGTGAAGCGCAGGCCAAAGCCCAGGCGGTCTTCGAACTGGAAAGCCTGGCCGATGTTGTTGTCTTCCAGCTTGGTACGCGAGAACACCGCCACGCCAATCCCGGCTTCGATGTAGGGCTTGACCGACTGCCCGGCAAACTCATACACAAATACCGGCGAGAACGACAGGCTGCTGGCACCTGCACGGTCATCACCCTCCCAATAGGTATAGGCGCCGCTCCAATAGCCGGTCAGGCGACCGACGTCGCTCTGCATCCAGCTTTTATCCCAATCCGAGGTCAGGCCCAGCCGATAGGTCAACGTCGAATCGCTGGTACTGCCCACCCCAAACTCCAGGCCTGCAGCCTGGGCCGAAACAGAGTGTCCCACCACTACGGCCGCAATCGCGGCCAAACAGAACAAGCGCTTCATAAGAAACAGTCCTTTGAAAACAAAGTTTGTATGAATTTTTACAGGCCATCTCGCTATAGAAGCTGACGCACACTCAGAAGTTCAGCGACATTTCACGAAATTTTCACGACCCGAAGCTTCGCACAACTGCAGAATGTTTCCATAGTGTCGGTAGGATATTTCTTAGGTGATACACATCACCACTGGTCCAGAACTGTGCAGGCTCAGGATCGCCGAGGGCCAGCAGTTCGCGTTCACCCAGCAAACGCTTGAGCTGTCGCGCGACAGCAGCGCCGGTGTCGATGAGGATGATGCTGGCGGGCAGCATCTGCGCCAGCAGCGGCTTGAGGAAGGGATAGTGGGTACAGCCGAGGATGATGGTGTCGCAGCCGGCGCTGAGCAGCGGGTCGATATAGCCCTGCAACAACTGACGCAGGGCCGGGCTGTCCAGATCACCGGTTTCAATCAGCTCCACCAGGCCCGGGCACGGCTGGGTGATCACCCGCACATCGGTGGCAAACCGATCGAGCAACGCGGCGAACTTGGCGCTTTGCAGGGTGCCGGTGGTGGCGAGCACCCCGACCACGCCACTGCGCGTGGCCGCCGCGGCGGGTTTGACCGCGGGCTCCATGCCCACCAGGGGCCAATCGGGGTAGTCCTGGCGCAAATCCGCGACGGCCGCCACGGTTGCGGTGTTGCAGGCGATCACAAAAGCCTTGGCGCCCTGCTCGCGGAAAAATTCGGCGACAGACCGGGAACGCTCAAGAATGAACGCCGGGGTTTTCTCGCCGTAGGGGATATGCCCGCAATCGGCCACGTACAACAGGGACTCATGGGGCAGCAATTGCTGAATCTCAGCCAGCACCGACAAGCCGCCGACGCCGGAATCGAACACACCGATTGGCGCGTCCTTACCCATGTTGTGTCCCGCAGACACTGCAAGCGGGATCACGCTTGACCCGCAGTTCGCGAAAACGCGTGGTCAACGCATCGATCAGCAGCAAGCGGCCCACCAACGGCTCGCCGAAACCCGCCAGCAACTTCAAGGCCTCCAGGGCTTGCAGGCTACCGACCAGGCCCACCAGTGGGCCGACCACACCCGCTTCGCTGCAGGTCAGTTCAGTGTCGCTGCCATGCCCGTATAAACAGTGATAGCACGGGCTTTCGGCACGACGTGGATCGAACACCGACAGTTGCCCTTCAAGCCGGATCGCCGCGCCGCTGATCAATGGCCTGGCCGCCGCCACACAGGCAGCATTGACGGCCTCGCGGGTGGAGAAGTTGTCGCTGCAATCGAGCACTACGTCCACACCCGCCACCGCCGCCGCCAAGGTATCGGCATCCAGCGCGATGGGATGGGCGACCAAAGTGATTTCGGGGTTGAGGGCACTCAGGCGGCGCATGGCCGAATGGACCTTGGCCTGCCCGACGCTGTCGGTGTCATGGATGATCTGGCGTTGCAGGTTGGTGAGGTCGACGGTGTCGAAATCCGCCAGGTGCAACTCACCGACACCCGCGGCGGCCAGGTACATCGCCACCGGGGCACCCAGGCCACCGAGGCCGACGATCAACGCGCGGCCGTTTTTCAGGCGCAATTGGCCGTCGATGTCGACATGCTGCAACAGAATCTGTCGGCTGTAGCGCAACAGCTCCTGATCGGTCAGCACGGCCGGCGTCCCAGGGAGATGCGTTCGTGACCGCCAAGGTCGATGCGGCTGTGCACCTGCTCGAAGCCTTGGCTCAGCAACAGGTCGCGCACCGCGCCAGCCTGGTCGTAACCGTGCTCCAGCAGCAGCCAACCCGCCGCGTTCAGGTGGGCCGGGGCCTGGGCGATGATCAACCGCAGGTCATCCAGGCCATCATGGCCCGCCACCAAGGCGCTGGCCGGCTCGAAACGCACATCGCCCGCCACCAGGTGCGGATCGTTGGCGGCGATGTAGGGCGGGTTGCTGATGATCAGGTCGTAGGCGTGGCCTGCCAGGGCGCTGAACCAATGACTGTTGATCACCGTGGCGTTATGGAGGTGCAGGCGCTGGCGATTGCGCTCGGCCAGCGCCACGGCTTCCAGCACGCGATCGACGGCCGTGACGTGCCAGGCCGGACGCTCGCTGGCAAGGGCCAGGGCGATGGCGCCGCTGCCAGTACCGAGGTCGAGGACCTTGACCGGTGTGGCCGGTAACAATTCCAGGGCCGCTTCCACCAGCAGCTCGGTGTCCGGACGCGGGATCAGCGTGTGGGGCGCGACCTCCAGGTCCAGCTTCCAGAAACCTTGCTGACCGAGGATATAGGCGACCGGCTCGCCGGCGCGGCGGCGTTGCAGGTAGCCGGCAAACGCCAGGGCGTGTTCGCTGCTGACGATTTTTTCCGGCCAGGTGTGCAGGTAGCTGCGGGACTTGCCCAAGGCCGCCGCCAGCAATAACTCGGCATCCAGGCGCGCCGTGGGCGAGTCGGGCAGGTCGGCGGCGCGCAACAGGCTGGCGATAATGGTCATTTATTCACCTATCGCCGCCAGCTGATCGGCCTGGTATTCGGCGAGCAGTGGCTCGATCACCGCATCCACGCCACCGGCGAGAATCTCGTCCAGGGAATAAAGGGTGAGGTTGACCCGGTGGTCGGTGACCCGGCCCTGGGCAAAGTTGTAGGTACGGATGCGCTCGGAGCGGTCGCCCGAGCCCACCAGCAATTTGCGCTCGCTGGCAATCGCGTTGGCGGCGGCGCTGGTCTGCTGGTCATTGAGCTTGGCCGAGAGCCAGGACATGGCCCGTGCACGGTTCTTATGCTGGGAACGTTCTTCCTGGCACTCCACCACGATGCCCGACGGCAAGTGGGTGATACGAATCGCCGAGTCCGTCTTGTTGACGTGCTGGCCACCGGCGCCCGACGAGCGGTAGGTATCGACCCGAAGGTCGGCCGGGTTGATCTCGATGGCTTCCTGCTCGTCCGGCTCGGGCAACACGGCCACGGTGCAGGCCGAGGTGTGGATGCGACCTTGGGATTCCGTTGCGGGAACCCGCTGCACACGGTGGGCACCGGACTCGAACTTCAGCTTGCCATAGACATTGTCGCCTTCGACCCGCGCGATGACTTCTTTATAGCCGCCGTGCTCACCTTCGTTCTCGGACAGGATCTCGACCCGCCAACCGCGACGCTCGGCATAACGCGAATACATGCGGAACAGGTCGCCGGAGAAAATCGCCGCTTCATCACCGCCGGTGCCGGCACGGATTTCAAGAAACACATTGCGCCCGTCGTTGGGGTCCTTGGGCAGCAGCATGCGCTGCAGGTCACCTTCCAGCTCGGCCAACTTTTCCTTGGCCTCGCGGACTTCTTCCACGGCCATTTCACGCATTTCCGGGTCGCTGTCCTTGAGCAGCGCCTGGGCGCCTTCAAGGTCGGCCTGCACTTTGGTGAGATTCTTGTACGTGGCCACAATGGGCTCAACTTCGGCGTATTCCTTGGAATAGGCGCGGAACTTGGTTTGATCGGAAATGACTTCGCCGTCGCCGAGCAAGGCGGTCAGTTCTTCGAAACGGTCCTGGAGCACGTCCAGTTTATTGAGCAGTGACGCTTTCATTGCGATTTTTTATCCGAAGAGCTGGGCGCGCCCTCACCGAGGGCAAAGAGTTCCTGGGCCATGGCCAGCGCATCGAGGCGGCCTTCGGCAGTCAGTTTTTTTAATTGTACGCTGGGCGCATGCAGCAACTTGTTGGTCAGGCCGCGGGCCAGTTGCATCAGCACCTCCTCGGCGCTGCTGCCGTTGGCGAGCAGGCGCTGGGCCTTGATCAACTCTTCATCACGCAGGCGTTCGCCCTGCTGACGATACGCCTTGAGCACGTCCACCGCCGCCAGCTCACGCAGGCGCACCATGAACTCTTCGGCACCGACGCTGACCATCTCTTCAGCCGCCTGGGCAGCGCCCTGGCGACTCTTGAGGTTTTCGGCGACCACTTCATGGAGATCGTCGACGCTATAGAGGTAAACGTCGTCCAACTCGCCGACTTCGGGCTCGATATCCCGGGGAACGGCAATGTCCACCATGAAGATCGGCTTGTGCTTGCGCAGTTTCAGCGCGCTTTCCACCGCGCCCTTGCCGAGGATCGGTAGCTGGCTGGCGGTGGAGCTGATGACGATATCGCTGCGCACCAGTTCGGCCGGGATGTCCGACAGCAGCACCGCATGGGCGCCGAACTGCTCGGCGAGAATGCTGGCGCGCTCCAGGGTACGGTTGGCGACCACGATGCGCTTTACGCCCAGGTCATGCAGGTGGCGGGCAACCAGGGTGATGGTCTCACCGGCGCCGATCAACAGCGCCTGGCTGCGCTGCAGGTCGCTGAAGATCTGCTTGGCCAGGCTGACGGCGGCAAACGCCACGGACACCGGGTTTTCACCGATGGCGGTGTCGGTGCGCACCTGCTTGGCGGAATTGAAGGTGGCCTGGAACAGACGCCCCAGCAGCGGACCGACGGTACCGGCCTCGCGCGCCACGGCATAGGCGGATTTCATCTGGCCCAGGATCTGCGGCTCGCCCAACACCAGCGAATCGAGACCGGATGCCACGCGCATCATGTGACGAACTGCCGCATCGTCTTCGTGCACATAGGCGCTCGCGCGCAGGTCGTCGAGGCTCAAATGGTGATAATCGGCCAGCCAGCGCAGTACCACATCCGCCGAGAGATGTTCCTGCTCTATATAAAGCTCACTGCGATTGCAGGTCGAAAGGATCGCAGCTTCGCGGCTGTCGGTGAGACGGCAGAGCTGCTGCAAGGCCTCAACCAACTGCTCTGGCGTAAACGCCACGCGCTCGCGCACGTCTACGGAAGCAGTCTTGTGGTTAATACCGAGTGCGAGGAAGGCCATTCAATATCGCTGATGATGTCGGGAAGCCGACAATTGTCCTACTTCGAAAGATTCAGAACAACCACCGTCGTCTATTGTCCTAATGCCTTGTGTCTATAAAGGCATCAACTGAGACTCGGTTATGTTTGGCCGAAGGCTTGTGTCATGATGATCCGACCGCAGGTTAGTCGTCCTCTTCCTATATGAATAGATCTTCCGCGTTGCTCCTTGCTTTTGTCTTCCTCAGCGGCTGCCAGGCCATGGCACCCGTGTCGCCGGACGGTACACCGCCGGTGGAAGACAGCACACCCGCCCCTGAAAAGCCCAAGGTTTATTCCTCGTTCAGTGAAGAAACGGTGTTCAGCCTGCTCAGTGCGGAACTGGCCGGCCAGCGCAATCGCTTCGATATTGCGCTGGATAACTACGTGACCCAGGCCATCAACACCCAGGATCCGGGAATTTCCGAGCGGGCGTTCCGCATTGCCGAGTACCTCGGGGCCGATCAGGCCGCGCTGGATACTTCGTTGATCTGGGCAAAGAACGCGCCGGACGATCTGGAAGCCCAACGGGCAGCCGCCATTCAATTGGCGCGGGCCGGGCGCTATGACGACTCCATGGTCTATATGGAGAAAGTCCTGCAAGGCAAGGGCGACACCCATTTCGACTTCCTCGCGCTGTCGGCTGCCGACACCGACCAGGACACCCGCAATGGCCTGATGAAGAGTTTCGACCGCCTGCTGCAAAAACACCCGAAGAACAGTCAACTGGTGTTCGGCAAGGCCCTGCTGCTGCAACAGGATGATGAAGCCGAAGCCGCATTGAAGCTGCTGGAACAGAACCCGCCGGAAGACGGCGAGATCGCGCCGATTCTGCTGCGCGCGCGCCTGCTGCAGAACCTCAACCGCGGCAAGGAAGCGATTCCACTGCTGGAAAAAAGCATCAAGAAATACCCGGACGACAAGCGCCTGCGCCTGACTTACGCACGCACGCTGGTGGAGCAGGACCGCATGGAGGACGCCAAAGTGCAGTTCGCCAACCTGCTCCAGCAATACCCGGATGACGATGAACTGCGTTACTCCCTGGCGCTGGTGTGCCTGGAAGCCAAGGCCTGGGACGAGGCCAAGGGGTATCTGGAAGAGCTGATCGAGCGCGAAAGTCATGTCGACTCGGCGCACCTGAACCTGGGTCGCATCGCTGAAGAGCGCAGCGACCCGCAGGCCGCCCTGCTCGAATACGCACAGGTCGGCCCAGGCAACGACTACCTGCCGGCCCAACTGCGCCAGGCCGACATCCTGATGAGCAACGGGCGTACCGATGAGGCAGAAAAACGCCTGGCCGCTGCACGGGATGCCGAACCGGACTACGGGATCCAGCTTTACCTGATCCAGGCCGAGACCTTGTCAGCCAATAATCAGGGCGAGCGCGCCTGGAAGGTGCTGCAACAGGCCTTGCTGCAATTCCCCGACGATTTGAACCTGCTGTACACCCGTGCCATGCAGGCGGAAAAACGCAATGACCTGGCGCAGATGGAAAAAGACCTGCGCCTGATCATCAAGCGCGACCCGGACAACGCCATGGCCCTGAATGCCCTGGGCTACACCTTGTCCGACCGCACCACGCGTTACGACGAAGCCAAGGCGTTGATCGAGCAGGCGCACAAGCTCAACCCGGAAGACCCGGCCGTACTCGACAGCCTGGGCTGGGTGAACTATCGCCTGGGTAACCTCGACGAAGCCGAACGCTTGCTGCGCCAGGCCCTGGAGCGCTTCCCCGACCAGGAAGTCGCTGCACACCTGGGCGAGGTGCTGTGGGCCAATGGCAAGCAGCGCGAAGCCCGCCAAATCTGGGAAAAATTCCTCAAGGAACAACCCGAAAGCCCCATCCTGCGCGGCACCATCAAGCGCCTGACCGGATCCGAGACCCTTTAAGCTTATGTTCTTGCGCCACGTTATCGTTTTCAGCTTCATCGCCCTGCTCGCCGGTTGCGCGGGCTTCGGTGCCCGCGAATCCGTTGAGGGCCAGGGCAACCCGGCGCAATGGAAGCAGCACAAGGATCAGCTCGGCAGCATCGACGGCTGGCAGATCGAAGGCAAAGTCGGGGTTCGCGCACCGAAAGATTCCGGCAGCGGCACCTTGTTCTGGCTGCAACGCCAGGATTACTACGACATTCGCTTGTCCGGCCCCTTGGGGCGTGGCGCCGCGCGCCTGACCGGCCGCCCGGGACAAGTCAGCCTCGAAGTCGCCAACCAGGGTCGCTACGAGGCCACCTCGCCCGAAGCGCTGCTGGAAGAGCAGATTGGCTGGAAACTGCCTGTCTCGCACCTGGTGTGGTGGGTCCGCGGCTTGCCCGCGCCGGACAGCAAGAGCCGCCTGAGCCTCAACGGTGACAGTCGCCTGGCCACCCTGGAACAGGATGGCTGGCAGGTCGAATACCTCAGCTACGTGGAACAGGGCGGTTATTGGCTGCCAGAGCGCATCAAGCTGCATGGCACCGACCTTGACGTCACGCTGGTGATCAAGGACTGGCAACCGCGCAAGCTGGGGCAATAACGTGGCCGTACAAAAACTGACCCTGCCCTCTCCTGCCAAACTCAATCTGATGCTGCACATTCTCGGTCGCCGTGAAGACGGCTACCACGAGCTGCAGACACTGTTTCAATTTCTCGACTA
The DNA here is from genome assembly GCF_003058245.1 of Pseudomonas sp. GV047. Classification (NCBI taxonomy): domain Bacteria; kingdom Pseudomonadati; phylum Pseudomonadota; class Gammaproteobacteria; order Pseudomonadales; family Pseudomonadaceae; genus Pseudomonas; species Pseudomonas sp. GV047. The sequence goes on along the minus strand of NZ_QCWA01000005.1, from coordinate 91,543 downwards.
CGGCGATGAGCTCACCTTCGCCCTGCGCGACGATGGCGTGATCCAGCTGCACACTGAATTCGAAGGCGTGCCCCACGACAGCAACCTGATCGTGAGGGCCGCGAAAAAACTCCAGGAGCAGTCCGGCTGTTCCCAGGGCATCGATATATGGATCGATAAGATTCTGCCCATGGGTGGCGGAATCGGTGGTGGCAGCTCGAATGCCGCGACCACACTGCTGGGTCTGAACCATTTGTGGCAACTGGGCTGGGACCATGATCGCCTGGCTGCGCTGGGCCTCACGCTGGGCGCCGACGTCCCGGTTTTCGTGCGTGGACACGCCGCTTTTGCTGAGGGCGTGGGGGAAAAACTCACCCCGGAATACCCCGAAGAGCCGTGGTATGTCGTGCTTGTCCCGCAAGTATCTGTAAGTACAGCAGAAATTTTTTCAGATCCGCTGTTGACACGTAACTCTCCTCCCATTAAAGTGCGCCCCGTTCCCAAGGGAAACAGTCGAAATGACTGCTTACCGGTTGTAGCAAGGCGTTATCCAGAGGTACGTAACGCTTTGAATTTGTTAGGTAAATTTACCGAAGCAAAATTAACCGGAACTGGAAGTTGTGTGTTTGGGGGCTTCCCAAGCAAAGCTGAAGCTGATAAAGTCTCGGCCCTTCTTACAGAGACCCTTACAGGGTTTGTAGCAAAGGGAAGCAACGTTTCGATGTTGCATCGCAAGCTGCAAAGTCTGCTCTAAAAGGAATCGAGTACTGGGTACTCGTTGCAACAGATACAGGGGCGTCGCCAAGCGGTAAGGCAGCAGGTTTTGATCCTGCCATGCGTTGGTTCGAATCCAGCCGCCCCTGCCATTTTCTAATACTCATCCAGGTTACCCTCAGCCTCTAGGTACTGCGCGTGTCCAAGATGATGGTCTTTACGGGGAACGCCAACCCCGATCTGGCTCGACGTGTCGTACGTCAGCTGCATATCCCTCTCGGTGACATCTCTGTCGGTAAATTCTCCGACGGCGAAATTACAGCCGAGATCAATGAAAACGTCCGCGGTAAAGACGTCTTCATTATCCAGCCGACCTGCGCTCCGACCAACGATAACCTGATGGAACTCGTCGTGATGGCTGATGCCTTCCGCCGCTCCTCAGCGACTCGAATCACAGCTGTAATCCCTTACTTTGGTTATGCCCGCCAGGATCGCCGTCCGCGTTCCGCACGTGTGGCTATCAGCGCTAAAGTCGTTGCTGACATGCTGACCGTGGTAGGTATCGACCGTGTGCTCACGGTTGACCTGCACGCTGACCAAATCCAGGGGTTCTTCGATATTCCGGTAGATAACATCTACGGCTCCCCCGTCTTGGTGGATGACATCGAAGACCAGCGCTTTGAAAACCTGATGATCGTGTCCCCGGACATTGGTGGCGTCGTGCGTGCACGGGCTGTTGCCAAATCCCTGGGCGTGGACCTCGGGATCATCGACAAACGCCGTGAGAAAGCCAATCACTCTGAAGTGATGCATATCATCGGTGATGTCGAAGGGCGTACCTGTATTCTGGTTGATGACATGGTCGACACCGCCGGCACCCTGTGCCACGCGGCCAAAGCCTTGAAAGAGCACGGTGCAGCTAAAGTCTTCGCCTACTGCACACACCCTGTGCTGTCGGGCCGAGCGATCGAGAACATCGAGAACTCCGTGCTGGACGAACTGGTGGTGACCAACACCATCCCGTTGTCCGCCGCTGCTCAAGCCTGTGCGCGTATCCGTCAACTGGATATCGCACCGGTAGTTGCCGAAGCGGTTCGCCGCATCAGCAATGAAGAATCGATCAGCGCGATGTTCCGCTAAGGGTCAAACCTTCGGAACACCTCACTGACGAAAAGCGCCCCGCCCCAGCATACTGTTGGGGCGGGGCTTTTTTGCCCATATCGCCTTTAGCGCTGGTCGCAAACGCTGGGGCGAATGTGGTTATTTTGGAGATACAACATGAACGATTTTACTCTGAATGCTGAAGTGCGTTCCGACCTGGGGAAAGGTGCGAGCCGCCGCCTGCGTCGTCTCGCAAGCCTGGTTCCAGCTGTAGTTTACGGTGGCGACAAAGCCCCTGAATCCATCAGCATGCTGGCTAAAGAAGTTGCCAAACTGCTCGAAAACGATGCGGCCTACAGCCACGTTATCGAACTGAACGTTGGCGGCAAAAAGCAAAACGTCATCATCAAAGCCCTGCAACGTCACCCATCCAAGGGTCACGTTCTGCACGCTGACTTCGTACGCGTCGTAGCCGGCCAGAAACTGACCGCTATCGTGCCTGTGCACTTTGTTGGTGAAGAAGCTCCGGTCAAGAAAGGCGGCGAGATCTCTCACGTCCTGAACGAAATCGAAGTGACCTGCCTGCCGAAAGACCTGCCTGAGTTCATCGAAGTCGACCTGTCGGCTCTGGAAATCGGCGCAATCATCCACCTGTCCGACCTCAAGGCTCCTAAAGGCGTTGAGTTTGTCGCACTGGCTCACGGCGATGACAAAGCTGTTGCAAACGTACACGCTCCACGCGTTGCTCCAGAAGCTGAAGAAGGCGCTGCAGAGTAATTCACTCTGTATTGCCGGAGCTTGAGGAAACATCGCGGACCGAAACGTAGCGAGAAAGCGGGCGATAACGCGGCGTTTACTCTTGAGTAAATGATCTCTTGTCGTCCACTTTCGCCGCACGCAGGTGTAGCGATGTTATCCACAACTCCAAAGGAAGGGCCCCTGTCGTGACTGCCATTAAACTGATCGTTGGCCTGGGAAATCCAGGCGCCGAATACGAACAGACCCGGCATAACGCGGGGGCCCTTTTTGTTGAGCGCATCGCCCACGCCCAAGGTGTAAACCTGGTGGCCGATCGCAAATATTTTGGCCTGACCGGACGCTTCTCGCATCAGGGTCAGGATGTTCGTCTGTTGATTCCCACCACCTACATGAACCGCAGCGGCCAGGCTGTAGCGGCGCTTGCGGGCTTCTTCAGGATCAAACCCGAAGAAATCCTGGTGGCCCATGACGAACTGGACCTGCCACCCGGCGTTGCCAAGCTCAAGCTCGGCGGCGGGCACGGCGGGCACAATGGCCTGCGCGACATCATCGCGCAGTTGGGCAATCAGAATAATTTTTACCGCCTGCGGCTCGGCATTGGCCACCCAGGCGTCGCCAGTATGGTTTCAAATTTCGTCCTGGGTCGTGCGCCACGCGCCGAACAGGAAAAACTCGATGCCAGCATCGACTTTGCCCTCGGCGTGCTGCCGGATATCTTCGCCGGTGAATGGAACCGCGCGATGAAAAACCTGCACAGCCAGAAGGCCTGACTTTTTTCCGAGGGGAAACACCATGGGATTCAATTGCGGCATCGTCGGCCTGCCCAACGTCGGCAAATCCACCTTGTTCAACGCTTTGACCAAGTCCGGTATTGCGGCGGAGAACTTCCCCTTCTGCACCATCGAACCCAACAGCGGCATCGTGCCGATGCCCGATCCGCGCCTGGACGCACTGGCGGCCATCGTCAATCCCAAGCGCATCCTGCCGACCACCATGGAGTTCGTCGACATCGCAGGCCTGGTAGCCGGCGCGTCGAAAGGTGAAGGCCTGGGCAACAAGTTCCTGGCCAACATCCGTGAAACCGATGCCATCGCCCACGTGGTCCGCTGCTTTGAAGACGAGAACGTGATTCACGTCTCCAACAGCGTCGACCCGAAACGCGACATCGAGATCATCGACCTGGAACTGATCTTCGCCGACCTCGACAGCTGCGAGAAGCAACTGCAGAAAGTCGCGCGCAACGCCAAAGGCGGCGACAAGGACGCAGTGGTCCAGAAAGGCCTGCTGGAACAGTTGATCGCGCACTTCACCCTGGGCAAGCCAGCACGCAGCCTGATGAAGACCATGGGCGCTGACGAGAAGGCCGTGGTCAAGGGTTTCCACCTGCTGACCACCAAGCCTGTGATGTACATCGCCAACGTCGCTGAAGACGGCTTCGAGAACAACCCTTTGCTCGAAGTGGTCAAGGCCATCGCCGACGAAGAAGGCGCCATCGTGGTGCCGGTGTGCAACAAGATCGAAGCGGAAATCGCCGAACTGGATGACGGCGAAGAGAAAGACATGTTCCTTGAGGCCCTGGGCCTGGAAGAACCTGGCCTGAACCGCGTGATCCGCGCCGGCTACGAAATGCTCAACCTGCAGACCTACTTCACCGCCGGTGTCGAGGAAGTCCGCGCCTGGACCGTAAAAGTCGGCGCCACTGCGCCACAGGCTGCCGGTGTGATCCACACCGACTTTGAAAAAGGCTTTATCCGCGCGGAAGTGATCGCCTACAACGACTTTATCCAGTTCAAGGGTGAGGCCGGTGCCAAGGAAGCGGGTAAATGGCGTTTGGAAGGTAAGGAATACATTGTTAAAGATGGCGATGTGATGCACTTCCGCTTTAACGTGTAAACGCTACCTGCGAAGTCTACGACAAATAAAAAAGCCGATGCACTGCATCGGCTTTTTTGTAGGTGAAACTTCCTAACATAGGACAAGCATCGTTCACACTTCACTACCAGACTTCCCCTACTTACCCCCTCCGCCTTTAATGCAGCCAGGCAGTTGCACAATTTAACCTCAATAATGCCGGGGTTTTCCTACATTATTCCGGCCCACACTTACGTCAATATCCCCGTACAAGTTCTATACCCTCATTCCTGATTGACGAGCATAGACTGTCCTCTCAACACTGAAGTCGAGCGATAATGGAGAACTCTTCGATGTCGGTCTCCACCCTTGGAGAAAATGAAAAAGATACTTCACTCTTCGAAGACACGGATATTGAAAACACACTGAGCAGCACGGCCCCCCTCAACATAGACATACTGTTGCTGGGAGAAACCGGCACTGGCAAAGATACCCTGGCGCAGCGGGTTCACCGCCTATCGACACGGCGGGGCAATTTTGTCGCGGTCAATTGTGCGGCTATTCCTGATAGCCTCGCCGAAAGCCAATTGTTCGGCGTCAACAGCGGTGCCTATACCGGCGCCATCCAATCCCGTGCCGGTTTTATCGAGGCAGCCCATCTCGGCACCCTGTACCTCGATGAGATCGATAGCATGCCGTTGAACCTGCAAGCCAAACTGCTGCGCGCGCTGGAGTCGCGGGGGGTGGAGCGCCTGGGCTCAACCCGCTTCATCCCGGTGGACATGCGTGTGATCGCGTCTGCCCAACAATCGCTCCACCAGATGGTCGAACTCGGAACCTTCAGGCGCGATCTGTACTTCCGTCTGAATGTCGTCAACATCCAGCTTCCAGCCTTGCGTGATCGGCGAGAGCACATCATCCCGTTGTTCCTGGAGATGATTCAGCAGGAAGCCCACCGGTTCAAACGCACTGCCCCGCCGCCCACTGACGGGCTGCTGCAACAACTGCTGTGCCACACCTGGCAGGGTAATGTTCGGGAGTTACGTTCTACGGCCAAGAGGTTCGTGCTGGGCCTGCCACCGTTTTCTACCTCGGTGAGCGACCAACAGAAAATCCAGATGGGCCTGAAGGCACGCCTACAACACGTTGAAAAAGCGTTTATTGAGGAGTCGTTGCGCAGGCATCACCACTGTGTAGAAACCGTCGCGCTTGAACTGGGTGTTGCCAAGCGCACGCTGTACTACAGGATGAAACAATTAAATATATCATTAATGTAGAAAAACTGTTCCAGCTAAGTGCCTCGCCTAACTAGACACCAGCGCATCTAAAAAAACACATTTAGGAACATCTATACCGAGCAATATTCGGAACCATTTTCTTCTAGCAACCACACACTCATCGTCAGATTCAAGTTGTGGAGAAACATGTCACAGACTCAATACAATTTGCTTTACTGACGGTTAGTACCACTTAAATACCTTAAGATAGGAAGTTATTATGAGCGCAATTTCCGCTTCAAGCCCTGTTTCTTCTGGCTACGCCACAAATAATTACGCTTCACCAACGTCATCGGATTTGTCCGGAGCAATGGGCGGAGGCGACGATGATCTGATAGCCCAAGCAAAAGCTGTCGGCAGGGACGGTGCGATGAAAATGCTTGATATGAAAGCGTTTAACAACGTCACCTCGGCCGCTAAAGCAGTCCAATAATAAAAGCACCTCTCCGAGCTGATGATTGGAGAGGTGCTTGTACTGCTTGAATGATTCAATCGTTAACGTCAGCGACAAAAAACTATCGCCCCCACACAGTAGACTTCACATGTGGATAGAAAATATTGAGTCTTCAGTATCTGACGAGACTGTCGAGAGGAACGACAAGACGTCTGAATTTTTGGCGCTGGATACGGATGTCAACTTTTTCAGCTCAATGCTCGAACACTCATTCCCGGCTACCTCCGCCTCAGGAAAAAGAGGCCTGCCGACGGCGCTGATAGAAGCGATTGAGCCGCTCAATATCACAAGAGCGCGTCTTGCGCGAGCACTGAAATCCACAAACAAGCAGATAAATATCCAAGAACTTAAAAAATTTCCGGGAGAGCTTTCCGGTGCGGTTCTCACGTCTCAACTACTGGTAAAAACCCTTGGCAAGACAACTCAAGGCATCGACAAGATTTGCAATATGCAATAGTGAACATGAATAGATTGTTATCCGCCGCGCTGATTTTTTTTATTACGTTGATATTAAGCGGTTGCGGTGACCGCGTTGAACTTCATCGTCAGCTCTCTGAACAAGAGGCCAATGAGGTCATAGCAGAATTGGCAGATAAACATATTCGAGCCTTAAAAATCCCGGCCAAAGATGGTGTCGTCGTGGCGGTTAACGCAATCGATATCGGACGCGCCGTACGTACCTTGGAAGCCGCCGGTCTACCGAGAATGGCCCGGGCAACATTGGGCGATACCTTTCGCAAGGAAGGCGTTATTTCCACGCCATTGGAGGAGCGCGCACGTTACATCTATGCCTTGTCCCAAGAGCTTGAGGCGACCTTCTCTAACATCGACGGCGTTATCGTTGCGCGGGTACACGTAGTGTTGCCCGAACGCATCGCACCTGGGGAACCTGTCCAACCCGCATCCGCGTCAGTATTCATCAAGCATGATCCGCGCCTGGATCCCGATAACATCCAAGCACGCATTCGCAGAATGGTGGCAAGCAGCATCCCTGGCATGACCACAGCAGTGGAAAATCCGCAAAAACTGACCGTGGTATTTGTACCTGCCACCGCTTACCAGGAACAGCAGCGCCTCGTGTATTTTGGCCCTTTCCTGGTACCCAGCGATGACCTGGGGTTTTGGCGCAACAGCACAGTCTTCACTCTGCTAGCCATGGTTGCCGTCGTGAGCACCGGACTATTCCTACGCAATCGGCGTCAGCGTCTTGTAAAAGGTGCGTCCGTGGCAGGCGAATCGACTGGCCTCTCCCATGACGCCTAGACCCGTCAATCCAATGAGCGAACATCTGGCCTGGGCTCAATGGTGGGCATTCCCATGGAAGTATGCCCACGAGGACTGGAGAGGCGAAAAATACCCAGCGATCAGCACGCTATATCACCTTGGACGGTTGGCGCCGGGCAACCTCACGGGGGTTGCAACCTGCTTGCCTGCTGCCCCTCACCCTACCGTGCTTCGCCTGGCCCTCGCCTCAACGGAGCAACTCGACCTGGCGATGACACTGATTCACGACACCTTTAATCCTGAGGCAGCAGCCCCCTTGAGCAACAGCCATCATCTGTGGTGCATGCGTCTGTCCAAGGCGCTGCCCCCAGCCATGCTGCCTTGCGACGCTGATCCATTGCAATTGCTCCATAGCTGGGTGGAACCGGCGACTTGGCAACGTCTTCGGTTGCGCTTCCCACGTGAGCGTGTAGGTGATGTCGAAAAAAGAAATATCTCATTCGAGAACGCCAGCAGCCGCCTGAACACACTGTGGCAAGCCGTGGTCTGGCGCGTGACGAATTTGGCAAGCGACCCCACGCCCCCCTGAATCGAAGGGGTAAGGAAATCAGCGATGTTATGTCGATACACCATTGAGTTGCTCAAGGACGCTACGCACGTACAGAGCAGCCTGATCCTGCGGGAAGAGCTTGCCAACTGGAAGCAGGCCGACCAACTCTTGAACCGGGCCCATGCACAGGCCGATGAGCTGATAAGCCTGGCAGAGGAAAAATGCGAAGCCTTGCTGGAAAAAGTATCCCTGGAGGTCTGGCAGCGCGCGGATGCCCAATTCAAGCGATGGGAGCACGACCGTCAAGCGATGTACGACAGCCTGGAGCACTACGCAACATCGATCACCAACCAGGCAATTCGCTGCCTGCTTGACGAGACGGTAGCCCAACAAAGGCTTGGAGCCCTTCTCAAGCATTTGATGGCGAACCAGATTCAAGAGGTCAACGCCACACTACTCTGTCACCCCCATGACCTGGAGGAGGTGAAACAGTTTTTTGTTCGTCACACCTCCACACGCTGGAAACTTCAGGCTGATGACACAACCCCCCTGCAGACACTGGTACTGAAAACAGACGAGGGCGATTTTCGCATCAGTTGGAATTCGATGATCGAAGCTTTTTTCAACGGCAGTTACGCAAACGAGTCCTCTCCACAATAAGGAAAACCATATGGACTTTTTCGATAAGTTGTCACGCCAACTTTTGAAGAATAACGCTGTCAGCGATAAACGTCTTAGGGCTTTAGTGGAGATGGAAGAAGAGGATGAAGAGTCTGCCGAACTATTCTACAACCTCGCGCTAAGACGCTCTGCGAGCGATATGGCTTATCACGAGCACAAGCGGGCGATCCATCTTATGTACAAATCGACGTTTGAGAGTTTCACCTGATATGCACGAGTTGATCAATGAATGGTTAAACAGCCATAACGAACAGATCAGTTTGTTCGAAGGCGACGATGAAATCATTCTTAAACGTCAAGGGGAAGTGCTATTACTGGGTGCTCAACTAACTTCAGTTCGTCCCGATAATGCAATCCTGCAGAATTGGATGCGACTGGGCGCCGCCAGCCTGAATCATTTCCAAGGCGCACTGGCCCTCAAAACTGAAAGCGGCGCGCTATGGCTGGTTCAAAGTCTGCGCAGCGGGCAGGAAAAGAGGGCTGTGCTCGGCTGTCTCGAAGCCCTGCTTAACCAACGTGACACATGGCGCTCAACGGTGACACGTCTCGCTCAGCCGGCCCGAAACCTCAAACCCACTTCGCTACGCTCACTATCCTACTGAACAGAGAACTGTGAATGTCTAACAAGCCTCACAAGCGCAGTCGCTTGCGTCCAGACTCGCCTGCCGATTCCCTTAAAAGATTCCATTGGCGCAACATGATCCTGCTTCCCTGGCTGCTGATCCCAGCAGGGAACACACTGGCGGCCATACCCCCCGAGTGGAAAAACACCGCATACGCTTATGAAGCTGAACATAAGCCACTCCGGGAAGTGCTGGAGGATTTCGCCCAGACCTTTGGGACACAACTACATGTCGAGGGCCTGCTGGAAGGCAACGTAAATGGCAAGATTCGCGCCAATACCCCGCAGTCGATGCTCGACCGTCTGGGGGTAGAACACCGTTTCCAGTGGTACCTGTACAACAACACCCTCTATATCAGCACGCTGGACCAGCAAGACTCGGCGCGCCTGGAGGTTTCTTCCGAGACCATTGCCGACCTTAAGCAAGCGCTCACCGATATTGGCCTGCTCGATAGCCGTTTCGGTTGGGGCGAGTTGCCCGAAGACGGCGTGGTACTGGTTTCGGGCCCTCGACGCTATATCGAGCAGATCAAACAGTTCAGTACCCAGCGCCGCTCTCCCGATGAAAAGCAGAGTGTGCTGAGTTTCCCGCTTAAATTCGCCAATGCGACGGATCGTCAAGTGGATTACCGCGGCGAGAAGCTCACTATTCCGGGAGTGGCCAGCATTCTGCGTGGATTGCTGGAGCCGCGCTCCAATTCGACCCTCAACAGGCTGAACCAACCCTCCCCGTCACAGCCAGCGCCGCTCGTACCGAACATTCCCCGATTGAACAACCCTTTACTGGGGCAGATGCTGGGTACAAACGTTAACACCGGGCAGGTGGATCCGCTCCCGACACTCACCTCGCGAGCCCCGGTCTCACCCAGCAGGATTCGCGTCGAAGCCGATGTACGCAATAACGCTGTGCTGATCTATGACCTGCCTGAGCGGCAGGGCATGTACCGAGAGTTGATCACTCAACTCGATGTCGCGCGCAAACTGGTGGAAATCGACGCGATCATTCTCGATATCGAGCGCACCCAATTGCGAGAGTTCGGGGTGAACTGGGGGTTTCAGAACAGCCGATTCCGTGGCGGCGTCAATATGGCACCGGGCACCTCTTCACAGGTGTCGATTGAGAACCGCGAGCGCTTCTACGCAGATATACGCGCGCTGGAAGCCAAGGGGCTGGCAAGCATGGTCTCCAACCCCTCGGTGCTCACCCTGGAAAACCAACCGGCGGTCATCGACTTCAACCGCACCCAGTACCTGACCCCCGGCCGGGAGAATGCAACCATTTTACCGGTCACCGTGGGCACCAGCTTCCAGGTGGTCCCCCGTGTCATCACCAGCCGTGGCAGCCACCAGATCCATTTGGCGGTGGATATCGAAGATGGCAACTTCAACGAAACCAACCCCACTCCCGGCAACCTCGATGTACGCCGAGGCAAGGTCAGCACCCAGGCCGTCATGGCGGAAAAGCGCTCACTGGTGGTCGGTGGTTTCCACGTCACCGAAAGCAGCGACAAGCGCAACAAAGTCCCCCTATTGGGTGATATCCCGCTACTGGGCAAGGCGCTGTTTTCCTCGACAGAACGGCAGAATAATCGACGTGAACGCCTGTTCATCCTCACCCCGCGCGTCATCGGTGACCAGGCCGATCCGTCGCGCTACCTGCCCCAGGCCGACCAGGTCGAATTGCAGGCAGCCCTCGCACCGTTGGCGCGGCGCTACAGCCCTCACCAGCCGGTAATCAAGCGCAGCGACATCATCAGTACCCTGGCGCACATGGTCAGCGGGAAAGTGCCCAAGGCCTTCAAGGCGGCACCAATGCCCCTGGGGCTGAACAGTTTGTGCAGCACCCGCGACTTGCTCGCGCTGAACACCGAACGCAGCCAATGGTATGCGGGACCGGACTACAACGTGGCGGTAGTGGTCCTGCGTAACCAGGTCAAACGCCACGTGCGTATCGACGAAAAGGAATGCAGCAACTCGCAGACCCTGGCCGTCAGCGTATGGCCGCGCGCCTGGCTCAAGCCGGGTGAGGAAGCCGAGGTGTTTATCGCCATGCGCCCGGTGGTGAAGGATGAACACCTCAGCGTGCCCCGCCCCTCCTTGATTACTCCTGCTCAGAAGGCCACGCCATGAAACACCGCTTATTGTGCGTCACCCTGATCGCAACGGCACTGCTTGTCGCCGGCTGCACGCCCACCTGCAAGGGGGACTCCTGCTCACGCCCGCAATCGAGCAAGGACAAGATGGTGATCTGGTGGCCACCGCAGATGCGTGCCGAGCCTGGTCCCGCCGGGGAACGTGCGGATTACCAGACTATCTCGCTGGAACGATGAGCCGCCAGGAAATGCCCGACAATCAACGCCAGGTATTTCTGGACAATCTGGTGAGTGGCGCTGCCGCTCACCTGATGCTCGCTCCCGGTATCAAAGCATGTGCACTGCACGCCGGCAAACGCCCGGGCATGGCCTTGCAAGTCGCTCGTTCAGCATTACAGGCAGGGCAGTTGCAGCAGGTATTGGAGCGGCGCTTTGAGCTTGCCGTGGTGTTCGATGGTTGTTTTATCTACCTGGACGCGCAGGATGCCTTGGTAATCTGGCACGCGCTGCCGGCTGCAAACGATGCGCTCGACGGACTCCTCAGCCGGATGCTTTCCCTGGCCAATCTCCAAGCCCTGGACACACGCTCCACCTGCTGATCAGCGACGTTCCAACTCAGGCAATTCCAGCGTTTCGCGCTTGGCTTCATCATCAAGCTCACGCAAGGTGCGATAGATCAGTGCCACAGCCTGCAAGGATTCGCGGGGAATGCTTGCTCCCAACGCTTTGGTATAGAGCAAGCGCGCCAGCCATACGCATTGGATGACCGGCACCTCGGCAGCCTTCGCCTGCGCAATCAACTGGCGGGCGACGGCATCCGTACCTTTGCTGACCAGCAGCGGAAGCGGTGTCTTGCCCGGGCGGTAATACAGGGCGACAGCAAAGTGGGTCGGGTTGACCACCAGCATGTCGGCTTCCTCCAGCTTGGGCAGCTTGACCTTCGGTTCCTCCTGGGCCAATTGCTGCGCCAGCGCGCGGCGCTGGCCCTTCACATGCGGGTCGCCTTCCATATCCTTGTACTCTTTGACGACCTCGACCTGGGTCATGCGCATGCGCTTGGCGAAGAAGTACTTCTGCAAGGTGAAATCGATAACTGCCAGTACCAGTAACAATGCAAGACAGGCATGCAGCAGATAGCGGAACAGGGCGATCAACGCCAGCAGGTAACTTTGCAGATCGCTGTTGGCCAGGTTGATCAACGTCCCAAGAGAGGGCCAGACCACCAGGAATACGATCAGCCCCAAAAGAAACGCCTTGGCGATGCTCATCAACAGATTCATCAGCGACTGGGCAGAAAAGAATTGTTTAACTTGGCTGATCGGGTTGAGACGATTGAAATCGAGCTTCAGTGCCTCGGGTGCAAACAGCAATCCGAACTGCATCCAACTGGCGATCAGCTTCGTGGCAATCGCCACGCCGGCCATCAGCAGGCCGAATGAGAAGAACACCACCAGGCCTTCAATCAGCACTTCTTCCAACGCCCGTACAAAGGGCTGGTCCAGGCGTGAGATCGGCAACACCATCAATTGCTGGAAACGTTGCAAGCTGGTATCGGCGGTGAACAAGGCGATCTCGCTGATGGCCGCCAGCACCATCAACTTGGCCACATCCTGACTTTGAGCGACCTGGCCTTTCTGGCGCTGGTCACGCAGCTTCTTGGCTGACGCCGGGTGCTTTTTTTCCCCCGAGTCACTCATGGCATCGGGGCCTTGAATAAAAGGCCCAGCGAGTGCTTCAGGTCACTCAGTTGGCTCATACTCCCCACGATCAAGTCCTGCAGCAGCGCAAAATACAACAGCAGAATACCGATCCCCGCCAGGCACTTGACCGGTGGCGCCAGCGTACTCACCTGTAGCTGCTGACTGTAGACCCCCAGCAGTGCGATGCCGAACTCCAGCAACAGCAGCACCGCGATAAAGGGAGCAGCGTAGAGCATCATATGGGTGAAGGTGTCGCCCAGCAGGCCGACAAATACGCTCATGCCATCAGGCGCCGGGAGTGGGAACCATACGGTGGGTGGCCAAATCAGGTAACTGTCCCAGATCACCTGAGTCAACGCGCCTAACCCCAGGGTGGCCATCAATAGAAAAATCGCCAATTGCTTGAACAAATGCCCTATCGGCGTCGCATCCGGCCCCAGTGAAGGATTGAGCTGACCACCGGCCAAGGCTCCGCGCTGGTTATCGAGCAAAGCCCCCACCGACTCGAACAGCCAGAACGGCATCGCAAGCAACATCCCCAGCAACACCCCCAGCGCCAGCTCCTTGAGCGCCAATGCAGCGAGCACAAACGCTGAGTAATCATGCTCCGTCAACACAGCATGAATACCCGGCGCGGGCATCAGCGCCATGACCATCACAAGGATGTGCCGGAGCATGCCGCGTATATGCTGGAAACAGAACGCCGCCACCAGTATTCCGCACGGGTAGATTCGCGCCATGCCGATCATCAGACTGGGAAGGAAATCAAGATAAGCCAACACGGGCGAGGCCTCAGTTCCGGGCCGAGCGGCCAATCATTTCGAAGGTCAAGTTGATCAGTTGGATCAACTCCACGCCAATCCAGCGCCCCGTCAGGATCAACGTAACCCCTACAGCCACCAGCTTGATGCCAAAAGGCAGCGTCTGGTCCTGTATCTGCATCAATGCTTGCACCAGAGACACCAGCACCCCCACCACCACCGCCACAATCAATGGGGGGGCAGACAGCACCACCACCAGCAACATGCCCTGCTTGAACAGCACAATCGGGTCCATACGCCACTCAGAGATAGGAGAGGAACAAGCTGTCGAGCAACCGTGACCAACCCGACACCAACACGAACAACAGCAATTTGAGCGGCAGGGAAATGGTCATCGGCGAGACCATTTGCATGCCCAGCGCCAGCAGCAGGTTGGAAACAATCAGGTCGATCACGATGAAGGGGATATAGATCAAGAAGCCTATCTCGAACCCTGCCTGCAGCTGCGACAACACGAAAGCCGGAATCACCAGGATCAGATCTTCGCGTTGCACCTCCTGCGCCATTTGTGCAGGCCAGAGGCGCGTGGTGTTTTCCAGCAGGTGCGTCAATATATCCGGGTCCACATTGCGCAGCATGAATGCGCGTAACGGTGTGATGGCCTCATTGCCCGTCTGCAGAAACGTTTGCACGTTACTCATGTCCAGGGGCGATGCCTTGACGCTCTCGGCGATCTCATAACCCACTGGTGCCATGATGAACAGCGTGGCCGCCAACGCGATGCCATTGATGGCCATGCTGGGCGGTACCTGCTGCACACCGATGGCATTGCGGGTGATCATCAGCACGATGACGATCTTCAAGAACGATGTGCAGACGATCAACAGCATGGGCATCAGCGTTAATGCCCCCAGGAATACCGCCAGAATGAGGGGGTCTATCCCCTGCAAACTCATCGGCCGAACATCACGCGAGACAACTGCAACCCCAGGCGCCCATCGACTTCCACCAACTGCCCCTGGCCAATCGGCCGATCGCCGTAATACAGGCCGGCCATGCCGGGAGCGTAACCGCTAATGCCCAATACCGAACCGGGCGCGAGGTTACGCAGTTCGCCCAAGGTAAGGTTCAGCGTTCCACAGCGCACATTCAGCGCCATGCTCAACTCATCGAATGGTTCGTGGCCAAATACATCCACGACCGGTTCATCATCCTCATGCGCCGAGTAATGGGGCGCTGCAAAATGTTCGTCCACAGACGAGTCCTCGATAGAAGTAAGCGTCAGGCACAACGGCCCGGTGTCATCGTCAATGCGGCCATGCAAACGTTGCCTGCCAACCTGCACGTAGCCGCTGCCTTGGGCGGAAAAAAAATACGGGCCGAGCACCAGCACATCACCGGTACGCAGGCTGCGCACCTGCGCAATCGGTAACTGCACGCGGCCCAGGGTCACGGCGATTGCCAGTTGAAACGGCGCCGGCAAAGCTGCCGCAGTGGCGCGCCAAGGCCCTGCCTCACACAAGGCCAGGAAACTCTGGGGGGTCAACCATAGGTAGCCTTCAACCCGGGACGCCCCCTGGGTCACACTGAGCCGGCAGCCAAACCCCTTGGGTCGATCCGTTTCCAGCAAGCGCACATAACCCAGCAGCGCCCGCACCTGGGGACTCATGTGGTACTGGTACAAGGCCCAGAACCAGGAGTCCGGATCGTTGCCAACCTGGGACAGGGTCACCGGGCACTCACCCAGCAGACTGAGCAACGGCCCTGCTTCTACAAGCGCCAGCACGCCACACACCGTCTCAAAGCACAAAGCCTTGCCGCCAGCTGGGGCACGCCCGGGCTCAATCAGCAACTCGCCGGCCTGCCCGGCCACCTTGAACGGCAGGCGCAGGCCGCGCCCCAATCGACGGCGCGCGGCAACCGTATCGCTATTAATCAAGGGAAAGGTCAGCGCCGGCATCAGCATGCGCAACCGACGCTGGGCATCAGCAAGTTCACCGGCAGCCCCAGCGCTCCCGCGAATCGACCCTCGCACTGTTGGCGTACACCGCAAAGCCAGCGCGCCGTAGCGTCCTGCTCCGCCTCCAGCTCGATCGTCCAGGCGCCCTGCTCGCGGCGCACGCTGGCGTTGATCCGCCCCAGGCGAGGCAAGTACAGCACCGCCTGCAACGGCCACTGCGACGCAGCCTGCACACGAGGCGCCAGTTGCTCGGCAAGCGCCTCGATCAGGGCTATACCGGTAGACGCCTGTTTGCCCGATAAGGCAGTCCCCACACCAGCGCCGCCATCGTCTCCAGTAAAAAATTGAGTGAATAATCGCCCGAGTTCCATGGACACGGCTGTCATGGCCCCCGGCTCACGCTCCTCCCGCGGCTCGCGATGGCTCGGACGCTCAGTGGGTTTATTTGAAACCTGGGTCATGTCGGCTCCTGAGCCAGTAAGAGGGATAACTCCTGAAGTTTTTCCACCTGCCGCAGGCACTCCGTGACGTGTTTCTGGGCGCTGCCAACCCGACTTTCGCTTTCCCCCTGCTGGCCCCGCAACGCCTCCAACTGGCCTATCTCCCGCTGAGTACTGGCAGATAGGGAGCGCTCCTGCGCGCCCCAGGATTTCAAGGCCTTGAGGCTCAGCACCTGACCCTGATGCTGACTGAGCAATTCAGCACTTTGCCGGGCCTCCTCCTGCCGAGTCTGCTCAAGCGCATCCTTAGCCTGCTGGATATGTGCAAGCAGGGCCTGCTGGGCGCGCCTGGCTTCACGCAGGGCGCGCTCGGCGCGGTCAGCCCTGTGCCTGCGCAGGCGCCGCAACGTCTCGACTTCACCGAGAAGCACATCAGAATGGGACATGGGCGGTCAGATCCTTAAGTTGCTCCAGCGTCGCCACCATCGGCGTAGGCACACGCAAGTCCTGGCGCAGGAACCCGTCGACCGCCTGACGGCTGTCCACCGCCAGATCGGTCAGGGCATCGCTGCCGGGTTGATACTCTCCCAGCTTGAGCATCAGCTCGATCTGTTGGTACGCCGACAACAACCGTCGCAATGCCGTACCCGCCTGGATGTCCTCCGGCTCCGCGACGTTGCTCAAGATCCGTGAAAGGCTTGCCAACACATCCACCGCCGGGTAGTGCCCACGCTCGGCAAGCTTGCGGGACAGCACGATATGCCCATCGAGCAGCGAGCGAACTTCGTCGGCCACCGGATCGTTCATGGAGTCCTGCTCAATCAGCACCGTATAGATCGCGGTGATCACACCGTCACGCGTCAACCCGGCACGCTCCACCAGTCGTGGCAGCAGGCTGTATACCGAAGGAGGCAAACCTCCGCGCCCCAGGGGTTCGCCGGCAGCCAGGCCGATCTCACGCTGGGCCCGGGCGAAACGGGTCAAGGAGTCAATCAGCAGCAATACCCGCTGCCCCTTGCGCCGAAAACCTTCGGCCAATGCCGTGGCCGTGAACGCGGCGCGGGCGCGCTCCATGCTGGAGCGATCGGAGGTGGCGCACACCAGTACCGCCTTGGCGCGCAGCTGGTCATCGAGCTCATGGTCGAGAAATTCACGCAGCTCCCGCCCCCGCTCGCCGATCAGGCCGAACACGATGACATCGCACTCGACGTTACGCGCGATCTCGGCCAGCAGGGTGGTCTTGCCACAACCGGCCCCGGCGAACAGGCCTACACGCTGCCCCTCGCCAATCGTCATCAGGCCATCGATCGAACGCACGCCGGTGGCCAGTGCACGGTTAATCCTCGGCCGCTCAGTGGGCAACGGCGCTTCACACAACACCGCACTGGTATCCGGTAAGTCAGCCTCGACAAACGCACTCACGCCCTGCCCCGTAATCGGCCGCCCAAAACCATCCAGCACCTGGCCCAACAGGGCCTCGCTGACCTGGACTCGATGCGATACCCCAAGGCGCTCCACTCCAGCACCTACCCGCACGCCTTCCAAATTACCCAAGGCGCTGAGCACCGCGTCCTGCTGATCGAAGCCGATGATCTCGGCGAGCATGTAGTCGCCCGGACTTTTTTCCACCTGGCACAAATCGCCGATACGCGCCTGGGGTAGCCGGCACTGCAGCAGCATGCCGTTGACGCGCTGGATTCGGCCACGCATCGTCACCGGTGCAAAGGTGCTCAGTGACTGGGCCTGACGCTGTTGCCAGGCGTCCAGACGAGCTTGCAGTTCCGCACTCACCAGCGCACCTCGTAACGCTGCGCACCATCAAAAACCACTTTGCCGTTGTCGATCAGCACCAGCCGCAGCCCTTCCACTTCGTCGCCCACAAACAGTCGGCTGCCTTCTTCCAGGACCACGTGACCATTCGGCCCGCCGACGATTTGCACAATCCTGAATGGCAGTGTGCCGTCGCGCACACGCACACGGCTGATCACCGGCACCGAGCTGTCGAATTGCTCACCAAAACGGCTGAGCATGCGTGCTACCAGCTCCACCTCGTCCTGTGAGACCTCTCCATTGAGCGCCACCTGGTCATTGATCACTTGCAAGGTAACCCGCTGACTCAACTCACGCTCGCTGAGCATCTTCAACAACTGCTGGCGTACTTCAAAAGACGAAGCCAATTCCTGTTTCTGCACCGCGGGCGGCATCAGCGAAGCCTGCGCCTCACGCTCCCCAGTGGAAACCATGCCCACTGCCACAATGATTACCGTCACCACCAGCACCAGGCTGATCAGGCGCTTCTGCTGGGAGGGCGAGATTGACGATAACGTCATCACCTGCGCAGGCACATCGGCCGCTAGCGGCACTACCGGCGCTACCGGCGCTACCGGCGCTACCGGAGCAGGGGCTGCGGGTTGAGGCCAGGGTTGCTCGGCCAAGGTCACGCACAGCCGCACCCCTCCCACTGTAAACGGCACATTCAGTTCCAGTTTGGCGATCTGCGCCAGTACCTGGCCTTCGGGGTCTCGCAACAGTCCGGCTTCGGCCTGCACCAACCAGTTGGCGTCGATAAACCGCAGGCACGCATGCTGCTCGACGACTCCCGGATCGTTCAGCATCAGGTCAGCGTCCGCGTGCGCACCAATACTCCATCGCTCCCCAAATAACGGCAACGCAGCGCCCTGGCGCAGCCCATCAAGCACCCTTAACTCAAACATCATCGCAACCTCCACGCTGGCCATGGCCGAATACTCATGCCACCGCACCACGCATCAGCTCGTCCTGGCCCAGGTCAATGCGCCCCAGCACCTTGACCTTGGAGGAGCTCCCCAACTCGGCAAACGACAGCACCGGGACATGGTTGAACTCTTCCAGCAGCAAGGTACGCAAGGGGCTTCGCAGGTCCTGCGCCACCAACAGCACACTTTTACTCTTGGCCCTTAAGGTAAAGGCCTGGTTGAGCAGGCTGATCAACGCAGCGCTGTGCTCATCGTCAAGCGCGAAAAACACCCCGGTCTGGGTCTGTCGCAATGCCTCGCGCAGGATGTTTTCCGTATGCGGTGAAAGCAGCCAGGCATGCAGGCCGTCGGCCTCGCTGTACTGGTGGAAAATCTGCGCCTTGAGCGCAATACGCGCGTAGTCGGCCAATGCTTCCGGTTCACGCTCATGCTGGCCATACTCGATCAACGATTCGACAATCAGCCGTACGGCCCGCAGCGGCACACCTTCGCTGGCCAGGCGTTGCAACACCGACGAAAAGCGCGACAGCGGCATGATTCGCTGCAGTTCCTGCACCAGCTCCGGCTGGTTGTGCTCCAGCCAGCTGAGGATCGACTTGCTCTCCTGGATCCCCAGGAACTGCGGGCCGCTGAGCATCATGGCCTGCTTCATGCGTTCGATGATCAGACTGGTCGCGGTGAAGCGCTCCAGTTGCGGATCGTCGAGCAGTGGATCATCCGGTGCCAGCCAGACCCAGTCCTGTTCATCACGCTCGGCCAGCCCGGGTATTCCATGCTCGGGCTCGACCGTCAAGGCGTTACGCTCAACGGCCAGATAGTTGACAACCGAGGCCTTGACCATCGGCACTTCATGCACACAGAAACGCATTTCGTCGGCGGCCAGCGAGTCATCGAGCTCGACCTCGAATGGCGGCAGGGTCAGGCCGATATTGGCAACCAGTGCATTTCGGGACTGGCGAATCCCATGAATAAGCTCCGTCACCTCAGGCGTCCCACGCAAAACCGGGGGAAACTGCAACAGGTAGGGGCGCGACGGATCGAACCCGCGCAAGTCCTCTTTTCCGTTCTCTTCGGGACGCACGGCTTCGGAGGCTTCGGCCGCGGGCGCTGCCTCTCGCTGACGCTGGCGCATCAGGTAATACCCCAATGTGCCGGTTATCAGCGAAATAAGGATAAATACCCCGGTCGGCATACCGGGCACTATCGCAAAGGCGAGCATGCCCACCGAAGCGATTATCCAGCTCTTGGGCTCGCTGGTCATTTGCCGGGCAATTTCGGCCCCCATGTTACTGATGCCCTTGCGCCCCTCCGGCGCCACCCGGGTGATGATCATGCCGGCGGTCAGGGAGATCAGCAGCGCCGGAATCTGTGCAATCAGGCCATCACCGATAGTCAGCACCGAATACAACGCCATTGAATCAGCGGCGCTCAAGCCGTGCTGGAACATGCCCGTAGAGAAGCCACCCAGCAGGTTGACCACGACGATGATCAACCCCGCGATAGCGTCGCCCTTGACGAACTTCATGGCCCCATCCATCGCACCGAACAACTGGCTCTCACGGGACAACTGCTCGCGCTTGTCCCGCGCTTGCGTGCCGTCGATCAGGCCGGCACGCAAGTCACTGTCGATGGACATCTGCTTGCCCGGCATGGCGTCCAGGCTGAACCGCGCCGCGACCTCGGCCACCCGTTCCGAGCCCTTGGTGATCACCAGGAAGTTAACCAGGGTCAGGATCAGGAAAATCACCATTCCCACCGCCAGGTTGCCCCCCACCACGAAATTACCGAAGGCCTCGACGATATCGCCGGCGTCTTGCTCCAGCAGGATCAGACGCGTGGTTGCAATCGACAGGGCCAGTCGAAACATGGTGGTCAACAGCAGGATCGAGGGGAACGAAGAAAACGCCAGGGGGCCCGGCAGGTAAAGCGCAAGCACGATCAACAGGCACGAAATGCAAATATTGAGGGCGATCAGAATATCCACCAGCCAGGTGGGTAACGGCACGATAAAGATGAATACGATGGCCATGACCACCACAGCGCCCAGCACCTCGGCGCGTTGTGCCACCTTGAGCAACCCACGGTTGATGGCCGACAGAGCGGTCACGTCATCAGCCTCGGTTCACCGGCATACCGTGTGGGTCCACGCAAGGCGCGGTCCAGTTCATCGATCACCGTCAGCAGGATCTGCAGGGTTTCCAGACGTATTCGCTTTTCGGACCACAATGCCAGGGGAAATTGCTGAAAAAGAGGGTAAAGGGCATTGAGGGACATCAGTTGACGGTCAAGCGGACCGCCTCCCAGTTCGTCCCCCAACCGCAGCAATTCATCGACAGCGATACCGGCGCCGGCATACCCCAGCAGGCGTTGCAACAAGCTCACGGCGTTATGCTCGATACTCAAGCGCTGGATCAGCTTGTGACAACCGCCCAATACGCTGCTCAGTTGCCCGCAGTCCCGCAGGCCCATCAGCAAAGTGCGCAACAGGGGTGTGGGCATTGACGACACCGCGGCCGCGATGTCATCCGCCAAAGCCTTACGCATCACCTTGAGCCCGACGTGGAACTGCTCACCACCATATACACCCAGCAAAGCCTGCATCATCGTCGACAGGGACTGGCGCGTGACCACACTGGCATAGTAGAGCACACGCAGTGCCTGGCGCTCCTGCGGGTCGACCCCGGCCGACTGCAATGCCAAGGCAATGTTCAGGCCGGCCTGGATCTCCCCTTTGAAACGAGCCTCAAGCTTGGCAATTGCATCGCGCGCCAACGTAGTGTCGGACGGGCGGCCCTCGCTGTCTGCCTTGGCCACCACATGCTTGAGCACCACGAACGCGCGCGCCGGGTCCCCGTCCGCAAGCTTCAGCAATTTTTCGACAGTCGGTCTGTCCTGCAATTGCTGCCTGAAGAGCAGTGAGAGGAAAGCCAGGGTTTTCTTGGCCGGATGGCCCAACTGATCATAAAGTTGCGCAAGCTGCTCGGCCGGGAGCACGCGTACCACCATCTTTCGTTCGTTCAGCGCCCGGCTGTTGAGCTCCACCTCCTGACCAAACAGATGTGCAAGCTCATCGATGCCCTTCGCGGATGTGTGCACTTGCGCTGAGGCATGGCTGACAACCGCTTCACCCTCAGAGGGGTGGGTGCGCACATCGTTACGAGGGTCAGTTGTTTTACTGGATACTTGTTCCATGGACACGCCAGTACAGGAAGAGTGTTTCCCTGTGTGGCAACGTCTCCCCATGCAGTTCCATCAAAATCCGTGCTCACTAGGAATTTGAAAAAACTTGCAAAAGCCTTAGGCGCCCCATGCAAATCACTGCATAAAAACCCACCAAATAAAAATATTTATATATGTAAATCATATAGTTATGTGTTTTTTTCGATTGGCACAGGGAGTGCTAAGGGGACCTGTCGACACCCGCTCGACTGCGTCTACCCTAAGGAAAAAAAACATGAATCTCCCCATTGAAGCTTTAGCTCACCTCGTTGGCAGCTCGCCTCAATTCATGCATCACCTGACAGACGACCAGCAGAAAAAACTCAGGCGCTTCATTCACAAGCGCGTACTTAACCCCGAAGATGCGGATGATCTTCTGCAACTGACGTACCTGGAGGCCTGGCGCAACCGCGAGCGCTTCTGCGGTAACGCCTCGCTCAGCACCTGGATGTGCGGCATCGCGCAAAACCTGATTCGCAACCACTTCAGGCGCATGTATGCCAAACCCGTGCATTGCGAATTTGATGAATCGTTGTGGCATGGACAGGAAGAAAACAACAACCTGGATTGGGAGTTTGAGATCAACCGCCGCCTGGAGAACACCCTGAGCGCCATTGATCACCTGCCGGCGGAAATGCGCAAGACGATGTACGCCTCCCTGGAAACCGACGGCAGCTATCAGGACACAGCCGACGTATTGGACATCCCCATCGGCACCGTTCGCTCGCGACTGTCGCGCGCACGAGAACAGCTCAAGCGCGCCACCCAGAATCCGTTTCAATCGTAAATCCGGTTGACTGGCCAAGCGTTGGGCGACAGGGATATCTGCCCAACCGAACCAGACCTCTTTCGTACGTGCCAGGCAGATCGCCCAGCCTCCGGACAGTACCGCACCGATCCCACCAACACCGAACATCAGCCCCACGCCTCTCGGGCGATCAGTCCAGCTGCCAGCAGGAGCAGCAGGCAGGTTTGCGCGGCGGTCGAGGATTGCTCGGCGTCATCGGTGTCTCTTCACGGGAGAAGCGAATCAGCAACCACTCGTCGCCCAACTCGCTCATTTCCGATAAACAATTGAAAGCGTAGATAAAAATTCAAAATAAATGCTTGACGCATTCCCGTTCTACGCGAATAATGCGCGCCACTTGGCTACATAGCTCAGTTGGTTAGAGCATAGCATTCATAATGCTGGGGTCCGGGGTTCAAGTCCCTGTGTAGCCACCAAGTACCGATCCATAGATGTCTACAGCAGTCTATGAATCACCTCAAGAAGCCCGCCTAGTGCGGGCTTTCTTGTTTCTGGCTGTTCACCTCTGTCTACCCCTATACCTTCCCACCGTGTATCCCCCTGTGTATCCTTGGTAAAAAATAGAACTCAGGGGATACATGCCCATGAAGCGTTCTGAAATCAAGCGCCGCCCCTTGTCTGACACCGTCCTGGCAAGCCTGGAGCCCGACACCAAGGAATACCGGGAACAGGACGGCAACGGTCTGTACTTCCGCGTAAAACCCGACGGTCAAAAGTCCTGGCAACTGCGCTACAAAACGCCAGCTGGTAAATGGAGCTGGTTAGGTCTCGGGGGTTATCCAGAGGTCAGTGGCGCATTTGCAAGGCAGAAGGCTTCCGTACTGCGCAGTGACGCAGCCGACGGCAAGAACCCAATGGCGACTAAACAGGCTCGCCGAGCTGCTGAGCTAGCGGCAAATGACAATACGTTCGAGCCACTCGCACGGGAGTGGCATAGCTCGCGGCTCAACTCCTGGGATACCGGTACCGCCAAACGGGTCTTAGGTGCGTTGGAGCGCCATGTGTTCCCCACCTTCGGCAATCGCCCATACACAGGCATTCTGTCGATGGAGTGGATGGAACTGCTACGCGGAATGGAACGACAAGGCATCCTTGAGCAGATGAGCCGAGTCAGAGCCTACTGCAAAGACATCTATGACCTGGCTCGGGTAACCGGCCGAGCGATAAACAACCCACTTGATGGCGTGCATAAATTCCTTTCGGCAGGTAAGCCCGAAAACTATGCCCACGTCAGCATTGAGGAACTACCCGCCCTCCTCCGCGCCATTCGCTCCTACCCTCACGCCAAAGATGTGCAACTGGGCTTGCGCTTGCTGACACTCCTCGCTGTTCGCCCCAGTGAACTACGTGAAGCGTGCTGGGACGAGTTCGACCTTGATAAAAAACTTTGGACAATCCCAGTGGAACGCAAAGGCCGTAAGAAAGGCCTCGAGCACTTAGTACCACTTAGCCGTCAGGCCGTTGAAGCCCTCAAAGAGCTGCACGTCCTGACCGGCGCTTACCCATTACTCTTTCCTGGCAGAAGCGACCGCACCAAACCTCGAAGCGACACGGTATTTCTAATGGCTCTACGCCGTCTCGGTTATGAAGGTCGGCAGACAGGCCACGGGTTTCGGCACATCGCTAGCACCGCCCTGAATGAACACCGATTTGATGCTGACCACATCGAGGCCCAACTCAGTCACAAGGCACCAGGCGTGCGCGGAATTTACAACAAGGCCCAGTACCTGGCGCCGCGTACAACGATGATGCAGTGGTACGCCGATTACCTCGATGGACTAGAGAAAGGTAACGTGATCGAAGGGCATTTTGGCGGGGTTGAATAATGATGCATTTCCGTACCCCCTCAAAAAACGGTGTTCCAGGTGTTCCAGGTGTTCCACAAACGCTGAAAGCCACGTATTACGTGGCCTACAGACGTGGAACACCTTTTTGTTTTAGCTGGAACACCTGGTGTTCCACACAAAAAAGGTGTTCCACCCATAAAGCGCCAAAAATGGAACACCTCACACACACCATACCCGGCTGTAGGCCGCTTGCACTGCGGTTCTTGAGGGATTTGTGTATCGCGCGGTCATCAAGTTATCTGAGGGGTGCGGGGGTGATCAGTGCCTTATAGGGAGCTTCTTGGGCATCCGTTGGAGATAGATCCTGACGACCTTCCAAGTCGACTTACGGAGTGCGCTCTGTATCCAGAGTTCGCGGAGCGCTTCGCAGATGCTTTTGATCTGATCGATGAGGGGCGGTATCTCTGGAAAGAATTTTACGTCAGTGATCAAGGCTGGCATCCAGTTGCGAGCCTGGTTGCCTCTAGAGTGAGCTACATGGCTTTCAACATCCGACAGAGCTTCAACAGCTATCCCAGCCATGGATTGGCGAAAGCTATAAGGGATAGCCGCCTCGGTGTCGATACTAAGGGCTTTTCCGACACCCAGCTTGTGGCCGCCCTCGCGATAGATCGCGCTTGTCGATCAATCCAAATCCTTTGGGAATGGATTAACCGGATTGAAGACGATGTACGCAGGAGAGATCCGGCGCATGCCGCTCGACAGTTGATGAGATGGCCACATATTTACCTGGAAGCGGTCAACGATCATCGGCAGAGCTGCCCCCATTTAGAGATTGAAGCTAGAGAGTCCGCCGCCATTTACATGGGTGACGCTCGGAACTACATGACTATCGCAATCGCATATCTGAACCCGGACCTCACCGAAGAGGAAAGGGTGGCAGTTAGTCGCGGCGCGGTGACTGCGGATCGCTATGCCAGATCGCGAAAAGGCATTCTTAAATCTGCCGAGGTCAGAAAAGGCCTGCACGTAGATCGGGACGCAGCTATTTGCAGAAAAGGGGAGGAGCTAAAATCTAGGAACGGAACGGAGCGCGGTGTTGCAGGGCGCATAGTCGGCACAGCAATAGGCGCTGGCCTGAAGGAAAAGCAAATCAGAAATATCTTGGTCGCCGGCGGCGTCCTGACTCGGAAGAAAAAAAACGGGAAGTGAGCGGTGCACACTTCCTATTGAGTAAATAGATTCGCTCCTGTTGATCACAGAGACAACAGGAGTCAGCCATGAACACCCGTGTCGCACATGTTTCAATTACCGTAACTACCAAAACCGAGCTCCCCCCTTCGCACTTAACAAGTGCTTCTGACGACCTTCTCTCGGCGGGCCAATTGGCATATGCCCTCCGTATACCTGGTCGTACCCTCGCAGAGTGGCGACATCGCGAACACTGGATTCCCTTTACTAGGGTTGAGGGTCGTCCACTTTATAGCCGTAAAAAAGTGTTGGCCTGGCTCGAAATGAGAAGGCGTGATGTCTTGGCGCTTGAGCAATTGGAGCTCGACGATGTGAGGGCAGGCAAATGACCAAAGCTCAAGACAGCCACGTTGTTGCAACGCCTTGCAGACTAGACCCACTCACGACGTTGATTCGAATAAATGAAGTCGTAGCAATGGTGGGCTTG
This sequence comes from Pseudomonas sp. GV047, assembly GCF_003058245.1. Lineage (NCBI taxonomy): Bacteria > Pseudomonadati > Pseudomonadota > Gammaproteobacteria > Pseudomonadales > Pseudomonadaceae > Pseudomonas > Pseudomonas sp. GV047. The sequence continues at coordinate 65,150 of NZ_QCWA01000005.1, read as the reverse complement.
GCAAGGCCCACGATTTACAAACTTATGCGCCAACCGGAAAGCGGCTTTCCTCTCCCCGTCAAACTCAGCGAAAGCACCGCCCGTGGAGCGCCGGTAGCCTGGGTTTTGAGTGAGGTTCAAAGCTGGGTGCGAGCACGCATCGCGCTACGCGCCAAGGAGGCCGCATGAGAGCGTCTGTAGCCCAAAAGGCGGCGTTACATCCATTCTCCCTACTCCGGCAAATCGGCCTATCTCCGGCGACCATGCAACGCCTCATCCGGTATCGAAATAAGCACGAAAGCCTGGGCCGGGCTGTCGTCGTCATGACCTGGCCTGACGGCACTTGGGGCGTACTCGCTATGCACACCGAGAAGTTCAGCCTCGTCGCTATCGACAGTGACCAAAAAGCAGCGGCCTATGAGGATGCTCGCTCGATGAATGAGGACGGTTATCTACCGCTGCTTAACCTGCGCTGGGAATTTCATGCCTGAAATGAAAACGCCCCCGGCTGCAACCGGGGGCGTTGGAGGTAAATCTAGATGCCCAATCAATGTATTTCGCCCCCGGCAAATCTTCAAGCTTCGCTTGTGGTTGCACGTCGGAAAACTGAGCGCTATGCTCTGGCCGTCGCTGCAAATTCAGCGACCGGGTTTGGCGACCCGAGTTTAAGAAGGCGCACAGGCGCCACCATATCGATTGCAGGCGCTTTTTTTGTGCCCGCATTCCTGCTTTATGGCGGCTGTGCGCGGGAGACCTTCGGGTCTGCCGGGTTCCTTCTTACCCGGTTCGCCAACCTGCGTACAGCTGCCACCTTTATTCGTTTGGCGACGTTCCGTGGCAGCTTCCACTTAAGAAGGAGCTCCACCATGCACGCCCTAAATCCGTCCAAAATCCGTGCTGCTGCCCACCGGGCAATGGCTCGCGCCGCTCTACACGCAAACTCCAGCCTCCGTTCTCGCCTCGCCCGTTACAACTCTCACATGGAAAAAGCACGCGCCCTGGAAGCCACAGGGGGTGTGAAATGAAATCGAAATGCCTTGCTCTGCCAGAAGAGCTTTTGACCGTCTCCGGCGACGTCGAAGCAGGCATACCGATCGATGCGATCAGCTGCGCCATCATTCGCGCCGACTCGGTCTTGGCCTTGCTTGAGGAACACTTCATAGAGGGCAGACCGCCGCTTCCATCAGCGATAGTGGCGGGCACCCTTTGGGATGTACGCGGCGCACTGGCTCTCATAAAAACACTGGCCGAACACGGCCATGATTCCACTCGCAAAATGCCTCGCGATGGAGGTGCCCAATGACCTCGCCAGCCGGAAAAAGAACACCGGGCCATACCCAGTTCACCAAGATCGATAAAGAGGGCAGGAAGCTGTTTTGCGTCAATCCAGGCATATCAATCGATGAGGCATTAGAGGCTGCATCCCACCTGCAATTTTTCGCCAATCAATTCGCGCTCGATGCAGCCATGACTGATAACTGCGAGCGGTTAAGTTGGGCGTCTTATTACCTGGGCGAAATGGCGAAAGCACTTATCGATGACGCCACGGACGGGCTATTTCTTGCGAGGCCCGACCAATGACCGAGCGCCCCGCTAAAACAGGCAAACGCCCCAGCTTCGCCCAGGTAAAAGCGGCCTCCCTTAAGGCTATTGACCGAGTATTGGCTCACTGGCTACCCAGCGGGAAACGTGAAGACGGCGGCAAGGAGTATTCAGCGCCGAATCCAACTCGCGCCGACAAACACGCCGGATCGTTCAAGGTGAACTTAGCCAAGGGCACCTGGGCAGATTTTGCCACCGGCGACAAGGGCGGCGACCTGATTGATTTGATCCGTTATCTGGACGGTGGAACAGAGGTCGAGGCGTGCAACAAACTCGCCGATTTTCTGGGTGTGGCCAACGACTCAAATAGCGTCTCAACAGCTGCGAAATCGGCGCAAAGCAAAACACCGGATTGGGTGGCGATCCGCCCCATTCCTGATGAGGCCATGGCGAAAATTTTGGTCAAGCATCGCCAGCACGGAATACCCTCAAAAGTGTGGGTCTATCGAGACGCTGACGCCCAACCTTTGATGGTGCTCTACCGCTTTGACCTGTCCCCAGATGACAGCGGAAATCCGCGCAAAGTGTTTGCTCCTCTGACCTGGTGCAAAGGCAAAAATGGTGTCCTCCAGTGGCGCTGGCAAGGTTTGCCGGAACCGCGTCCGCTGTTGCACCTCGACCACCTCAAGCAACGTGACGTAGCCCCCGTCGTGGTGACCGAGGGCGAGAAATCTGCCGACGCCGCCGCACTGCTAATGCCGGGGTACGTGGCCACCTGCTGGCTCAACGGAACGAACTCTTGGCGCAAGTCTGATTTTAGTCCGTTGATTGGGCGCGATGTGCTGCTATGGCCTGATAACGATGCGCCGGGACTCAAGTGCATGGATGAGCTGGCCGAGCACCTGCGCACGCTGGGAGCGGCCTCTGTGCGCGTTCTGGCGCTCGCTGTGTTCAGTCAGCGTCCCGGCCTTGATGGAGAAGCACCGACCTTTGCCAAGGGCGGTGTGTGGGCCGACGGCGATGATGCTGCCGATGCACAGGCAAAGGGCTGGACGCCCGCCCACTTTGCCGAGCTAGAGCGCACCGGAGAGCTTTTCTCTCTGCCCCTCTCAACACCGCCCGCCAAGCCCTCCAAAGCCAAGCAAACCACCAGTAAACAACCCGCTAGGAAATCCAAAACAAATACGCTGCCCGGTGGCTTTCGGCTCACATCCGAAGGCGTGTTTTATGCCGGCGATGACGGTGAATCCAGGCCAGTGTGTTCTCGCCTGGAAATCCTTGCCCGCACCCGAGACGAAAAGGGCAATAACTGGGGCTTACTGGTTGAACTGGATGATCCCGACGGGGATAAAAAACGCTGGAACATCCCCGCTCGCAACATGGCCGGTGACTTCGGCAAGGAAGTGTTGGGGCCGCTGGTGGACATGGGCTTGCGCCTGGCGGGAAGTCGCTCAGGGCGTAATGCTCGCAACGATTTGCAGGGCTACTTGCAAAGTTATGACAGTGACAAACGCGCCCGAGTGGTTAACAGACTCGGTTGGCATGACGATGCCTACCTACTCCCGGAGCAACAGATTGGTGTAAGCAAAGAGCAGCTGCATTTCTACGATGCGGGTGCTCAACTTCCACCCATCAGTCAGGCCGGAACACTCGCACAATGGCAACGCCATATCGGTTCCCTATGCGTTGGCAACCACCGCCTGACGTTCGTTGTATGTGCCGCTTTCGCGGGGCCACTACTGCACATGCTGGGCCATGAGTCAGGGGGCTTTCACCTTTACGGTGACAGCTCCGGCGGGAAGACCACCCATTTACAGGTGGCCGCATCGGTCTACGGGAGTCCCCGTTGCGTACGCTCCTGGCGCTCTACTGACAACGCCCTCGAGTCCATCGCCGCCGCGCACTCAGATGGCTTATTGGTGCTCGATGAAATCGGCATGTGTGATCCGCGCATCATTGGCGAAACGGTTTACATGCTGGGTAATGGCAGTGGCAAAGCACGCGCCAATGATCGAGGCCAGGCCGGTCGGCACGTTCAGGAATGGCGTTTGTTGTTTCTCTCGACCGGGGAAAAGACGTTAGCGCAGCACATGGCAGAGGCCAACAAGGATCTTAAAGCGGGCATGGAAGTGCGCATGCTCGCAGTACCTGCCGATGCCAGCAAAGGGCTTGGAATGTTCGACGCCCTCAACGGCTTTGAGGACGCGGCTGCGCTTTCAGACGCTCTAAAAGCGCGGGTGACCAAGTACTACGGCACCCCGCTAACCGCCCTCCTGTCGGCCCTGTGTGAGCCCGGAAAGACGCTGGGGTGGTCGACCATTTTGCGCCACACCATTGAACGGTTTGTCTCGACGTCACTACCTAAATCAGCAAGCGGACAGGCCCAACGTGCCGCCACTCGTTTTGGATTGGCCGCTGCCGCTGGGGAGCTGGCCACCGCCCTGGGGATAACTGGCTGGCCTGAGGGTGGAGCGACCACGGCGGCAAAGGTCTGCCTCAATGCCTGGCTGAATGAGCGCGGCGGCGCCGGAAACTTCGAAAGTGACGCCATCGTCGCGCGCCTTCGCCAAGTGATCGAGCGTTTCGGAGAGAGCCGTTTCACCCGCTGGGAATCCGCCGCCGCCAAGATCGATGAGCACGGCCCTCGCACCATTGACCGGCTGGGCTTTCGCAAAACGCTGGAGCATGGCCTGGGTGATGCGTTGCACACCACCACTACCTACTACGTACTGCCCGAGGCTTGGTGTTCCGAAGTCTTCAAAGGCATGAACCTGAACGCCGTTAACAAAGAGCTATTGAGCCGCGCCATTTTAGAGCCTGGCAGCGATGGCAAAGCGGCTCAATCGGTAAGACTGCCAGGCATGCCTAAAGCCCGTGCCTACGTTTTTAACTCATCTGCACTCATGGCGGATGACAGCGGACACTCCATCGAGGCCGCATAAATTAGTTATCCATTTCGGCCTGCCATTCCGGCAAGCCTTTCGCAGCACCATATGTAAATGGAGATACCCCCATGTTTAAAAGAAACACGCTTTCAACCCCTGAAATCAAAGCGGCTCAAACCAAACACGCAGCTCACCAAAAAACGCTCCAAGAACTGGAAAGGACCAAGGAACAGCTAACCCACAAATTAAAGTCCCTGGTCGCTGAGGACGCTACGGACAAGGAAGCCAAAGCATCTGCGCATGACAAAGCGCTCAAAGCCTACAGTGCGGCCATTGCTGCTGGCGATACAGCTGCTGAAGCCGAAGCAGACACAGCTCTGCAATCAATCCTTGGCGAGTCGGACAGAAGCCGTGGCAAGCACCTGGCTCGAACTGCTGCCATCGCTAAACTTGAACAGGAAGTCACTGAGATCGACCAACGACTTGAACAGGGTAACCAAGCGTTGGAGACTTCACACAAGGAGCTCTTGAGAGCAATTCTGTACAAACGAGCGGAGCAAATAAGAAGCAGCGCTAATGAGTTGGTGGCAGTAGCCAAACAGTATCAGCAGGTCGCGCATCTCATGGGGCTGCAAGGCTCTTTGCAGGACATTCGGATTCCCTTACCTCCCACTCACCGGGAGGACCGGTTTGACTACGTCGGCCCTCATACAATCAGGACAGGCCCAACGAGACCGACAGTTGAGGAACTGCTGTTGGACTGAATTGACACACCATCAACGTGGAACACCTTTTTCCCCTGGAACACGTGGTGTTCCAGCTCAAATAAAAAGGTGTTCCGCCCTGAAAGCCACGTACTCCGTGGCTTTCAGCTTTAGTGGAACACCTGGAACACCTGGAACACCGTTTTTTGAGGGGTATTGGTTTTTAACCTCCGTCACCCCGTCTCATTCGGCGCCGTCAGCGAGGTTCTGTACGAAAAGTCCGTATGGTTAGAATCGCGCCATGATTGGCTGGAGGCCCGCATGTCAAAGCGTTACGAACTCTCCGATGCATCTTGGGAATTGATCAAGGATCTGGTTTCTCCCGAGCAGAGGATGGGTCGACATCGAACACGCCTTTACGCGCTGCTTACAGCCGATCAGACTCTTCCTCCGACACCAAATACTCAACAAAATCCAAGTAGGAACCCCATACTTCAGGTGCTGTCATCAATGCTTCTTTACCAATGCGGTTAACATCAATCGCATCACACCAGAACACCTGCCCCAACTGGGAGTTGCAGTCCATCACGATTAGACCTTCAGCAGGCTCCCCCAACACAAGATAATTTGAAGAAAGTGGGCCACTGCTTCTCAAGCGCTTCGTTTCAACAAGAACATTAGTTGGAGATTCCCAACCGATCTGGTGCAGCGGTAAAACATAAATACCACTTCCGTCAAAAAACTCCCCCACCAATTTGAAGCTACTGGGAAGTGATACTTTCAACTCATGCTCCAGCTTTTCAATAAAATCCGGGGCCACTGCGCGAATACCATTCAACGACTCAAATCGACTCCTTACCATCTCTAAGCTTGACATACCAACCTCACTGTTTTTTACACGCCACTGCCAATATTCTTTAGGTTTTGTACGAAAAGTATTGCCGTATACAACGTGGGCAGCAGCGGGGTTTACCACGCACATGCCAGACCGAATCTACTACATCTATCCTCACACAAATCACTCCTGACGCAACCTTGCCGACCGTTGAGGAGCGGCTCTCGGACTGAATCAACAGACTATCAACGTGGAACACCTTTTGCCGCTGGAACACCTAGTGTTCCAGCTCAAATAAAAAGGTGTTCCACTCTGCAAGCCCCGTAACTCGTGGCTTTCAGCCTTAGTGGAACACCTGGAACACCTGGAACACCGTTTTTTGAAAGGTATCGGTTTTTAACCCCCATCACCCCATCGCATTGCGCGCCTTCAGCGAGCATCAGAGGGTCGCCACACGCCTGCCGCCAAGCGTCTAGACAGCAGGCAAAACAACACCTTTCCGCGCTGTTCATGGGTCCTTTGGGAGGTTATTTGGATTGGGGTAATTCGAACCCCGATGTTTTTGCAGATTCAAGTGGCTATAGGGGGTTCCGTCTCCGGTTGGGTAGTAGGTCAGTAGACGGCCAGCCCCCCCCCAGCCCTTGCCCAGCTATCATTGAAGCTGTTGAGGTGTCAGGGGAAGAGGTGCCCCTGTGGTCACCACCATTACCCGCTGTTGGTACCCCAGATAAAGGGCGGCGGGATGAATGAATAACTCACCCCTCCTCAATCCGGTGCTCCACATGCTCCCGGTGCACCATAAACGCTGAAGGCCACGGAATATATGGTTTTCAGGAGCTTTACACCGAATAGAAATAGTCGGAACACCTCGTATTCCAGCAGCTAAGCGTGTTGCAGGAAAGGGGAACATGCCCCCCCTTAGGCTCGTCCCATCAAGCTCACCCACAGCCACACAGTTACCCTTCAAGAAGGGCAGATACCGGCCAAAAGCTGCCCTTCGCGAAAAGCAGCATCGACCCTAAGCTGCCCTTTGCGAAGGGCGGCAGTCGGCCAGATAGGGACGCTCACAAGCTCCCTAGATGTTTGTATACAGTTCTGCCATTCACGTTCATTTCCAGCCTTCGTGTGTCACTGCGAACTGGCTCGAATTCTGCGATGGATGTGTGCGACCTGTGATATAGAGGATGGCCAATTGCCGCTCTATCTAGTGGTTTTCCGCTGGTATCTGAGGAAAGCTTGAGAACTGTCCTACTACTGCTTTCCAAACGACAGTTCGGGCTTAGGGCCTAGGAAATTTACTGGAAAGCTTAAGCAGATGACAGTAAACAGAAAGCTAAAAACAATATCAACCTGCTAAGGGAATGGACCGATGAAAGTATTTATAGAAAAGCTACTATTTCAAAATAGATCACCGTTTGACTACCTAGATATTAGCTTGTCAGAAAACGAAATTGCAGTACTGGTCGCAGCAAATGGTCGTGGTAAAACTACTGTAATTTCCCATATAGTAGACGCTTTTCACGAACTGGCAAAAAATTGGTTTCCTGGCTCCTTTGAAGGAAAGGAAAATAAATACTACCGAGTAACATCCGGCTTGAATAATCTAGACCAGAGCCGGCCCTCCATATTTTATATGCGCTTAAATATGAATGGCGAAACAATTGATTATGTGGATATTATCGGCGCCATGAGCGAGGCAGAATATCAAGAATTAATGATCGAGAACAAAATAAGCTTCGATGCGTTGTCTCATGGTCTTAGTGAGAACAATCAAATCAAGCACTGGAAGATCGAAAAAACTCAGGCGCTATCAATCTTCGAATCGAACCTCATTACCTACTTTCCTTCATACAGATACGAAACCCCTGGGTATATCAATCAACCTTACGAGGTAAATTTATCATTCCGTAAGGGAAATAATTTCAAGGGGAGGCTTCCAAATCCGCTGGAGGTGGTTTCTGGACTGCAAACTTTTTCAAACTGGTTGATGGATATTGTGTTGGATATGCAGTATCAACAATCTGGCGTAGCTAATATAAAGTTATTGCTCGATCAGGTAATCACATTGATCTTGCAAGGAAAAATTCCAGCTAAATTTCGTTTCGGCGTTGGTCCGCGAGGGTTTGGTAATACGCGAATTCAAATAATAAATTCTGAAACCGGAAAATGTCTTTACCCTGCGATATTTCATATTTCTGCAGGCGAGGCTTCAGCGTTGTGCTTGGCCGGAGAAATCATACGGCAAGCCGATGTTATTGTTGGTGAAAATCCAATATCGAGCGTGTCCGGTATTGTGCTCATTGACGAAGCAGATAAACATCTTCACATTCGACTTCAAAAAGAAGTTATGCCAAAATTGTTTTCGCTCTTTCCAAATGTACAGTTTATAGCGAGTTCACACTCGCCATTTATGGCGATGGGGTTGGCCGACGAAGCAAAAAAGCGCACAAAAATTATTGATTTGGATAACTTTGGAATTACAAAGGATCCTTATAATAGCGATCTTTATACTGAAGTTTACGATATGATGATTGGTGATAGCTTAGGTTTTCGAGAGCAATTCCTAAAGCTAAAGGCGAAGAGCGAGGAAAGCGAGAAAACTCTAATAGTAACGGAAGGTAAAACTGATATCCAACACTTAAGGGCGGCTGCTAAGTCTTTAGGGTGTGGAGGCTCACTAAGCTACTTTGATGTGCCCGCAGACTGGGGAGATTCGAAGCTTGAAAGACTCTTGGAGCAATTGTCTAAACTTAAACAACGCTGCACAGTTATTGGGGTATTTGATCGAGACGTAGAAAAAATCGTTGCTGGTATTGAAGTCGATGGCAGAACGTTCAAAAATTATGGTAACAATGTTTATGGTTTTTGCTTGCCCGTACCTCCTGGTCGAGAGACATATTCGAATATTTCTATTGAATTTTTTTATACAGATGATGAGCTTAAAAAAAGTCATGATGGAAAGCGATTGCATTTCGATAATGAAATATTTTACTTTCAGTCTGCCTCTGCCAATAGAGGTAAACCTGTACCTCAGCTCAGAGAGAGTCCCGACGGAACCGAGGAGTCTATAAAAAAAATTTTCGACAGCAATATTTCTGAGTTGGCCGGAGCGCATTCCAAGGCAAGGTTTGCAGATTTGGTTGAGGGAAATTTAGAATTCGCAAAAGATTTTGATTTCTCAAACTTCGGGTCGATATTTGAAAGGGTTTCTCAGATTGAAGAATACGAAAGTGCGAAGACGCTTGGTTAGCATGAGTGCGATATAGTATGCGGAGATTGCTGGCGACACTCTACCTAAGGGTATGTTAGTTTAGTCCCGGCAATCTCTACCTTGCCCGCTCCCTACACACTAGCCACGTTTATCTCAACAGGTATATAGGTTGCTGACGAGCAAGCATTCTAGTCTGGCCGATAGTAGCCAATTGCTAACAGATTTTCTAGCAACGCAGACTTCCAAATAGTGCCTGCGTTTACACAGCTGGGTCGTTAGTAGGTTATTTATCCATCATGAACGCTTTGGTCGAAAGTAGCCATTACCGAACGCCCGCTTCTGGCCCAGAGTGTGTAAAAACGCTTCGCCAAAATTGAAGTGTGCGCGTCTACGTTAAATCTGAAATTTATCGGCACGTCAGAAGATATGGATTTCGCGTAGAAACGCGATTTTCAGTCCGGTTTTGAGTAGCTGTCGCGCTCAAAACTGTTTTTACACAGCCTCGGCCGAAAGCGGTCGGTTGTCACCGGCGGCTTCCGACCCAGGCTGTGTGAAAACGCACTAAATACGTCGAAAGTTGAGAACGACGGGCGTTGTCTGCGAAACCAGCAGACGGAAGCGCGAATAGCACTAGTCAGCTACATAGACGTTCGTAATGCTGCTTAGGCCGCGTTAGCGGCCCAAACAGCCGCTAACTGGCGAGCCAAGCGGCTGGATTCACGCCCTGATCGCCTCAAGCAGTCCTGCAATGCCGAAGATGCTCATCATTCGTTTGAGGTTGTAGGCGAGTACATGAAGGCTCATTTCGGTACTTACTCGCGGAAGTGTTTTGGTCAGGAAGTGGGTGGCTCCCATCCAATATTTGAGCGTTCCAAAAGGATGCTCAACAGTCTGGCGGCGAACCTTCATCTTCCCCGGGTCATGTTCCAGCCGAACCTGCATCGCGTCGATTACCGCCTCATGTTCCCAGCGCTTCACTCGGCGCTCCTTACCCGTCGTACATTGCTTGTGCATTGCGCAGGACTGACAGCCCGAGAAGTAGTAACAATGCAATAACATGCCGTCTTCCATCGACGAATGTCGCCTGGTTAGTAACTGCCCCGCAGGGCATCGATACTCGTCCGACGCAATAAGATAAATGAAATCCTGCTTGCAGAATCTGCCTTCGGCTTTGCTGCCAGATGTGAGGGGTTTCGGTACGAAGGTAGTGATGCCGGCTTGCTCGCAAGCAAGGATTTCCAGACCTTTGTAATAGCCTCGGTCGGCCACCACCGTTAGCAATTCAGCCTCGATTTCTTCACGCGCTTGGTTCGCCATATTGCTCAGTTGCCCACGATCATTACCAACGTTGGTCACCTCATGGGCAACGATCAGATGGTGTTTGTCGTCGACAGCTGTTTGTACGTTGTAGCCAACCGTTCCGGTGCCTCGGCCGCTCGTGGCCATTGAGCGTGCATCTGGGTCTGTGAGGGAGATCTGCTGGTCTGGACTTTCGTGAAGCTGCGCCTCGATGTCCTTGAGTTTCTGCATCTGCTTTTTCAGTGTTTCTATCTTTTCCTTAAGCCGCTCTGCTTTGGCCTCGGCCACTACGGGCGTTGCCCGATCCGCCGAATCCATCGCCGCCAGATAGCGATCAATGCTCTGCTCAATCTGCTGCATACGGGCCTTCACCTTGCCCTGAGTGAAGTTGCGGTCGCGATTATTGACGGCTTTGAATTTGCTGCCGTCGATGGCGATGATCGACTGGGAGAAGAGATTGAGGTTGCGGCAAAGAACTACGAACTGGCGGCATACGCTGCGAATGGCTTTGCCGTTGTCTTTGCGAAAGTCGGCAATGGTTTTGAAGTCCGGAGCCAAACGCCCCGTTAGCCACATCAACTCGACGTTGCGCTCGGCCTCACGCTCAAGTCGGCGGCTGGACTGAATCCGATTGAAATAGCCGTAGATATAGATCTTTAGCAAGACCGCTGGATGATAGGCCGGACGACCCGTTGCAGCAGGATCAACACCTTCAAACCCAAGTGCCCCCAAGTCGAGTTCATCGACGAAAACGTCGACCACTCGGACTGGATTTTCTTCGGTTACGTAATCGTCCAGGCACTCCGGCAGCAGCGTCACTTGCGTGCGAGCCTCACCTTCAATAAATCGCTTCATGATCGCCCCCGATACGATCTCAACGATCAGAAGGTTAGACAATCATTAGCGCTTCACACAGCCAAGGTCGATGGGCGAGTCATCAGGCTACAGCTGAAACTCAGCGGCCCCACACAATAGTAGGCTTCAAAGCCCCGAAAGTTGCGGCCTCAGAGCTAAGTAATGTTGTTCGGGAGGTTCTTTTACCTACAAAAAATCAGCAATCACAAGGGGTTTCTCTGTGGCAAAGATTGACTCGTAAATTGCTTCGTAGGGTGCCTCACGAGCCAACCAAGCGCTGGCGCTGTAGGCTCGAGCCTTGCAAAAAAACGATAGATGCATCTCATCTCCGCGCTCGAACAGTCGGAAATACTGCGCCTCCATTTCAGAACAAAGGTTGTCGAACAGCACTGGATCTAGTTTTGACAGCGTGACCATAATTTCGGCTGGGTCTAGCCCAGCGTCACTCGCCGCCCATAGGACAATACGAGTAGCCACGTCCAATTTTTTGCTTGGAATGATCGCGTCCAATGCATGTTGAATATCTGGGTAGCTGGATGCCAAACGTGAAGGCATGTCTTTTTCCTGACCCGCTTTAGATGGAATGTGAAAGACCTGAGGTTGTTTGTCTAATGCTATTGATTCATCGGCAATGTTTTCACACAGCCTGGACCCAAACCGGCCCTTCGTGGATTTCAGGGTAGCAATACAACTGACAACCAGAACCAGAGCTATCTATACGATCTGAACGATGCTCATGTGATTGCCCAACCGAAGCAACACCCATTACTGCGCTGAGTTTTCTGAATGAAACCGTCTAGGTTCGGCGCCTTGATGCGTACAGGGTTGACCCTGTGTGGCAATGACAACCACTACGATCGCCCTGCCCTCCTAAGCCTGACTACGTCATGAATGCCGTATTGTCAATGAGCCGCATCAAACTGCTGAGTCTCTAGGCTCTCTTGCCAGCGCTCATTGGTGTCCCATTCCTTACGACCCAAGCCAAGAGGGATCCGGGCCTCGAACATTTGAATTAATTTTTCGGATTCACCTAATGGCCCAGTGAAATCAGCCGACCTTATTGTTAGAGGGGTCCTAACCTTCATTCGTTAGAGGGCAGCTATAGCCCAGTTTTGTATTTTCTTCGTTCATTGATCAGCAACCCACTGCCGCCATCAATAACTCGTAGAAGCAGAAAGAAAATGATCGAACCCGAACGGATCGTCTCCCTCTCACGGGAAGTGGAGTCTCTGGCGAATCGTGGTGTCAGTGATATACATGCGATCACTCGCCAAACTCGATTGCTGGCAATCAATGCACTCATTGAAGCCGCGCATGCAGGCAAGGCCGGGATGGGGTTCTCGGTTGTGGCGGAAGAAGTCAAAAATATCTCCGAGCGTATCTCGAAAATTGCCAGCGGGCTGACCGAGGACTTGCAGGTTTCGGTCAATGAACTGACGGCACTCGGTCGTGGCATGTGCTTTGACGTGCGCGGACAGCGATTGGCTGATCTGTCGCTTAACATGATCGAGATCATCGATCGAAACCTTTACGAGCGCACATGCGACGTGCGCTGGTGGGCAACTGATGCATCCCTGGTAGACGCGCTGACGAGTCACTCCCCGGAAGGCTGCGCCCACGCCAGCGAGCGTCTTGGGATCATTCTCGACAGTTACACCGTGTACCTGGACATCTGGGTCGCTGACAACAGTGGGCGAATCTTGGCCTCGGGCCGACCGGGAACCTTTGGCAAAGTGATCGGAGCCAATGTTGCGAAGGAGCCTTGGTTCAAGAAAGCAATGCAGCACGCTTCAGGTGACCAGTATTTCGCTGGAGAAATAACGGCCGAACCGCTGTTGAACGACTCGCAAACCTGCACATTCAGTGCGGCTGTGCGCAGCAAGGCAGGTAAACAGACCCCGGTGATTGGCGTTATCGGAATTTTTTTCGACTGGAAAAATCAAGCTGACTCGGTGCTCAAAGGCGTGCGCTTGAGCGAGGATGAACGCTCGCGAAGTCGATTGATGATCATCGACGGCAATCACAAGATAATTGCCAGCTCTGATACACAGAATCAGCTGGGCGAGCGAATTGAGTTGCAAACTAAAGCCGCCCAAACGAGTGGTTACAGCATCTTGAGTAAAAACCTCATCCAGGGTTACTCGATAACGCCTGGGTTTGAAACCTATGCCGGTATGGGATGGCTAGGCGTCATCGAACAACATTTGCCCACAATTGACGCGTAACCCAACGCGCTGAACCAACACTGCTAGCTCGCTTAGCAGATCTCTAAGCAGACATTAAAAATCAGCACAACTGGTTGCGTACAACGCAGATTTCTTATGTTTAGACTTCGTTACGGCGTTCAATCGGGCGCCGCGTGTATCCCCACATGTATCCCTAACCACACAACATATAAACAAAACAAATAAAATCAATATCTTATCTACCCAATTCAAATGACTGTGTACCACCAAGTACCGATCCATAGATGTCTACAGCAGTCTATGAATCACCTCAAGAAGCCCGCCTCGTGCGGGCTTTCTTGTATCTGGCCGTTTATCCCTGTCTATCCCTCCCCACCCCGCACCATCGCTGCCCACTGGCATGCCGGGCATCTATACCTGTCCTTTTTAACCAAACGGTTGTCCATTCGAGCCAAGCACACTTCATCTCCCCTAGATAATGTTCACTCCACGCCGTGTCCCTAAAAACACAAATGACGAGGTGTCTCATGCATCTACGAGAACAGCAGCGACTATCCGATTCATCCTGGTTTTTACACAGATGGGACATGGCACCCGAAGAGTTTGCCACTTACCTGCTGCAACTCGGGACCTTGGTGCTGCAACGCCGATGGAATGGGAGCAATCGTAAAACACCAACGTCCACGGCGATCTAGAACAGCGAACCGTCCGGTCAAGACAGAAATAAAGGAACCCCAGTCACGGACCATATCTCCCCCCATGGCCGCAGGACCAGTTCCGATGTCAGCATTCTGCGTCGGCTGCAAGCACGGTTTTCCTAAGCCGTTGTCCGTCTAGACCAAACGATTGTCCTTGCCAGCAAAGCGTGCGCTCGACAGCAGCTCTAATTTTGTATTCGTCGCACGTTCTCGCGCCCTTTATCAACCGTGCGGAACACGACATTGAGCGAATCAGATCGTCCCCAGCCGAAACGGAGAAACCGCATCATGACCGACCAGCAACCATCCGTGGAACAACAGCCCTCCCTCTATGCGCGTCTTGGGGGCTACGACGTCATTTATCAGTTCGCAGGTGCAGTTTTGAGGAAGACCATGGGACATCCCGCTATCGGCCATATCTGGGCCCACATGTCCGAATCAACATTCCAGAAGGAACACATCAACTTTGTCGATTTCCTTTCTGAACATTGGGGTGGCAGCGCCAAATACCGGGGCAGGGACATGGTCACCGCGCATCGCGGAATGGGTCTTACCGAGGTGCACTGGCAAGCCGTGCTCGATTGTCTTGAGGAATGCTACAACGACTACGATCTGGCACCGGACCTGCGCAAAGAGGTCAATGACTTTCTGATCAAGTTTAAACCCGCCGTGATTGGTAGCCCCTCCTACCGCGACGTAGTACTCGCACACCCCGAAATGGACCCCGCCAAAGGAATGAAAAGCGTTGGGGTAATTTGGCCGAAACGAGGAAAGTAACCTGTGAAAAAGCTGGCGCCGGATACGGGTATTGCTGCACTCGTCGAGTAATGCAGGGAGCGATTTCACCAACTTCAGAGGGGGCAAAGACATGAGCCATACGCACGAACATCATCACGATCACGACCACACTGAGCCACCGGAGGCCATAGCGCTACGCGTCAAAGCGCTCGAGTCCCTGCTGACGGAAAAGGGCCTGGTCGATCCCGTCGCCATGGATGCTTTGGTGGACACCTACCAACACAAGGTCGGCCCGAGAAACGGCGCCCAGGTCATAGCGAAAGCCTGGTTCGACCCTCTGTACAAACACAGGCTGCTGGAAGATGGCACTGCAGCCATCGCCGAGCTGGGCTTTTCTGGTGTTCAGGGTGAAGACATGGTGGTCGTGGAGAACAGCCAGACCGTGCACAACGTGACGGTATGCACACTGTGCTCCTGCTACCCGTGGCCGACCCTGGGCCTGCCACCGGTCTGGTACAAGTCCGCACCTTATCGCTCGAGGATAGTCATTGACCCGCGCGGCGTGCTGGCGGAGTTCGGTCTGACGATTCCTGATGACAAGGAAGTTCGCGTCTGGGACAGCAGCGCTGAGCTGCGCTATCTGGTATTGCCGGAACGTCCGGCGGGTACTGATGGCTGGAACGAGGAACAACTGGTCGAACTCGTGACTCGCGACGCCATGATCGGTACCGGACTGCCTAAGAATCCGGATCAAGTAGCCTGAACCTGAAAAGGAGAAAACCCATGAATGGTATACACGACCTGGGCGGCATGCATGGTTTCGGCCCAGTGCTCACGGAAGAGCACGAACCCATCTTCCATCATGATTGGGAGCGCAGGGTTTTTCCGCTCTTCGCCTCGCTCTTCGTCGGCGGGTACTTCAATGTCGACGAATTCCGCCACGCCATCGAACGCATGAAGCCGGCCGAATACCTGCAGTCGAGCTACTACGAGCACTGGCTGCACGCCTTCGAGACCCTGCTGACAGAAAAGGGCGTCATTAGCGCCGCCGAACTGCAGGGTACGGCCAAACCAACCCCACCGACACAGCCCGTCACGGTTTTAACTCCGGATATCGTCGACGCCGTCGTGCTCGGCGGCGCCTCGTCGCGGGCAAAAGAAGATGTCCCCGGCCAATTCCAAGTCGGTGACCGGGTGCGGACGAAGTGCCTCAACCCAACCAATCACACCCGGCTGCCACGCTACGCGCGCGGTAAGGTCGGCACAATCGTGATTGCACATGGCGCGTTCGCTACCCCGGACACGATGGCCCACGGTTTGGGCGAACAGCCGCAGCAGGTCTATGCCGTACGCTTCAGTGCCGAGGAATTGTGGGGAGTACGGCGACCAGACAGTGTGTGCATCGACCTATGGGACAACTACCTGGAGGCCGTATGAACACGAGCATGCGCCACGACTACAAGGCCGTCGGCCTCCCTCTCGACGATGAAGGCCCGGTGTTCGACAAGCCTTGGCAGGCTCAGGCTTTTTCCCTGCTGGTGCACTTGCACCAAGCCGGCGTGTTCCCCTGGAAGGACTGGGTGCAGGTATTCAGCGAAGAGATCAAGGCTGCCCCGGCGCAACCCGGAGAAAGCGTCAATGACGCCTATTACCGGCAATGGATCACGGCCAT
Organism: Pseudomonas sp. GV047; assembly: GCF_003058245.1. NCBI lineage: Bacteria > Pseudomonadati > Pseudomonadota > Gammaproteobacteria > Pseudomonadales > Pseudomonadaceae > Pseudomonas > Pseudomonas sp. GV047. The sequence goes on along the minus strand of NZ_QCWA01000005.1, from coordinate 48,546 downwards.
GGAAAGAATGGTCACCACCCTCGGCCTGACCGGGATGGAGGACATCGTCCAGCGGGGCGAGGAATGGAGGCAGGCCTACCTGAATACTCCCCATGGACAACCGGTGGTTTTGCTCAATGCAAGCTGTCCACCGGCCCACGGGCACACCGGTGAGCATCTGCCGCATCGCGAGCCCGTGGCGATCAGCCGAGCCTCTCACTGAGGGCGGAGCAGTTTTTTGTTGTCCTTTTTTACCTAGCAAGCCGCAGAGGCGGCCAAGGAGTCATCGTCATGCATATCGAACCTGGCCTCGTGGAAGCCGGAAAACTCTGGCTGAGCTATGTTACCGCCGCAAGCGTCGGCACCTACACCGTCAAACTCGTTGCGGACGCCATTGGCGAACGCGGTGCCGTCTCGCTGGTGGTTCGCGCCGTCGCCGCCACGGCGCTGGTGTTTGGCTTCTTTGAACTGCTACCGCATCATCCGGTTGGCGTCTCGGAGGTGCATCTCATACTCGGTTCGACGCTGTTCCTGTTGTTCGGTGCAGCACCTGCCGCAGTAGGTCTCGCTTTGGGGCTGTTAATCCAGGGTCTGTTCTTCGCCCCATTCGACCTGCCGCAGTACGGCATGAACGTCACCACCCTTTTGGTACCGTTGTTGGCAGTTGCTGCCCTGGCGCGGCGTATCATCGCGCCAAACACGCCCTATGTTGATCTGGGCTATCGCCAGGCACTGGGCCTGTCGACGGCCTTCCAGTCAGGCATCGTCGCCTGGGTTGCCTTCTGGGCCTTCTACGGGAAGGGCTTCACGGCAGAGAACGCACTGTCAGTCCTGACCTTCGGCAGTGCCTACATGACCGTCGTCATCCTCGAGCCGCTGTTGGACCTGGCCGTGCTGGCCGGTGCCAAGGCAACGCATCGCCTGCGTAACAGCCGGCTGGTCGAGCGCCGTCTGTACCAGGCCGCCTGAGTCGACAGACGCCAGTCCAAGCCAGACTGTCCCCGGGCATTCGAAGACCGCAATGCTCGGGGCATCAAGAGCGAGAACGACCTCAACACCTCGTGAGCAAAACTGGAGGTAGTTGATGCTTTTCAGAAATAGCCCCCGCAAGTCAGTCCGGGGAGTACCGCTGGCTCCATATTCATGGCGAAACGCGCCGTGATGAACGGGGACTACCAACAGATGACCCCAGGTCACCCTGCGCCGCATCCCGTCCCGGCACCTCGCACCTTGATCGCCTTTGTAGTTCCTGAACCTTGTCTTCACCTGATCAGAAGATCCTGGACCGATCCACAACTGTTCGTTCCTGGCTTGGCTTCACCCTCTACGCTGGCTGCAAGCCCCCTTGGGGAAATCCCGAACCGCTGCTTGAACAACCGGGAGAAATGCGAGGCATCGTTAAATCCCCAGCGCAGCGCTACGGCGAGCACGCCAGGATGGCCGGAACTGCAGAGATCGCGCGCGCTGTGCCGCAAGCGCAGCTCCCGGATCAGGCCACTGACGGAAAATGGCTCTTCCTCGAACAGGCCATAGAGTGTCCGGCGCGAGACCTTGAATCGCGCCGCAAGCAGGTCCGGCCCGAGCCCGGGTTCAGATAAATGATCGGCTATATAGGTCTCGACCGCCTGGCGGAAGGCTGTCCGCATCGGCACCCGGTCCTGTTCCTGCGCCTCCAGCGTGGCGCCCAGCGCGACGGCGATGACACCGTTGAGCGCGGCGCTGAGCCCGTGCTGCGCCTGTAGGCCGACGCTGGCGTCCATCTGTTCAAGTGAGCGGGCGAAGCGAGCCGCGACCAGTCCAAGTCCCGCTTGTCCGCTGACGCAGCGCGCTGTCGCCTGGCGCGGTGCCGCGAGCCTGGACACCAGTTGCTCCCTGGGTATACGGAATGACAGCACGCGCCAATCTTCCCTGAAATCGAGAAAGTAGGGACGCGTGGAGTCCACGACGGAGAAGTCACCGGGCAACACCAGTGTCTCCTGCTCATCCTGACGTACCACGCATGCCCCTTCCAACTGGAAGTTCGCGAAGCAGAACTCGACCGGGTTGCGGCGGATTTCATCCCAGCGTCGTTGGACGAACTGCGCACGGGAAAACACGCGGGTCTGCGCGCTCATGGAGAGGGGCCGGGAGCTCACCTCGCCCGTGAAGTCCGATCCTGCTGGCTCTTGCTTGAGGATGGGATTGAGCGAAACGAAGGCTTCGCAGAGGACCTCACGCCAGTAGCTGAATCTTTCGCGCTGCACGCACGCTTCGGTAGTCCAGATTTGCATCCTGCGGTCACCCCTCAGTGGCGCAAAAGACAATCATCGCGAGCGCAAGCCAGCGACTGATTTCTGAGCCAATGTCACGGTATGGCGGGCCGCTCAGACGTGTCATGTGGTCCTCCTGTTGCACAGATCGTCAACTGGTCTTGCACGCAAAGGCAAGTCGTCGGTTGATGGGCGTTCAGGCACCCTGGCACGGCATTTTCGTTTGTGCCTGCGCTGTGCACGGCGGGAATGCGAATGCGTCATGCCGGTGCAGTTTTCGCCGGATAAACAGGCGCAGGACTGAACCCATGTGACCTGCGGCAGGAAGACGCAAAGTCCGCGCCAGAACCAAGGGGGCATTCACCCGCCACAGGCTCTTTCTGCAGAAGGCACGACCTCAGTCGGGAAAGCCCTGTGCCCTTGCGCAAATCGTCAATTGGGCTTGCACGCTCCGGCGAGACCGAGGCAGTCCGGCTGCCTACGATGGGTTGTCCGTTACCTAACCCACCGCAAGAAAGGTCGCTTCCCATGGCTATCGATTTCCAGCTCACCGAATCACAGAAGGCTTTACAGGCAAGCGCGCGAACCTTCGCCGCCGAAGTCCTCAGCAAGGTCGCCCCCACTATCGCCCCAATCGCGCGACCGGAAGACCGGTTCTACGCCACGCGGCCGTTCTACGATGCAATGGTCGACGCCGGCTTCATCAAGGCGTTGCTGCCCGTCTCGTGCGGCGGCAGCGCCCTGACCACGCTGGATTTTGCCTTGGCAGCCGAAGAACTCGCCGCCGCCGACGTCAACTTGCCTTCGGCCTTGCTGGGCACCGGCCTGGGTTTGCACGCGGTGCTGCACCACGGCACCGAGGAGCAGAAGCGCCGCTTCCTGCCGGACTTCGTCGAAGATGGCTCGCGCCTGGCCGCCCTGGCCTTCACTGAGGTCACCGGAGGCGCTAACTACGACAACCCCGACCCCTCCGCCGGCGTGCAGACATTCGCCCGCCTCGAAGGCGACGAATGGGTCATCAACGGCGCAAAGCACTACACCACCAACGGCACCGGTTGGGACGGCAAGGGCGCGCACCTGTACAGCGTCATATGCCGCACCGATGCGACCCTGCCGCCGCAGCAATCGCTGGCGGTCATCATGGTGCCCGGCAGCGCCCAGGGCATCGAGATCGCGGGCTTTCTCGATACCGTCGGCCATCGCGCGACGATCTCGCCGCGCATCCACTTCAACAATGTGCGCGTGCCGGCGGCCAATATTGTGGGCAAGCCGGGCGATGGCATTGCCATGGTGGAAGATGCCTTCTCCTGGACTGCGGCGCTCATCGGCGCGGCCTGCGTAGGTGTGATGCGCGCGGCCTTCGACGTCGCCTTGAAGTTTGCCCGCACCGACAAGCGCTCCGGCACGGTGCCTGTGATTGAGCACCAGAACGTTGGCTTCATGCTGGCCGATATCAAGATGCGCATCGAGGCCGCGCGCTACCTGACCTGGAAAGCCTGTCACCAGCTCGATATCACCCAGGGACGCAGCCGCGAACTGGCCATCATCACCAAGGTTCACTGTTCGGAACTGTGCGTTCAGGCTGTCTACGATGCCATGCGCGTTGTCGGTGTCGATGCCTATACCGACCTCTACCCGTTGGCCGGCCTGATGCAGGACGCGCTGTGTTTTCCCCTGTACGACGGCGGCAACATGGGGGTCCGTCGCCGGCAACTCCATGCGCTGCTGCGCTCGCCGGCCTACGACGCCATGGCCGGTGCAGAGGCACGCAGTTGAAGCGGCCGCCGTGCCACGAGGCGTAAGCGCCGAGCAGCTGTCCTTCCCAGCACAACGAATGACCGCCCCAACAAAGCGACTTGGGGCGCGTCCCCCCTATCTTTGTCATGCGCACTGCCGCGTTGTCCTGTGTCGCCGCACTTCGCCGACCGATCAATGACAGATGACTACTCGAGAGAGGACTTCCGTAATGACCCAAGCATTCTCCAGCGTCGCCCGCAGGACCGGCCACGTGTCAAAGGCCGGTACCCACTCGCCCCTGAGCAGCATGAACAAGGTATTGGCCTTGGCCTGTCTACCGATGGTCACGATGGTGCCGATGACCGCGCGCGCCATCGATGTGGACATCGGTGATTTCGTCCCGGCGCCGGAGGGTACGACGGCGGGGTTGCTGTACCTGCAGCATGCCGAGCGCAACAAACTCTATGCCCAGGGACGGCAGACGGCGCGGGATCCTCGGCTGGTCTCGGATGTCGGCATCGGGAGGCTGGTGCACTACACCACGATTGGCGGGCTGACGGTAGGCCCCCAGATCCTGGTACCGTTTGGCCGGCTGGATGCCGGGCGCGACACGAGTGCACTGGGCAAGACCAGCGGGGTAGGTGACGTTATCCTGGCCGCACCAGTCTGGTTGATCAACGACGCAGCGTCTCGCACCTATCTAGCCATAGCGCCCTATCTGTACCTTCCAACGGGTAGCTATAGCCACGACCGCCCGCTCAATCTGGGTGAAAACCGCTGGAAGTTTGATTTACAGGTAGGTTTCGTCAAAGGGCTGACCGACAATTGGTATGTCGACTTGACCGGCGACGTCATGTTCCACGGCAAGAACGACAACTACGGCGCTGCCGGCGACACGCTCAAGCAGAAACAGCTCTACCAGGGGCAGGGATATTTGCGTTACCAGTTCACCCCCGGCGCCAACGCTTTCGTCGGCCTGTCACAGACCTGGGGCGGTGAGACCCGAGTCAATGGCGTTGACAGCGACGACGAAGCTCGGCAACGAAAAATCAGCGTGGGTGGCAGTTACTTCATCCGCCCGAAGACGCAGGTGCTGGTGGCGCTCGGGCGCGATCTTGAGGTGGAAAATGGCTTCAAGGAAAGCGCCCGCATCAACGTTCGACTGTTGCAGGTGTTCTGAGCAAAAATCTCATTCAGGGCTACTCGATAACGCCTGGCGTTGAAACAACGCCGGGCATGAGGTGGCCAGGTGTAATCGAACAGCAGTTGCCCTCAATTGACGCGTAACCCGGTACTGATAACGGCTTACCGAAAGGTAGACCGTTTTTTATGCCTTGAAGAAAGTGCCTGGGGCATACTCGCAGCCCCCTCCTGGATACAGAACTGAGCCAATAGGATGCCCCTTCATGAGCCTTGATGTGTTCGCAATCATCATGCTGGGCGCTGCGTTGCACGCGACTTGGAATGCCGTGGTCAAGGGCGGTGACAACAAGCTGCTGACCACCTGCATGATCGCGTCCATTGCATCGCTGATCGCAGCGACGGTCATTCCGTTTCTGGAGTTGCCGGCCAAGGAAAGCTGGCCCTTCATCGGTGCGTCGGTGATTTTGCAGGTGGTGTATTTCGTGCTGGTCGCCTCGACTTACCGCATTGCCGACATGAGCCAGACCTACCCGATCATGCGCGGCACCGCGCCGTTGCTGGTGGCGACAGCGGGCGTAGGGCTGTTGTCCGAATCCTTGTCCTCATTTGCCTGGCTCGGTATTGCCATCATCTGCATCGGCATTTTGAGCATGGCTGCCGCCCCCAGCATCGGTCAGCGAAAAGGCATGCTCCTGGCGCTGGTCAACGCGGCAGTCATCGCCAGCTACACCCTTATCGACGGTGTGGGTGTGCGCAAATCCGGCGCCCCGGCGGCCTATACGCTGTGGATATTCCTGCTCACCGGCCTCGCGCTTGCCGTATGGGCATTTGCCGTCAGGCGGCGCGAATTCTGCCGCTATCTGGCGCGCCACTGGCGCCCAGGTGTTATCGGTGGCTTCGGCACCGTCGTGTCCTACGGCCTGGCACTTTGGGCAATGACGGCGGCACCGATCGCCACGGTTTCGGCGCTCAGGGAGACGTCGATCCTGTTTGGCGTGGTGATCTCGGCACTGGTGCTCAAAGAGCAACTGACCCGCCGCCGCATCATGGCTGCGTGCATCATTGCCGGCGGGGCGATGGTGTTGCGACTGGGCTGACGCGCCGGTCGAACCCATGACATGCCCGGCAGGACTGCTCTCCAAACAAATCACCCGCCACCCTATCAAATGAGACCACTTCTCATTAGTATGCCTGCTATTCGCGCAACGCCGCATCAGGGTATCGGGGCCATGGAGACAGGGACGCCAGGAGATCAGGAAAAACTCAGCGCCGTTTTTATCGGGCAGCGCAGTGCGTTAATCCGTATGCTGTCGCGCGTCGTCGGCTGTTCGAGCCAGGCGGAGGACCTGGCCCAGGAAACCTACCTGAAGGTGGCGAAAGCGCTGTACGCTCGCCCTATCGAACACTTGAAGCCGTTTCTTTATCAAACTGCGCAGTACCTGGCTTTTGATCATCTGCGCAGTGTGCGCAGTAAAAGGCGCTATGAGTGCCATCTGGCCGAAAGCCTGGTTGTCGAGGTGCCCACCACGGCACCCGGTCCGGAGAGCCAGGCCCAGGGCCAACAACAACTGCTGCAGTTTCAACAGGTGCTCGCTACCTTGCCCAAACGCCAGCAACAAATCCTGGTATTGCATCGATTGCATGACCTGTCCCAAAGCGAGATCGCCCAACGCCTGCAGGTGTCGTTGAGCACGGTGGAAAAAGATCTGCGCCAAGCCCTCATTGCCTGCGTCAAGCAAACGACCGACCATGATTGATCGCACCGACACCCCCGATGCCATACGTAAGCAGGCGACCGACTGGTTCGCCCAGCGCGATGAGACGGTGCGCAACCCCATCACCCGCCAGCGCTTTGAGCAGTGGCGCGATGCGGATCCCCGGCACGCCACGGCGTATGCGGAATTGGCCGCGATGTGGGAAAGCCGCGCCTTCGAGCAAGCCTTGAAAAACCTCGCCGGCGACCTGGAATTGCCCCCTGCCCCGCAAGCTGCCACGCACCGCAAGACACGCTTCATGGCTACCGCCGCTGCCGTATTGATCACGCTGGGCATCGGTTGGATGACCGATGTGCCGATGCGCCTGCAGGCTGACCACATGACCGACGTTGCGCAGTTGGAACGCTTTGACCTGGAGGACGGCTCGCACATCGTGCTGGGCAGCCACAGCGCAATCAGCATCGCCTTCGACGGCGCCCATCGCCGCATCAAGCTGCTGCGCGGCGAGCTCTACGTCGAAGCCGCACATGACTCAGAGCGCCCTCTCAGCATCGAAACCGCCGAGGCCAGCGTGACCGTAGTCGGCACGCAATTCAGCGTCAGCCAGCGCGACGCGGGCGTCACCGTCGCCGTGCGACAAGGCCGCGTGCGCTTCGCCAACCGCAAGGGCGAACAGAGCCTGTTGCAGGCGGGCAACTGGCAACAGTTGCTGGGTGGGCACCTGCAACCGCTGTCCCTGGAAGGTGGCGAACAGCAGATGGCCTGGATCAACGGACGGCTGTCGTTCCAGAACGCGCCGCTGGCACAGGTGTTGTCAGAGATCCGTCGCTATTACCCCTCACCGATCCTGCTATTGAACGATACCGCTGCCGGTGAGCGGGTCAGCGGCAATTACCAATTGGATGACCCCCAGGCGATCGTGCAGGCGTTGAGTAAAGTCACTTCCACCCACATCCAGCGCCTGCCGGGTGGCATCCTGATTATTCGCTGATACAGAGCCCCTGACACCGTCGCAAAAAGTTTTACGGCTTTCGAAGCTTCAACCCGTCAAGAACTTTGCCTTTGCAAATCATTCCTATTTCTAACGGGGCTCACATGTACTTTCCAGCACTCAATCCGACCCACGCCCGTAGCATCCTTGCGCTTGCCGTCTGCCTGGCGTGCAGCACTGCGGTTGCCGTGGAACCGGCGGGCAAGCCGGCCATTCGTGAAGCAGCAGATACCCGCAGCTTTGCCATAGCGCGTCAGTCGCTGGTCAATGCCCTGGATCAATTGAGTGTGCAGAGCGGGCTGCAAATTGCCTATGCGGCGGACTTGGCCCAAGGCGTCGAGTCGCCTGGCGTCAGCGGCCGCATGACCGCCCTGGAGGCGCTGGCCCAGTTACTCAAAGGCACGCCCCTGAGCTTCGAGCTCAATGGTCCCAACGCGGTCATACTGACCCGCACCGCACAACCCGGCGCGGCCCTGCAACTGGGCACCACCACCGTGATCAGCAACCAACTGGGCACCGTCACCGAAGGCACCGGCTCCTACACCCCGGGCACCATCGCCACGGCCACGCGCCTGGTGCTGACCCCGCGTGAAACGCCGCAGTCCATCAGTGTCGTCACCCGCCAGCACATGGATGACTTCGCCCTCGACAGTGTCGACGACGTGATGCGCCATACACCTGGCATTACCGTGTCGGCCTACGACACCGACCGTAGCAATTACTACTCACGCGGTTTTTCGATCAACAATTTCCAGTACGACGGTATCCCTTCGGCCGTGCGCAACGTGGCCTATTCGGCGGGCAACACCCTGAGCGACATGGCGATCTATGACCGGGTCGAAGTGCTCAAGGGCGCCTCCGGCCTGCTCAGCGGCGCCGGTTCCCTGGGCGGCACCATCAACCTGGTGCGCAAGAAACCTACGGCGGAATTTCTCGGCCACATCACCACGGCGGCGGGCACCTGGGATCACTACCGCACGGAAGTGGACGTCAGCGGCCCGCTGACCGAAACCGGCAATGTGCGTGGGCGTGCCGTGGCGGCCTATCAGGACAACAAGTCGTGGATCGACCGCTACTCGAACAAAAGCTCGGTGTTCTACGGCATTCTCGAATTCGACCTGTCACCCGACACCTTGCTCACCGTGGGCGCCGATTATCAGGACAGCAAACCCAAAGGCTCCACCTGGTCCGGCAGCTTCCCGCTGTTCAACCATGCCGGCGAGTTGAACAATGCCAAGCGCTCCTTCAGCAATGCCACTGATTGGAGCAGTTGGCAGCAATACACCCGCACGGTGTTCGCGAACCTGGAACACGACCTCGGCGACGGCTGGGTGACCAAACTGCAACTGGACCACAAGCTCAACGGCTACGACGCCCAGATGGGTGCGATCCAGTTCTACCAGCCGGCGGCGGACGGCACCGCCAATATCAACGCCCAGCGCTACAAGGGCGAAACCACCAGCGACTCGGCCGACCTGTATATCAGCGGCCCGTTCAATTTCCTCGGGCGTGAACATGATCTGGTGATCGGTGGATCCATCAGCACCGCCCACTGGAAGGGCAAGGGCTATTGGGACGAAACCTTCCCCACCGCCAACCTGGTCGACTACGTCAACTGGCATGGCAACCTGGCCAAGCCCGACTGGGGCGTGGCCTCCCAAGTCACCGACGACACCATTCGCCAGACCGGCATGTACCTCACCACCCGCTGGAACCTCAGCAACGACCTGAAACTGTTGCTCGGCGGGCGCGTGGTCGACTACACCCTGACCGGCAGCACCGATACCTACCGTGAAACCGGACGTTTCATTCCCTATGCCGGGGCCATCTATGACCTCACGGACAACCTGTCGGCCTATGTCAGCTACACCGATGTCTTCATGCCCCAGGAAAGCTACAACCTCGACCGTAACCGCAAGTTGATTGACCCGGACGAAGGCGAGAACTATGAAGTGGGCCTCAAGGGTGAGTTCCTCGACGGTCGCCTGAACGCCAGCCTGGCGTACTTCGAGGTGAAGGAAAGCAACCGCTCGCTGCCCGACGATGCGTACAACAACCAGACCCCGACACCGCCCAACTTTGCCTTCAAGGGCACCGACGCGACGACCAAGGGCTACGAACTGGAACTGTCCGGCGAAATCGCTCCAGGCTGGCAGTTGCAGGGTGGCTACACCCACAAGGTGGTACGCGACGACGCCGGCAAAAAAATCTCGACCTTCGAGCCCGAGGATCAAGTGAGCATGTTCACGATCTACAAGCTCAAGGGCGAGCTGGACAAAGTCAGCGTCGGCGGTGGCCTGCGCTGGCAGAATACGGTGTGGCAGGACATCTACAACAGCCCCAAAGACACCACCGAGAAATTTTCCCAGGAGTCCTACTGGGTGGTGGACCTGATGACGCGCTACCAATTCACGAAAAACCTGTCGACCACGCTGAACCTCAATAACGTGTTCGATAAGCCGTATTACACCAACGTAGGCTTCTACAACTCCGCCATCTACGGCGCACCACGTCACTTCATGCTGACCACGCGCTGGGACTTCTGATTGCCTGAGCCACACGGCCTATCCCGAGGGTAGGCCGCTTTTGACGCACTCACTTACCACTGTTAGTGTCCAGCCTCCCCCACGCACGGAGTGCTTCACGGTGAAACTGGACATCTACCAAGTCGACGCCTTCAGCCAACATGCCTTCGGCGGCAACCCTGCCGCGGTGTGCCCGCTCACCGAGTGGCTGCCCGATGAGCAACTGCAGCATATCGCCGCCGAAAACAACCTCTCCGAAACCGCCTACTTCGTGCCCCGCGATGGGTTCTATGAGTTGCGCTGGTTTACCCCGCAAGTCGAAGTCGACCTGTGCGGCCATGCCACGCTGGCGACAGCGTGGGTGTTGATTCACGCGCTGGCGGATGCACCCCAGATGCTGCGCTTTGCCACCCGCAGCGGCGAGCTACGGGTGACGCGCAAGGGTGATGAGCTGGCGATGGATTTCCCCGCCCGGCAACCACAGCGTTGCGAACCGCCCGCTGGAATGTTGAGTGCCCTGGGGATCGAGAGTGCCGACGTGTTCAGCACCGATGACTACATCGTGCTGGTGGACGACGAAGCCCAGGTCGCCGCGCTGACGCCTGACTTTTCGCGGCTCAAGGGCCTGCCCAAGCGCGGGATTGCAGTCACCGCCAAGAGCACCCGGTTTGATTTCATTTCGCGCTGGTTCGGGCCGAATGTGGGGATCGATGAAGACCCGGTCACCGGTTCGGCACACACCTCGCTGGCACCGTTCTGGGCCGAGCGCCTGGGCAAGTCGCACTTGACGGCCGAGCAAGGGGGCCAGCGCAAGGGCCAGTTGCACTGCGAGCTGCAGGGCGACCGCGTGATTATTTCCGGCAAGGCAGTGTTGTACATGCAAGGCACGATTTACCTGTAAACCGCAGCGCCCCACGGACAACAGATCATTCGCACAATGAACGGAGTTCAGCACGTGTTTTCGATTTCCCGCCGCCAACTGTCACTCATGGCCGCAGCCCTGACCCTGGCTGCCTGCCACACCCCGGTCAACGACCAGCCACCGGCACCGGAGTTGGGCTCGGGCTATCGCACCGACCTCAGCACCCGCCATGCCGAGCGCCATATGGCCGCCGCCGCCAACCCGCTGGCGGCCGAGGCCGGCCGCGAGATGTTGCGCCAGGGCGGCTCGGCCATTGACGCCGCCATTGCGATGCAGGCGGTGTTGACCCTGGTGGAACCACAATCCTCCGGCATTGGCGGCGGTGCGTTCATCATGCTGTGGGACGGGAAAAACGTGCACGCCTATGACGGCCGGGAAACGGCTCCGGCCGGGGCGACCGAGCGGTTGTTCCTGAACGCCGACGGCACGCCGATGGCCTTCACCGACGCACAGATCGGCGGGCGTTCGGTGGGCACGCCCGGGGTGCTGCGGGCCCTGGAAATGGCCCATAGGAAGACCGGCCGCCTGCAATGGGCCAAGCTGTTCGAGCCGGCGATTCGCTTGTCAGAGCAGGGCTTCGCGATTTCACCGCGCTTGCACAGCCTGATCGCCGCAGACCGCTTTATCCCGCAATCGCCGGAGATGGCGGCCTACTTTCTGAATGCCGACGGCACGCCAAAAGCCGCCGGTACACGGCTGAAAAACCCGGCGCTGGCCGCTGTGTTCAAGCGCATCGCCAAGGAAGGACCGGACGCCTTGTACCACGGGCCGATTGCCGATGAGATTGCGCGCAAGGTGCAGGGCAACCGTAATGCCGGCAGCCTGACTCAAGCCGACCTCAAGGGCTACGTCGCCAAGGAACGCGCGCCGTTGTGCACCGATTACAAACGCTGGAAAGTCTGCGGAATGCCGCCGCCGTCCTCAGGCGGGATTGCGGTCGCGCAGATGCTCGGCACATTGCAGGCCCTGGAAGCCCGCGACCCGCGCCTGGCCATCGCGCCGATGACACCGATAAAAAGCGCTTCGCCTGCCGGGCTTGAGCCCACGCCCGAGGCCGTGCACCTGATCGCCGAAGCCGGTCGCCTGGCCTTTGCCGACCGCGCGCTGTACGTGGCCGATGCGGACTTCACACCGGTGCCGGTGGCCGGCCTCGTGGCCCCGAACTACCTGGCACAGCGTGCCACGCTGATCGGCGAGCGCAGCATGGGCATCGCCAAGCCAGGCCGACCGGCCGGTATTCAAGTCGCGTATGCACCGGACCGTTCGCCGCTGCGCATCTCCACGTCACAAGTCGTCGCCGTAGATGACCTGGGCGGCGCCGTGTCGATGACCACCACGGTGGAAGCAGCGTTTGGCTCCCATGTAATGGTCCAGGGCTTTTTGCTCAATAACCAGATGACCGACTTCTCATTCATCCCCGAAGAAAACGGCCAGCCGGTCGCCAACCGCGTGCAACCCGGCAAACGCCCGCGCTCGGCGATGGCGCCGACCCTGGTGTTCGACCGCAAGAGCGGTGAATTGCTGGCTACGCTCGGTTCGCCGGGCGGCTCGCAAATCATCGAGTACGTGAGCAAATCCCTGGTGGCGCTGCTCGACTGGAACCTCGACCCGCAAGCCGCCATCGGCCTGCCCAACTTCGGCAGCCGCAATGGGGCAACCGAGCTGGAGGCCGGGTTGTTCAGCCCAGGCCTGAAGCAGGTATTGAAGGACAAGGGCCATGAGCTGAGCGAGATCGACATGACCAGCGGCATCCAGGCCATCGTGCTCAAGCGGGACGCCCAGGGTAAGGTGTCGCTCAGCGGCGGCGCCGACCCTCGGCGCGAAGGCGAGGCGCTCGGCGACTGACTTTATTGAACGGAGGTAAGCCCTTGCATCAGGCTGAAAATCTCGCTGCCATCCCTGGCATCGACCACGGTTTCTGTTCGATCGATGACCCACGGCGCCCGGATGAAGTGTTCATCTGCAAGCAAGTGCACAGCGCCTCGGTGATTGAATGGCAGGCCGGCCAGGTGGCCAATACGATCGAGGCCGATGGTGTGTTGACGCACCACGCTCACCCGATCGCGGTGATCACCGCCGATTGCCTGCCCATTCTGTTCGCGTCGAAAACCGGCGAACGGGTGGCCGCAGTCCATGGCGGCTGGAAGGGGCTGCAACGCGGGATTATTGCCAACGTCATGCAGCGCTTTGCCGCCGAAGGGATTGCAGCCGACCAGCTGCAAGTAGCTATCGGCCCCTCGATCAAGCCGTGCTGTTATGAAGTGAGCGAAGGCTTTATCGCCGAGTTCCAGAGTGACCAAGGGCACCTGTGGCAACACGCCCAGGCGCCGTGGAGCTACGTGCAACCGGCACCGCTGCGGTCCCCGCAAATCAGTCCGCCCCATGCAAGGCAAGCAGGCAGTGCGTGGTTTGACTTGAGCGGGTATGGGTTGTTGCTGCTGCAAGCGGCGGGTGTCAAGCGTGAGCAGATCGACGTGAGCGAGGTGTGTACCTACTGCACGTCGCCGACGTTTGCCAGCTACCGCAGAAGGACGCATCAGCCGGAGGAAGCGAAGACATTGATTTATTCGTGGATTGCTCGGACAGACTGATAGGAGAAGGCCTACAACACTCTTTCTCAAATCCTCTACATGTCTTCAGAGATTTACGGCAAGGGCGCTACGGAGAATATTCCAGCGCACATCCTGTACAAAATTGCGAAGGAGATGAACCATGCCTCTCACTGATAAACAACTGCAGGAACGTGACGCCAAACGCAATATCGGCGAAGAATTACTGAGCGCTGTTTAGGATGTTAAAGCAGGACGCTACGGCGCCATGCACCAGGTCGAAATCACTCAAGCTGCCGAAGCAAGAAGCAAGACAGGACTGTCGCAACCCAAATTTGCCGAGCTTTTGGGGGTTTCGGTAAGGACCCTTCAGGAGTGGGAACAGGGGCGTCGTTCCCCCTCCGGCGCAGCACGCTCACTGCTGCATATTGCGGCCATAAGACCAGACGTTTTTCGGGAAGTCCTCAGTAACGCCTGATGGCGTTACTGGCCACTCCCTGAGGATCAACGGCTGATCTTCAACCCCTTCCGCCCCGCATGCCGCTCCAACGCCAGCTCGATCAACCGGCTCACCAGCTCGCTGTAGCTCATCCCCGCCGCCTGCCACAGCTTGGGGTACATGCTGATGCGGGTGAAGCCGGGCAGTGAGTTGATTTCGTTGATCAGCACTTCGCCGTCGTCGGTCAGGAACACATCGACCCGCGCCAACCCCGCGCAGCCCAACACCTCAAATGCCTCAAGGGCCAAGCGGCGAATCCGCTCACTGGCTGCATGGCTGATGTCCGCCGGCACCACCACCTGGGCCGCCTGGCCGTCGATGTATTTACTGTCGTAGGAGTAGAAACCGCTGTTCACCACGATCTCGCCGCAGCCGCTGGCCACAGGGTTTTCGTTGCCCAGCACGGCGCATTCGATTTCGCGGCCCTGGACCGCCGACTCCACCAGCACCTTTTGATCAAAACCCAGGGCCAGTTCAACGGCGGCGTGGTACTCAGCCTCGTTGCCAACCTTGCTCACGCCCACCGAAGAACCCTGGTTGGCCGGTTTGACGAACATCGGCAGGCCGAGTTTATTCACCGCTGTTTCAAAGGAAGTACGCCCGGCGTTGCTGCGGGTCAGGGTGATGAACGGCGTCACAGCAATGCCGGCATCGCGCAGCAGGCGTTTGCTGATGTCCTTGTCCATGCACACCGCCGAGCCGAGCACGTCGGAGCCAACGAAAGGCAGGTCAGCCAGGCGCAGCAGGCCTTGCAGGCAGCCGTCTTCGCCGAGGGTGCCGTGGACGATGGGGAAGATCACGTCGATGTGTGCCAGCAGGCCGTTGCCGGAGGTTTCCACCACCTGCTGGCTGGCCTTGCCGGGCACCACCGCCAGTTCGCGGTTGGATTGGTTGAGGGCGATGAGCGCCGGGTTTTCCTGGTTGATCAGGAAGTTCGAGGTGTCGTTGAGGTGCCAGTGGCCGGCCTTGTCGATGCCGATCAAAACCGGCTCGAAGCGGGTGCGGTCGAGTGCATCGACAATATTGCGCGCCGACTGCAACGAGACTTCGTGCTCGGCCGAACGGCCACCAAAAATAATCCCTACCCGCACCTTGCTCATGACCCGGCCTCACTGTTGAAAGTAAGGCTTCTTACCACGGACGGTCAGCGATTCGCTACCAGATGGGCGCCGAACAACACGTAGCACCCGCCGGCAAAACGGTCGAGCCACTTGCGCGAACGGCTGTAGAGGTTGGCCATGCGCTCGCTGGAAAACACCAGCGCCACGCAGGCATACCAGCTGAACGACAAGCTGGCCATGGTGATCACCGCCAGGGCCAGCAGCGCGGGGGATGGCGACGGCGGCATGGTGGAGGCGAAGATGGTGGCGACGAACAACGCGGCCTTGGGGTTGGACAGGTTGCCCAGCAACCCCAGGCGCCAGGCGGAAAACAACGAGCGGCGCGCTTCGTCCGGCAACAGGCTCTGGCCCATCGTCGGTGCCGAGCGCTTGAACAGTTTCAGCCCCAGGTAAATCAGGTAGCAGCCGCCGATGATCTTGAACGCCAGGTACAACATGGGGGCGGCGGTAAACAGCGACTTGATGCCCAGCCCACCCGCCAGCCCCCACATGATCGTGCCGGTGGCCACGCCCGCCGACGCCACCACGCCATGACGGCGCGAACAACTGGCGGCCAACTGTGCGGTGTTGAAGAAGTTGGGACCCGGCGTCACCACCGCCACCGTCCACAGCAGGGCCAGCGAGACCAGAGGCGCCACATAGGTGGGGTTGATAAATTCCATGGGGCGGCTCCATCAGCGCAGGGCACGAGCAGGGAGCATAGACCTCGCCCGCCGCCTGCACAATCGTACAAGACCCCGGCAGACAAGGGATGCAGACTGGGTTAACGTGTTTCCACCTCTTTTTGTGACAAGCCACCATGGGCAAACCGACCCGCAACTTCGACTGGCTGCACCGTGCCCCCCACGCCAGCGGCCTGGACCGTATCGAGGCGTACTTCGCCGGTTTCGCCTTCGACCCCCATCGCCATGACACCTATGCCATCGGGCGTACCTTGTCTGGCGTACAGAGTTTTCACTACCGCGGCGACATGATCCACAGCCTGCCCGGCACGACCATGGTGCTTCATCCCGATGAGACCCACGACGGCCACGCCGGCAGTGAGGAAGGTTTCAAGTACCGGATGATTTACGTGGAGCCGTCGCTGATCCAGCAGATACTTGGCGGCAAGCCGTTGCCGTTTATCCCCGGCGGCTTGTCCACTGACCCCAGGCTGTTCCGCGCCAGCGATGTGCTGCTGCAAAACCTGGATAACCCCATCGACCCATTGCAGGAACAGGACGCGATGTTCGACCTGGCCCACGCGCTGAGCAACGCCGCGGGCGCCATCGTCAGCCGCAAGGCGTTCGATTACGTCGCCGCCGAGCGCGCCCGGGAGTTTATCCACAGCGCCCTGGGCCGCAGCATCACCCTGGACGAAATGGCCGACCACGCCGGCCGCGACCGCTGGGCATTGTCGCGGGACTTTCGCGTGCTGTTCGGCACCAGCCCCTATCGCTACCTGACGATGCGCCGTCTGGACCTGGTGCGCAGTCTGCTGGCACAGGGGCAGTCGCTGGTGGACGCGGCGCTGACCGCCGGCTTCACCGACCAGAGCCACATGACCCGGCAATTTCGCAGCACCTACGGTATGCCGCCGTCGCGATGGGTGAAGATGCTCGGGCGTTGAGTACGCTTATAGCGAATGCCCATCGATGGGCTCGCCGATGCTCAGGAAATGACCACCCGCTACATGGTGCAAGGTGCGTAACTGATCATGCCCTTCAAAGTGCCAGCGGCCTTCGCTGAACACACGTTCGTCGGCATAGGCTGCGACCACTTCGCCGAGGAACAGGTCATAGGCCTGCTGGTTGTGGGGCTCGGGGAGCAAGCGGCATTCCAGCCAGGCTACACAGCCTTCCAGCAACGGCGCCTCAGTGTGTTCACCGTTGAAGGTTTGCAGGCCATAAGCGGCGAACTTGTCACGCTCGGTGCCGGTGGTATTGCCGACCGTCTGCACGAGGTCGACCTGGGCCACACAGGGCACCTGCAGCACGAAGCTGCCGGCACCTTCCAGCAATTGGCGAGTCCAGGTGGCCTTGTCCAGCACCACGGCGACTTTCGGCGGTTCGAAATCCAGCGGCATGGCCCAGGCGGCCGCCATGATATTGCGCTGGCCGTTGTGGGCCGCACTCACCAGCACGGTTGGCCCGTGGTTGAGCAAACGATAGGCCTTGGGCAACGGAACGGGGCGGCAGTGGGTAGGGCTCATGGAGGATCGGCTCTTCAAACGAAAAAACCTACGATACCTCAAGCATCAGCCCTATGGATCAGCTCGACAGTTGGTTAGCGAATTGTCCTACGGCGCTGACCACCTTCTGTGCGCCGTCCTGGATCTCCACGATCACCGTGCCCGCTTCCGCCGCCAGGGCCAGGCCTTGCTCGGCTTGCAGGCGGCCGTCGGTCATCAGGGCCACCGCGTCGCGGGCCATATCCTGGTTCTGACGCACCACACCAACAATTTCCTCGGTGGCTTTGCTGGTCCGTGATGCCAACTGGCGCACCTCATCGGCCACCACCGCAAAGCCCCGGCCTTGCTCGCCGGCACGTGCCGCTTCGATGGCCGCGTTGAGCGCCAGCAAATTGGTCTGTTCGGCAATGCCGCTGATGGTCTTGACGATGGTGCCGATCACTTGGGATTGCGCGTTCAGTGCCTCGATGCCTTCACCCGCCGCCTGCATGTGCGTGGCCAGGTCGCGCATCACCTCCACCGCCTGCGTCACCACGGTGGTACCGCGCTGGGCGCTGTCGTCGGTATGCAACGAGGTGCTGTAGGCAATGTTCGCGGCCTCGGCGACGGCTTGCTCCCGATTGACCTGATCGGTAATCACCGTGGCGAACTTGACCACTTTGTACAAACGATCATTGGCGTCCAGCACCGGATTGTAGGTGGCTTCCAGCCACACCACGCGGCCATGGCTGTCCACACGCTTGAAGCGCGCTGCGACGAATTCTCCGGCGTTCAGGCGTTTCCAGAAATGCTGGTACTCGGCGCTGTTGTACTCCTGCGGCTCACAGAAGATACGGTGATGCTTGCCCTGGATCTGCGCCAGGCTGTAGCCCATGCCGCTGAGGAAACGGTCGTTCGCGGTCAGCACGTGCCCATCCAGGTCAAACTCGATCACGGCGGTGGAACGCACCAGCGCGGTGATCAGGTTTTCATGCTCGCGCGACGCTTCGATGGTGCGGGTGAGGTCGCTGGAGTAAATCGAAAAATGCTTGATGCGCCCATCGGAACTGCGCACCGGCTGCACAATCGAGCGCAACCAGGCTTCCTGCCCGTTACCGCGCATCAGGCGTACGGCGCCGGCGAAATGCTCACCGCGCAGCAGGGCGTTCTTGAAGCGCTGCTGGAATTCGTCCTGGCGCACATGGGCGGGCACCAGGTCTTCGATGGGGCGCCCCAGCAGCGTGGAACTCTGGTAGACCAGTTCCTGCAGAAAGTTGGCATTGGCCCATTCAACCCGACCTTCTGCGTCCAGCGTCAGGCAGAGCATTTCGCTTTCCAGGCTCTCCCTGACCTGTTGCAAGCTGGACAGTTCTTCGCGAAGAGCGGACAGCTCCTGCTTCAAGCGGGTGTTAAACATAGGGCACCGAGGTCGATGGGAGAGAAGTATCAGATCTGCATCGGCCCTATGGGCTGTTTCTGAAGCGAACTCAGGCGCTACACCCCACTCTTTTTTTGACGCCATTAACTGCCGTTATTTCGGCACACGCCCATGACTTGGTACTCCAACGTGGTGAGCTTGCCGCTGGAGTCTTCATAGGTCATGCGCGAAGGCACGGTATTGCACGCGCGGATCGGCGGCGTCACGTTGACCACCTTGGCAATGTCCAGGTCCATGCCATAGCGATACACCTGGACCTGGGGCGCCGGCTTACCGTTTCTCTCGGCGTAGGCGGCCATGGCTTTTTCATTGCGTTCCATCATCAGGGCAAAGGTCCGGTCCCCCCCGCCTTCGGCCAATGCGCCGAATGACAGGACGGCCGTTAGTACACCCACGCCTGCGGTAGAAAAGTTCATCACCTGTTCCTCGACTGAAAGTTCAGTGCCGAGACTAACGAACGAACCCTGACGCGATGTTCACCAGAACATTACTTATTTGTTAGGTGGCGACGAGCTTCCAGAATTGTAATGTTCACGCCACCCAATCGTTATCCACGGTTTGCAACTATCAGCCCGGGCCAGATCAATAAGAACGCCCGCCTCCATAAGAAGCTGATAACTGCCAACACCGAGGAGCGAAACATGCGGATCCGTTATTACACCCTTCCCCTTTCACTGATCGCCACATTGCCCCTGGCAGCCGTGGCCGCAGAAGACAAACCTGAAGGGTTTATCGAAGGCAGCAGCGTGAACGTGCTGGCGCGCAATTTTTACTTCAACCGCGATGACCGCAAGGGCCAATCCAGCCCCACCGGTAATGGCTATTCCGAAGCCTGGGCCCAGGGACTGATCGGTCAATTCGAATCCGGTTTTACCCAGGGCACCGTGGGGTTTGGCCTGGACGCCTTCGCCATGGTCGGCGTGAAGCTCGACTCGGGCACCGGCCGCAGCGGCGGCAAGGGCTCGTTCGGCGTGCTGCCGGTGGACAGCAACAACCATCCTGAAGACAACTACAGCAAGGTCGGCGGCGCGGCGAAACTGCGGGTATTGGACACGGTGATCAAGGCCGGCGACGTGTTCCCGCTGACCCCCGTGGTGGCCTACGGCGATTCGCGGGTGTTGCCGGAAAGCTTCCGTGGCGTGACCCTGCAGAACACCAGCCTGGAAGGCCTGACCTTGCAGGGCGGGCGTCTGAGCGGCATGAGCCAACCCAACGAAAGCGGCATGAACAAGGGCTTTGCGACGTTTTACGCAGGCCCCGTGGACTCGCCCTGGATCGGCTATGCCGGTGGTGATTACCAACTCAACAAACACCTGAGCCTGAGCCTGTACAGCAGCCGCCTGAAGGACGCCTGGGACCAGTACTACGTGGGCAGCGCCGCCAGTTACCCGCTGAACGAAGACGTTTCGCTGTTCGGCGACATCAACTACTACAAGGCCGTGGACGAAGGCAAAAAGCTGCTGGGTGAATTCGATAACAGCATCTGGAGCGCCCGGCTCGGCGTGAAGGTGGGCGCCCACAGCCTGGCCGTTTCGCACCAGCGCAACAACGGCGATGACGACTTCGATTACCTGCGCCAGTCGGACTCGATCTTCCTCAACAACTCGATCCAGTACAGCGACTTCAACTCGCCCAAGGAGCGCTCGTGGATGCTGCGCTACGACCTGGACATGCAGCCATTCGGCATTCCCGGCCTGTCGTTCATGACCCGCTACGGCAAGGGCACCGGCGCCGACTACAGCAACGCCAACGCGGTGTATATGCGCCGCGATGCCGCCGGCGATCCGCTCACCGACCAACGCCGCTGGGAGCGGGATATCGAAGCCAAGTACGTGGTGCAAAGCGGCAACTTGAAGGACTTATCGCTGCGACTGCGCCAGGCCACCGTGCGCTCAAGTTCATTCGAGTCCGACCTTGAAGAAGTCCGCGTCATTATCGAATACCCACTGGCGGTGCTTTAAGACGCGCTTACATTCACTTGCCGATGCCCTACATCTGTTCACAGGTTGAAGTCTGTCAGAACTGTAATATCGGCCTCACCTTCTCGTTAAGTTGCACTTTTTATACTGCGCATCGAACACCTCTCATCTCTGCGGCTTTTGTGTAGCTCCTTTGGAACAGAGATGAATTTTATACGCCCCAGCCGGGGCGTTTTTTTTGCGTGCCCGGTCAGTGACGAATCGTCGCACCGGCCTGACGCGGCTTGACCCTAAAGCTACTTTAGGCTTCAGAGTTTTCCTACAGCCCATTCAAGCCTCTATGAGGCCATCTCCTTTCGTTTTCCTTGAAGGTAAATCCCCATGCGTATCCTTGTGGTTGAGGACGAGCAGAAAACCGCCGATTACTTGCAGCAAGGCCTGACCGAAAGTGGCTACGTCGTCGATTGCGCCGCCAGCGGCATCGACGGCCTGCACCTGGCCCGGCAGCACACCTACGAACTGGTGATCCTCGACGTGAACCTGCCCAACACCGACGGCTGGGAGGTACTGGAACAACTGCGCCGGGACGGCAACCAGCGCGTGATGATGCTGACCGCGCGCGGCCGCCTGGCCGACAAGATCAAGGGCCTGGACATGGGCGCCGACGATTACCTGGTCAAACCCTTCGAGTTCCCCGAACTGCTGGCCCGTGTGCGCACCTTGCTGCGCCGCAGCGAACATATCCCGCTGCCGGATGTGCTGCGCGTCGCGGACCTGGAGCTGGACCCGCGTCGCCATCGCGCCTATCGCGGCAGCCGGCGCATCGACCTGACCACCAAGGAATTCGCCCTGCTGCATGTGTTGATGCGCCAGGCCGGCGAGGTAATGACCCGCACGCAGATCATCTCGCTGGTGTGGGACATGAACTTCGACTGCGACACCAACGTGGTCGAGGTCTCCATCAGCCGCCTGCGCGGCAAGGTCGATGACCAGAGCGAGGTCAAATTGATCCACACCATTCGCGGCGTGGGTTATGTGCTGGAGGCGCGCCAATGAGGACCAGCAGCCTGTCGATGCGCCTGGGGCTGACGGTCAGCCTCATGGGCGCCGGGCTGGTGGTGCTGTTGGCGACCCTGGCCTACCTGGCCTTGACCCATGAGCTGGAAAAGCTCGCGCGCAAGGGCCTGGAAAGCAAGATGGAACAGCTCCAGCACAGCCTCGCGCTGGGCCTGGACACCCACGCAATCAAAGCCCGCCCCCACTCGTTGCTGGACCTGGTGATGGGCCATGACAATTTCTACCTGACCA
This sequence comes from Pseudomonas sp. GV047, assembly GCF_003058245.1. Taxonomy (NCBI): domain Bacteria; kingdom Pseudomonadati; phylum Pseudomonadota; class Gammaproteobacteria; order Pseudomonadales; family Pseudomonadaceae; genus Pseudomonas; species Pseudomonas sp. GV047. Next base: position 26,302 of record NZ_QCWA01000005.1, on the reverse strand, counting down.
TCGTCGGCACCGCACCCGATAACGCGGTGCTGCTCAGTGTCGGCGCCAAACCCCAGGAACCGTTGCTGACCGACTTCTCCCCTCGGGAAACCCTCGGTTACCTCAACTGGCAAGACCAGGACGGCAACCAGGTACTCAGTGCCTCCAGCCTGATGCGCCTGGCCAGCGGCGAGCGCGTACGGGTGTTGCTGTCGCTGGACCGCAGGGATGACCAGGCCCTGCTCAGTGCCTACCTGCGCGCCACCCTCATCGCCCTGCCGATGCTGCTGGTCCTGATCGGCATGGGCGCCTGGTGGCTGGTGCAGCGTGGGTTGGCGCCGTTGAAGCAGTTCAGCCATGTCGCGGCCCAGGTGACGACCCAGGACCTGACCCACCGTTTATCCATCGACAACCTGCCTCAGGAGCTGGGCGAGTTGGCGCAAAGCATCAACGTAATGCTGCGTCGCCTGGACGCCGGTGTGCAGCAGTTGTCGCAGTTCTCCGACGACCTCGCCCACGAGCTGCGTGCGCCGCTGACCAACCTGATGGGCAAGGCCCAGGTGACCCTGTCCCGCGAACGGCCCTCGGAGGAATACAAGGCGGGGCTGGAATCCTGCACCGAGGAAATGGAACGCCTGTCGCGCATCGTCTCCGACATGCTGTTCCTGGCCCAGGTCAGCCATCCGGCGGCGCGGGCCGGGTTTGGCCCGGTGTCATTGGGTGAAGAAGCACAACGGGTGATGGCGCTGTTCGCCCTCAGCGCCGAAGACAAACACGTGACCCTCAACCTGCGCGGCGACGCCTGGGTGACGGGCGATCGCCTGATGATCCAGCGGGCGATTTCCAACCTGCTGTCCAATGCCATCCGCCATACGCCCGAAGGCTCCAGCGTGCTGCTGCTGGTGGAGACCTACGACCAGAGCGTGGCGTTGTCGGTGGGCAACCCCGGGCGTGGCATCGAAGCGCACCACCTGCCGCATCTGTTCGAACGCTTCTACCGCGCCGACAGCAGCCGTACCCGCGCCGAAGGTGGCACGGGGCTGGGGCTGGCCATTGTGCAGTCGATCATGCAGCTGCATCAGGGGCACACCGACGTCAGCAGCCAGCCAGGCCGGTTTACACGGTTCAGCCTGGTGTTTCCTCTGCGCCTGAAAACAACGCAGGTCTAGGGTGGGAGGGGGCTTGCCCCCGATAGCAGTGTGTCAGCTGACACATGTATCAACTGACCCACCGCTATCGGGGGCAAGCCCCCTCCCACATTGTTTTGCGGTGTTTTTAAAGAACTCAGGCAGCCTCCTCTTCACGGCGATGGGCCCACTGGTACAACGCCGGCAGCACCAGCAAGGTCAGCAAGGTAGAAGAAATGATCCCGCCGATCACCACCGTCGCCAACGGACGCTGCACTTCGGCGCCGGTGCCGGTGGCCAGGGCCATGGGGATAAACCCCAGGGAGGCCACCAGCGCGGTCATCAATACCGGGCGCAGGCGGGTCAGCGCGCCCTCGTGGATAGCCACCGACAGCGAGCGTCCTTCCTCGCGCAGGTTGCGGATGAAGGCAATCATCACCAGGCCGTTGAGCACCGCCACGCCGGACAAGGCGATAAAGCCCACGCCTGCCGAGATCGACAGCGGAATATCGCGCATCCACAGCGCCATGATCCCGCCGGTCAACGCGAACGGAATCCCGGTAAACACCAGCAGCCCGTCCTTGAGGTTGTTGAACATCATGAACAGCAACCCGAACACCAGCAGCAACGCCACCGGCACCACGATCTGCAAACGCTCGGCGGCTTCCTTCAACTGTTCGAACTGGCCGCCCCAGGTGGTCCAGTAACCCGCTGGCACTTTCACCTGCGCCGTGATCGCCGCCTCGGCCTCTTCCACGAACGATCCCATATCCCGCCCGCGCACGTTGGCACTGACGATCACCAGACGCTTGCCGTTCTCGCGGCTGATCTGGTTCGGGCCGAGCACCAGGTCCAGGCTGGCGACCTGGGACAACGCAATGAACCCCAACTGCCCCGCCGCATTCCCGGCCAGCGCCGGCACCGGAATCAGCAGCCGCGACAAGCCGTCGATATCAGTACGCAGCGCGTCGGACAAGCGCACAACCATGTCGAAACGCCGGTCACCTTCATACAGGGTACCGGCCTGGCGCCCACCGACGGCGACGGCAATGGTGTCCTGCACATCGCCGACATTCAGGCCAAAGCGCGCGGCCTTGTCACGGTCGATATTGATGGTCAGCACCGGCAGGCCGGACGTCTGTTCGACCTTCACTTCCGAAGCGCCATCGAGGCCTTGCAGGGTCTCGGCAATGTCTGCGGCGGTGGTGTTGAGCACCGCCATGTCGTCGCCGAATACCTTCACCGCCACATCACTGCGCACCCCGGAAATCAGCTCGTTGAAACGCAGCTGGATCGGTTGCGACAACTCGTACGCACTGCCCGGCACAATCGCACTGGCGCGCTGGATATCGGCGATCAGGGTGTCGCGGGATTTATTCGGGTCCGGCCATTGCGCCTTCGGTTTAAGCATCACGTAGCTGTCGGAAATATTCGGCGGCATCGGGTCGGAGGCGATTTCCGCCGTACCGGTACGGGCGAATACCCGCTCGATTTCCGGCACCTGGGCCATCAAGGTTTTTTCCAGCTGCTGCTGCATCTGCACCGATTGCGTCAGGCTGGTGCCGGGCACGCGCAGGGCCTGTTGGGCGAAGTCGCCCTCGCTGAGGCTGGGGATAAACTCACTGCCCATGCGGCTGGCCACCACGCCCGACGCAACAATGGTCAGCACGGCCAGGCCGAACACCAGTGGCCGGCGCGCCATCACCCAATCCAACACCGGCCCATAGGCCCGGCGCGCGGTACGCATCACCAGGTTTTCTTCTTCCTTGACCTTGCCGGTGACGAACAGCGCAATCGCCGCCGGTACGAAGGTCACTGACAAAATCATCGCCCCCAGCAGCGCGATCACCACGGTGAACGCCATGGGGTGGAACATCTTCCCGGCCACACCGGTGAGGGCGAAGATCGGCAGGTAAACGACCATGATGATCAGCTGCCCGAAGATCAGTGCACGCCGCGCTTCCTTGGCCGCCGCGAACACCTCGTGCAGGCGCTCGCTGCGGGTCAGCAGGCGGCCATGGCGCTGCTGCGCATGGGCCAGGCGGCGGATAGCGTTCTCGACGATCACCACCGCGCCGTCGACGATAATGCCGAAGTCCAGCGCGCCGAGGCTCATTAGGTTGGCGCTGACTTTGTGGGTGAACATGCCGGTAAAGGTGAACAACATCGCCAGGGGAATCACCATCGCGGTGATCAGCGCCGCGCGGATATTGCCGAGGAACAGGAACAGCACCGCGACCACCAGCAGCGCACCCTCGAAGAGGTTTTTCTTCACCGTGGCAATGGCTTTTTCGACAAGGTTGGTGCGGTCGTAGACGGTCACCGCCACCACGCCTTCGGGCAGCGAACGGTTGATTTGTTCGAGCCTGGAAGCCACCGCCTGGGACACCGTGCGGCTGTTTTCTCCGATCAACATAAACACCGTGCCCAGCACCACTTCACGGCCGTTTTCCGTGGCGGCGCCGGTCCGCAGTTCACGGCCGATCTCGACCTGGGCGACATTGCGCACGCGGATCGGCGTGCCATCGGACGTGGTGATGACGATATTGGCGATGTCGTCGATGGACGCCACCTGCCCCGGCGCGCGGATCAACAATTGCTCGCCGCTGCGCTCGATGTACCCGGCGCCGACGTTGGCGTTGTTGCGCTCCAGTGCCGTGACCAGATCGTTCAAGGTCAGGTTGTAGGCCGCCAGGCGCTTGGGGTCGGGGGCGATCTGGTATTCCTTGGCGAAGCCGCCGATGGTGTTGATCTCGGCCACACCGGGCACGTTGCGCAGTTGCGGCTTGATGATCCAGTCCTGGATCACCCGCAGGTCGGTCGGCGTGTAGGGCGTGCCGTCGTCCTTGCGGGCGCCCTCTTCAGCCTCCACGGTCCACAGGAAAATCTCCCCGAGGCCGGTGGAAATCGGCCCCATCGCCGTTTCAATCCCCACAGGCAATTGCTCGCGGGCAACCTGCAGGCGCTCGTTGACCAACTGGCGGGCGAAGAACAGGTCGGTGCCGTCCTTGAAGATCACCGTCACCTGGGACAAACCGGAGCGTGACAGCGAACGGGTCTGCTGCAGGCCCGGCAAGCCGGCCATCGCGGTTTCGATGGGAAAGGTAATGCGCTGCTCGGTCTCCAGCGGCGAAAAACCGGCCGCCGCCGAGTTGATCTGCACCTGCACATTGGTGATGTCGGGCACCGCGTCGATGGGCAGTTTCTGATAGCTGGCAATGCCGACACCGGCCATCAACAGCACCGCCAGCAGCACGATGATGCGCTGCTCGATGGCGAATTGGATAAGGCGCTCAAACATGGGAAATCACTCGCAGGATCAATGGGCGTGCTCGGCCGAGCCCTTGCCCAATTCGGACTTGAGGATGAAGCTGCCGGTGGTGGCCACCTGGGCTCCGGCCTCCAGGCCCTGGCGCACTTCGACGTAGCCGTTTTCACTGGCGCCAAGCTCAAGATGGCGGGTGATAAAACCGTCTGGGGTGCGTACGAAGACCGAGGGTTTTTCCTCGACGGTCTGGATCGCCGTTTGCGGCACGGTGACCTTGGCCTGGTAAGTGTCGGTGGCCAGTTGCACGGTGACGAACAGTCCAGGGCGCCAGGCGTCGTCGGGGTTGGGCACCGTCACACGTACGGTGGCGGTGCGCGTTTGCTCGCCGAGCAAATTGCCGACATAGGCCACGGTGCCCTGCACGTCGGTGCCCATTTCCGTGGAGCTGACCTTCACCGGTTTGCCGAGCCGGACCTTGTTCAAATCCTTGGGAAATACGCCGAAGGTGACCCACACCTGGGACAGGTCAGACAGCGTGAAGGCGTTGCTGGTCTCGCTCACCACTTCGCCGACACCGAGGTGCTTTTCCACCACCACGCCTGTGAACGGCGCACGCAGTTCGTAACGATTGCCGCCGGCCAGCACGGTGTTGCCGCTGAGCGCGGTCATTTTTTGGCGGGCATTGTTCAGCGCGATTTCGGCTTCTTGCAGGGTTTGGCGCGCCAGCAGGTAATCCTGCTCGGCGGAGATTTTGTCCTGCCACAACTGGCGTTCACGCTGGAAGGTGATACGCGCCAGTTCAACCCGACGCTCGCTGGCCGCCAGCTCACTGCGCTGGTCGGAAATCTGCTGGCTGGCGATCACCGCGAGCAGCTCGCCCTTATTCACCGCCTGGCCAAGATTGACCTTCACCGACTCCACCACACCGGCCGCGCGGGGGACGATATGCGAGGTACGGTCTTCGTCGAAACGCACCTCCCCTGGCAGCGTAAGCAATGTGCTGATCGACCGGGGTCGGGCCTCGGCGAGCTCGATGCCGGCGGCCTGGATTTGTTGTTCAGTCAGCTCGAGGGTGCCTTCTTCTTCCTCGGCGTTGGCCACGCCGGACAGCATCAGGCCCAAGGCGACGGCAAGCGCCACGCCGTGTCGTTTATTCATAAGGCACTCCAGAAAAAATCAAAACCGGGCGAGGTCGCCGTAAATCCGTTCGATGCGCAGCCAGGCATCGGTGGCCTGGGCGGTGGCCGCAAGGTATTGGGTGCGCGCCGCGATCAGGGTGCGCTGGGCGTCGAGCACGTCGAGGAAGTTGAACTTGCCCATCTCGAAGCCGCGGGTGGCGCTGTCCACCGCGCGTTGGGCGGCGGGCAGAATCTGCTGGTTGAATGCGCGCACTTCGCTGTTCGCGGTTTGCCACAGGTCCAGGGCCTGGCGCGTTTCGGTACGCAGGCGCAATTCGGCAGCGTTGCGCAGGTCGCGGGCCTGATCGGCACGGCGCGTGGCGGCGAGCACGTTGCCCTGGTTGCGGTTGAACAACGGAATCGGCATCGACACGCCGACCAGGTTCACCCGCTCGCGCACACTGGCGTCGTACTGACTGCCAATGGACACATCCAGGTCGGGAATACGCTGGGCTTTTTCCAGGCCCACGCTGGCTTCGTTCTGCACAATCTGCAGTTCGGCCAGGCGCAGTTCGGCGGTCTGTTCAAGGCGCGCCAACAGGTGCGTGGCGGACGGCAACGGCGGTGTGGAGTGGCTTGGCGTGGCGACGGCCTGGAAGTCGGTCGCCGCGCTGCCGGTACTGGCGGCCAGGCGACGATAGGCGTCGGTGAGGCCCATGTGTGCGCGGTTGAGTTCGAGGCGAATCTCCGACAACTGCACCTGGGCACGCGTGGCTTCCACCGGTGAGGATTTGCCGGCAGTCACGCGGCCGTTGGCGACCACCAGCCCGCGCTCGGCCAAGGCCAGGGAACGCTGGGCCAGGTCGAGACGTTCCTGGGCGCGCAGGGCACCGTAATAGCCCTCGATCACCTCGGCGCGCAACGTATTGCGGCGCTGTTCCAAGGCCAGTGCGGCGGCGTCCTGGGCACGCGCCGCCACGTCAATGCGGGCACCGCGCTTGCCGCCCAGTTCCAGGGTTTGGCTGAGCTTGAGGGTGGTGGTGCGCGTATCGCGACGAGTGTCTTCGGCATCCCAGGACGCCACCGGATTGGGGATCAGCCCGGCCTGCTGGCGACCGCCCGCGGCGATCTCGATGTCCCATTGCGCGGCCGCCAGGTCGGGGTTGTTGGCGAAGGCGGTTTGCAGGGCCGCGTCGAGGGTGAGGGTTTGTGCCTGGGCAATGCTGGCAGCGCCCCACAACAGCGTCGCCCCCACCAGCTTTCTAACGGAAATTGCCATAACGAGAGTTCCACGCCCATAAAGTAAAAGCCGGGAGAATGTAGCGTTCGCGACTTATCAGAGCGGTGGAGCAAAGATTACAAATCCGACAGCAATGGCTCTACGGCGGGCGTTATCAGGTATGCTTTTGGGGCAGGAAATAAAAAGAAACAATTTTCCCAACCTGTTCGATAAGGAGTCCCGCCTTGGCGTTATCGACTGCCGCGTGGATGGTTCACGACACCCGTCTCATGCTCTGCGTACTGCTGGCCATCGCCAGCATCATCGTGCTGATCAGCGCGACCAAGTTGCCGCCGTTCCTGTCGATCCTGATCGGCACCTTTATCGCCGGGGTCGGCGCCGGGCTGCCAGCGGAAGAGGTGGCCAGGGCCTTCAGCAAGGGCGCCGGGGCGATCCTCGGTGAGGCCGGGATCATCATTGCCCTGGGCTCGATGCTGGGTGCGCTGATGGCGGAATCCGGCGCGGCCGACCGCATCGCCACCACCCTGCTCGGGCTGGGCAAGGGCAAGTCGTTGCCATGGGTGATGGCGCTGGTGGCGATGGTGATCGGCCTGCCGCTGTTCTTCGAAGTAGGCCTGGTGATGATGGTGCCAATCATCTTTGTGATGGCCAAACGTTCGAACCAGCCGCTGTTGAAAATCGCCATCCCGGCGCTGGCGGGCATGACCACCTTGCACGCCTTGATGCCACCGCACCCGGGGCCGCTGATTGCGGTGGGCGCGTTGCACGCCGACCTGGGCCTGACCATGTTGATGGGCTTTTGCCTGGCGGTGCCGGCGGTGATCCTCGCCGGGCCGCTCTATGGCAACTGGCTGTCCAAACGCCTGCATGTGGATGAGCCGGCCGACATCGGCGCGCTGTTCAGCGCCCCGCCCAAGGCCCCGCGCCAGCCGAGCTTTGGCGTGTCATTGCTGATCATTCTGTTGCCGGTGATTCTGATGCTCGGCAGTACCCTGGCCAAAGTCGCGCTGCCAGCGGAAAGCAGCGTGGGCCTGACTCTGAAATTCCTCGGCGAGCCGCTGATCGCCCTGGGCCTGGCGGTGATCGCCGCCGTGATCTGCCTGGGCTGGGCCGCCGGGATGCCGCGCGCTGAGGTCGGCAACACCCTGCGCAAGGCCCTCGCGCCCATCGCCGTGTTGCTGCTGACCATCGGCGCCGGCGGCGGCCTCAAGCAAACCCTGCTCGACGCCGGCGTCAGCCAGACCATCAGCAAAGTCGCCGAAGGCGCGCACATGCCGTACCTGCTGCTGGCCTGGTTGATCGCCGTGGCACTGCGCCAGGCCACCGGCTCGGCCACGGTCGCCACCACCACGACCGCCGGCATCCTCGCGCCGATGATGGCCGGGTTGGCGGCGACACAAAGTTCACTGGTGGCACTGGCGATCGGCGCCGGCTCGGTGTTCTTCTGCCACGTCAACGATGCCGGGTTCTGGATGGTGCGCGAGTACTTTGGCTTGCAGCTGAAACAGACGATTTGGGTGTGGTCGGTATTGCAGACGATTGTTTCGGTGGTCGGCTTGGTGGGTACGCTGGTGCTGTGGCACTTCTTGACCTGACCTTCAGGCCGCCAAGGTGTGGCGCTTACCAAACAGCACCACACACACCACCCCCACCGCGCCCATTACCACGCAATACCCCACGCAAATCCACGGGCTGGTCGGCATCAGCGCGATCAGCATCAGCGGCGTGGTACTCGCCCACAGTGCGTAAGCGATGTTGTAGGTGAAGGAAATTCCCGACACCCGCACCTGCGCCGGAAACAGGCCGACCATCACCGACGGCACCGCACCCACCACCCCGCAACTCAAGCCCGCCAGCGCGTACGCCGCGCCAAGCCAGATGCCGCCGCTGATCAGGCTGGCGTACAGCAGGAAAATACCCACCGGCAGCAGCAGGCTGTAGACCAGCACCGCGCGCCAGGCACCGATGCGGTCCACCAGCAGGCCGGCGAGGACGCAGCCGATGTTCAGGAAGACGATGCCCAGGGCGCTCAAGGCAAAGGTGTGGCTGGGGCTCATGCCGAAGGTTTTCTGCATCATGGTCGGGGTGATGACCACCAATACCACTACGGCGGAGGTGAGCACGCAGGTGAGGATCATCGCCGGCAACAGTACGGCGCGATGGTCACGCAGTACGGTGCGCAGCGGCAGCTCGGCAGCGGCCTGGCGGCGGGCCTGCATTTCGAGGAAGACCGGGGTTTCGCTGAGCCAGCGCCGCAGCCACACGCCGATCACGCCGAACACACCGCCAAGCAGGAAGGGGAAGCGCCAGGCATAGTCGAGGATTTCGGCCGGGGTGAAGACCTGTGCCAGCAGCGTGGCAGTCAGCGCACCGAGCAGGTAGCCGAAGGTCAGGCCGGCTTGCAGGAAGCCCAGGGCATAGCCACGATGGTTGCGCGGTGCGTGTTCGGCGACGAAGGTCCAGGCGCTGGGTACTTCACCGCCCACCGCCGCACCTTGCAGCACGCGCAGCACCAGCAGGATCAGCGGTGCGAAGTAGCCGATCTGTGCGTAGGTGGGCATGATCCCGATCAGCAGGCACGGCAACGCCATCATCAGGATGCTCAGGCTGAACACACGCTTGCGCCCCAGGTGATCGGCGAAGTGCGCCATCAGGATGCCGCCCAACGGGCGCGCCAGGTAACCGGTGACGAAGATGCCGAAGCTTTGCAGCAGGCGCAGCCACTCGGGCATTTCCGGCGGGAAGAACAGTTGGCTGAGGGTCAGCGCAAAGAACACGAAGATAATGAAGTCGTAGATTTCCAAGGCGCCACCCAGGGCGGCCAGGCCCAGGGTTTTGTAGTCGGAGCGGGAAAAACGCTGCGCCTGTGGCACAGAGGTGGCAGTCATGTTGAGGCTCGGCAGACAAACAAAATGGCGTGCAGGTTATGAGCTGAGCCGGTTGATGGCAATCGCGGCAGATATATTTGTTTTCCTCATGGATCGATGAAGATAACTGCATTCCCATATCAATGGCCGTGGAGGAACATGCCGAAAAATTGCCGACACCATAATAACTACAAGAGGAAAGACTCGTGGCCGATGCTATCGAAGAAAGCCGCTATGCCCGCTTTGCCCTGCGCTGCTCGAACTTTGCCGAGCGCTGGTTTCCGGACTCCTGGGTGTTCGCCGCCCTCGCCGTGATCATCGTCGCCGTGGCGACTCTGGGCATGGGCGCCGCGCCGACCGAAGCCGCCAAGGCCTTTGGCGACGGGTTCTGGAGCCTGATCCCGTTCACCATGCAGATGGCCTTCGTGGTGATCGGTGGCTACGTGGTCGCCAGCTCGCCACCGGCGGTCAAGCTGATCGACCGCCTGGCACGCATCCCGAAGAACGGCCGCTCCGCCGTGGCGTGGGTCGCGTTGATCTCTATGGTGGCGTCATTGCTCAACTGGGGCCTGTCCCTGGTGTTCGGTGGCTTGCTGGTGCGTGCGCTGGCCCGCCGTACGGATTTGCGCATGGACTACCGTGCTGCAGGTGCGGCGGCCTATCTTGGGTTGGGCGCGGTGTGGGCGCTGGGGCTGTCGTCGTCAGCCGCACAATTGCAGGCCAACCCGGCCAGCTTGCCGCCGTCGATCCTGTCGATCACCGGGGTGATCCCGTTTACCGACACCATCTTCCTGTGGCAATCCGGTGTGCTGTTGCTGGCACTGATCGTGGTGTCGCTGATCATCGCCTACGCCACCGCGCCCGGCCCCAACAGCGCCCGTGACGCCAAGGCCTGTGGCGTCGACCCGGCCTTCAACCTGCCCAAGCTGCAACCACCGGGCCGCCCCGGCGAATGGTTGGAACACAGCCCGTTGCTGACCATTCTGCTGGCATTGCTGGCGGCGGGCTGGTTGTTCCATGAGTTCTCGACCAAGCCGGCGATCAGCGCGATTTCGGGGCTGAATACCTACAACTTCCTGTTCATCATGGTCGGTGCCCTGCTCCACTGGCGCCCGCGCAGTTTCCTCGATGCGGTGGCCCGTGCAGTGCCGACCACCACCGGCGTGTTGATCCAGTTCCCGCTGTACGGCTCGATTGCGGCGCTGATGACCGTGGTCAAGGGCGGCGACGGCCAGACCCTGGCGCACCATATCTCGACCTTCTTCACGTCCATCGCCTCCCACGACACGTATGCACTGCTGATGGGCGTGTACTCGGCGGTGCTGGGCTTCTTTATCCCGTCTGGCGGCGGCAAGTGGATCATCGAAGCGCCTTATGTGATGCAAGTGGCCAATGACCTGCAATACCACCTGGGCTGGGCGGTGCAGATCTACAACGCGGCCGAGGCGCTGCCGAACCTGATCAACCCGTTCTACATGCTGCCGTTGCTGGGAGTGCTGGGGTTGAAGGCGCGGGATTTGATCGGGTTTTCGTTTGTGCAGTTGCTGGTACACACACCGTTGGTGCTGTTCCTGCTGTGGGCGCTGGGGACGACATTGAAGTATTTGCCGCCCGTCATGCCGTAGGATCAGTTGCAAGCCTCAAGCTTGAAGCTTGAGGCTCATAGCTTGCAGCTGCCTTAATTCCGTCACATTGCATTGCTACCGTCCTGCGAAATATCTTGCAACATCTCGCCAGCAAGGACTCCCCGCAATGAGTGATGATCACGAAGACCGCCCTTCCCCTGATGCCATGGCCCAACCGCCGGTAGACACCGGCCGTCGGCGCTTCCTGGGGGGCGCGGCGGTGTTGGGGGTTGGCGCGACCTTGAGTGCCTGCGGCAATGGCGGTGAGGCGCCGGGCAAGCCGGTGGCGCGGCCACTCACGCCCCAGGAGCTGGACAAGGCCTTGCACGACCAGGTGAAGACCGTGGTGGTGATCTATGCCGAGAACCGCAGCTTCAACAATCTGTTTGCGGACTTCCCAGGCGTTGAGAAACCGCTGTCGGCGCTTTCCGCCGCCGACACACAGCAACGCGACCGCGACGGCAGCCTGTTGACCACCCTGCCCCCGGCCTGGGGCGGTGTGCTGCAAGTGGGCCCGCAAAGCGTGGACGGGGTGACTTACCCCAGCGAAGTGCAATTCCAGGAAAACCTGCCCAACGCCCCGTTCGCCCTCAAGGGCCCGAACGCCGAAGACCTGCCGTTGAGCCTGGTCACCCGCGACTTGTGGCACGTGTTCTACCAGAACCAGATGCAGATCAACGGCGGCAAGAACGACGGTTTCGTCGCCTGGGCCGACGCCGGCGGCCTGGTCATGGGCCATTACGCCCAGAGCCGTTATTCCCTGCGCCTGTGGGATGTCGCCAAGGAGTTTGTGCTCTGCGATAACTTCTTCCAGGGCGCGTTTGGTGGCTCGTTCCTCAACCATCAATACCTGATCAGCGCCACCGCGCCGTTCTACCCGAATGCCGCGCAGTCGGTGGCCAAGGCGCAGATCGCCACGCTGCAAAGCGATGACCCCACCGACCCGCGTCTCAAACCGCTGGATAAATCCCCGGCGAGCGCCATGACCGGCCCGCCACAGTTCGGCCCCAGCGCGCTGACCCCGGACGGCTACGGCGTGAACACCCTGGCGCCGCCGTATTGGCCGACCTGGATTCGTGACCCGGAAAACCCGGACTACGCAAAAGCCGACCTGCCCAACGTGCTGGTGCCGCAAACCCACGAACATATCGGCGACAAGTTGTCGAAAAAGAACGTCGACTGGGCGTGGTACGCCGGGGCGTGGCAGGCGACGCTGGACCAGTTCAAGGATTCGGGCGGCATTCCGAAGATCCCCAACTTCCAGTACCACCACCAGCCGTTCAACTATTTCAAGCAGCAGGGCCCCGAGAACCGTGCCGAGCGTGACAAGCGCCTGCGCGATGGCGGTTTGGGCGATGAGGCGAGCACCAATAAATTCTTCGCCGATGCCCAGGCCGGCAAGCTGCCGGCGGTGAGTTTCTACAAGCCCCAGGGCAACCTGAATATGCACGCCGGTTACGCTGACGTGGCGTCGGGCGACCGCCACATCGTCCGCGCCTTGAAGGTGCTGCAGGAAAGCCCGCAGTGGAAAAACATGGTGGTGGTGGTGACCGTCGATGAAAACGGCGGCTGGTGGGACCACGTCGCCCCGCCCAAAGGCGACCGCTGGGGCCCAGGCACGCGGGTCCCGGCGCTGGTGGTCTCGCCCTTCGCGCGTAAAGGCACCGTGGACCATACGGTGTACGACACCGCGTCGATCCTGCGCTTGATTACGCGGGTCTTCCAGCTGGAGACCCTGGACGGGCTCAAGCAACGCGATGACGCCATGATTGCCCGGGGTCAGAAACCCATGGGGGATTTGAGCAACGCGTTGCAGTTCAGCGTGTAGGACGCATATCCAATAGCGACATGCCTGGCGATTTAGCACGCGGTTTTCCTGGCCAACCGCTACTGTGAGGAGGTGGGCTTTCACCCCGCGCAGACGGGCTTTCGCTGACAAGGAATCAAGTATGTTCAAACCGACCAGGTTATCCTTCACCCTGGCCGCACTGATGGCCAGTGCGGTCGTACACGCCGACATCGAAGTACCGTTGGGCAGCACTCAACGGGTGACCCAGTTGTTCGCCTACCCCAATAACTGCAATGTGATCTGCTTTCGGCCATGGACGCTGGAGCAGACCGCCGAGCACTACCTGAACCAAAGCCTGCAGCGCGATGGCTACAGCCGAGCCAAGGTCAGCGTCAAGAACCATGAAGGGCAGCTCGCCGCGACCTTCAGCGGTGTACCCGACAGTTACGGCCAGCCCCTGACCGCGCTGCTCAATACCGCTGACCTGGCCTACCAGGGCGCGAGCAGACTCAACAGCGACGGCAAGTGGGCGTACAACTGGTACCTGTTCCTGCCACTGGGCATGGCCCTGGAAAACCGCAAGAGCATCGAGTTGCTGCATTTCCCGCCGGATTATTCGCTGACCCAGGCCCAGGATTACCTGGAGTCGGCCACCACCGACCGCTGGGCCAGCCTGCTCACCGATAACGGCGTGCCGGCCACCGAAACCCCGGCCTACCAGACCATCATCGATATCGCCCCCATCGCCGCCCCTTCCAATGCGGGCAAGGACCTGGAGAACGTCTACGGCTACTTCACCGACTACCAGACCCGCATGGTCAGCGAACTGAGCCTGCACCCCAACGGCTCGCTGCCAATGGTCGCGTTCGGCGCGCCGGTGCGCAGTTGGATCAAGCAGCAATACGGGCAGACCGTGGGTGTGCTGGGCCTGGCGCAGATCAGCCCTGCCGCGGGCAGGACCGTCTCGGTGCTGGGCGCCAACCACCCCAGCTACATCTGGTACGCGGCCAGCCCGGACACCTATGACGGTAACGAGCAGAAAGCCGACGAAGCCGGCTTGAAAGTGATGGGCCAGGACTTGAGCGCCGCCTGCTGGCAGGCCGGAATGGGCCAGAAGCCCGCGAGCGATCCGAATGTACTGCTCAAGGCCTGCATGAACACCTGGCAGGTCACGCGCAAAGAGCAGACCTGCGAATTGTTCTACACCTCGGTGCGCAACCTGACCCCGGAACAGGCGAACGCCAAATGCGCCACGCCTTCGATCAAGACGCAGCTCAAGCAGCTGAAAAACGCAGCACCCGCCCCCAGCATCACGGCGCCTGCGCTGTAGACAGCAAAAAAATCCGATTTCTACTGTCAAAGTTGACAGTAGAAATCGGCTCCACGTTCAGCGAGTCTTGAGCCGGGCCCATCCGCTGCAAGACTGGTAGTCAGCCACCACCCGCAGGTCGATGCAGCCTAACCAAGGAGAGTTATGAAAACTCAAGCCATGGACCAGGCTAAAACCGTTGTGGGTGATGGTTTGTACCCGTTCAAGACACTGCTCGTTGAACAGGGCTACCCTTCGGCCAAGCACTTTAAGGTTGAGCGCGACGGCGGCGGCGTCAGGGCTCGCGTGGGTTTTGACGGCCGCGTGCGCATTGCCCGGGTGTCCGGTTACGCCGTGAACGAGCGACGCCCACGTACGCTGCAGCTGTCGGCCCGCATCCACCTGTATGACAGCTGGTTCTGCGGCCTGCTGCGACACTCCTGCAACCCGAATGTGTTTTTCGACACCACTTACCTGGAACTCTGGACCGTACAGCCCATCCCCGCCGGCGCCCCGCTGACCCTGGACTACGCCAGTACCGAGGACACCTTGTTCCGACAGTTCGCCTGCCAATGCGGCGAGCTGAACTGCCGGGGCTGGATCACCGGCAGCACAGAGTGTTTGAACGCCGAGGGCCAGGCGTTCATGACCCATTGGCGCGAACGCAAACGGCCTTAGGCTTCGCTCAGCGGACGCAGGCGATACTGCGGCGGCAGTTGCTCGAAGCCACTGATGGTGGTGTTCAAGCTCTTCCAACGGCCGTCCTTGATGCCGTAGATGCAGCCGTGGATCGACAGGCTCTGCCCACGGTGCCAGGCATTTTGCACAATGCTGGTGTGGCCGACGTTGGCCACCTGCTGGATCACGTTCAGCTCGCACATGCGGTCCACACGCTCCTCTTCGGTCGGCAGTTGGGCCAGCACGTCACGGTTTTCGTAGTAGAGGTCGCGGATGGTGCGCAGCCAGCCGTCGATCAGGCCGAACTGGCGGTCCTGCATCGAGGCGCGCACGCCGCCGCAGCCATAGTGGCCGGTGACAAGGATATGTTTGACCTTGAGCACATCGACCGCGTACTGGATCACCGACAGGCAATTGAGGTCTGTATGCAGCACCACGTTGGCCACGTTGCGGTGTACGAACAGATCACCGGGCAGCATGCCGACGATCTCGTTGGCCGGTACCCGCGCATCGGAACAACCGATCCACAGGTATTCAGGGGTCTGCTGGCGGGCGAGCTTGGCGAAGAATTCGGGATCTTCCTGTTTGATCGCATCCGCCCAGCGTTCGTTGTTATCAAGCAGGTCTTGTAGTTCGTTCATCAGGGAAAGCCTCAGGAATGATGCGCAGCTTTGACAGACGACCGCCCGTCCGGGTCACGCCGATCATAAAGATAGCCGGCGGGCAATTACTTGAATCTTGGGGGGCCATGCCTGTCCACACACTATAAGCCCCACAGTATGAGGATTGGCCATGACTGAATCACGACGTCCCTACGGCGCTGCACAGCCCGAACCGATTGACGACAACGAAGACCGCATGGGCTCGATGCGCGAGCTGGATTTTGACGAGGAAGAACCGACGGCGGAGATTGGCAATGAGATCCCCCGTGGCGAGCGAGAACAGCTGATGCCCGACGAACGGGTGCGCGAGGCCGGAATGACCGGGGCTTCAACGGCGGATCATGAGTCGACCGATGATGACATGAGCCCGGAAACCCTGATCCATGAAGACGGTGCGCGGGATGCTCGGGAGGCGGGCGAAGACAACCCGGCGGATTTTGACCTGAGCATTGTCGATGAAGATGACATTGGCGGCGGCAATGGCCTGGATGAAGCGGAACTGGCTGATCTGGACCCGGTGGACGGAAACCGCTGACACTGCGCAAATCCAAATGTGGGAGGGGCGACCTGCCCCCTGCCACGTTGGCTTGTGTGTTTAATCGACCAGGGTACAGGCCATCACGACTGCATCCTCACGCCCCCCCACGGCTGGGTAATAGTCCCGACGACGCCCAATCTCGTTGAAGCCATAGCGCTCATACAGGCGGAACGCGCCGGTATTGCTGTCGCGCACTTCCAGGAAGCATTCCCGCGCGTTGGCGGCATAGGCGCGGGACATCAGGTGTTCCAGCAGTGCCAGGCCCAGGCCACGGCCCTGGTTTTCCGGCTTGACGGTGATGTTCAGCAAATGCGCTTCATCGAGGATGATCTGTACCACGCCGTGACCTACCTGCTGCTCGCCTTCGAACATCAGCCAGATCTGGTACTTGCCCAGGCCGTCGAGAAAGATCCCGCGGGTCCAGGGATGGCTGAACGCCGCGTATTCGATTTTCAGCACGGCGTCGAGGTCGGCCTCGGTCATCGGGCGGAAGGATAAAGCCTCACTCATCGGTTGTTTTCCAGCGCGCCATCAGCCGGCGCATGGCTTGCCAGACATCAGCCTTACGCTGTGGCTCTTCCATTAATAATTCCAGGCCCGGCAGGGCCCATACAGAACCCAGGCCCTCGACCTGCAGTTCGCGGTACCAGGCTTCTGCGTTCGCTTCACCGGCAAATCGTACGGCGGGCAGGCCGATCAGCCACAGGCACACGCAGGGCTCGTCCTCCAGGCGTGCCGAGACGAAGCCTTGCACGAAATCCCGCGCCGCTTCAGGGCCCTGGTCCATGGTGCCGCGTACCAGCAGCGGCCAACGGACCGGGTCGCCGACGATTTGCGGGCTGTCGGGCAGGCCGGCGGCGCGCAGCATGTCCTTGAGCAGCATGTAGGCGGGGTCGCGGGTCTGGAAGCGCTCGCCGGTGGGTAACTCCACCAATAGCAGGCAACGCCCGGCCCGCAATAACTGCAGGGCAAAACGTGGCGGCGGCACCACGGGGGCCTTGGCAACCGGCGCAGCCGCTTCGGCCACCACGGGCTTGGCCATTGGCCCCGGGCGCGGCACCTCGACCTTGACGCGTTCAACCGCAGGACGAGCTTCCAGTACGGGTTTGACCACGGCCACCGGTGCAGCCGCCTCCTCCCCCGAAACCTCGAACGCCTCATAGGGCTCAAGCGCCGCTAACAGCTCGGGCCGCGACGGGGCGGCGAACGGCAGTTCGGTGCGGGGCAGCCAGTTGACCACCTGCATGGCGGTCAAGTAAGCGCGACGTCGGGACTCGATAAGCACAGCTCGGCCACTTGTGGATAAGTAAAGAGCGGGGATTCTACCGCTGTTCGGTAACAATCGCCCACTGTGCACTGACCGGCTGTGGATAAATCCCGCGCCTGATGCAGTACAATCGCGACTTTTAATCGCCAACCAGCCGGCCATTCCCATGATCGAACCCAAGCGCGTCCTGCGCGCCCTCGCCGAACACTGGGCCTTACTTGAGCCACTGTGCGAACACTTCGACCAAGGCACCCTGAGCCTCGGCGAGCTGCGCGCACAACTGGCCGCCCAACAACTGGACAGCACGCCCCAGGACATCACCAGCCTGCTGGACGTGTGGATTCGCCTGGATATCCTGGTGCCTGTCGCCAAGAGCCCGAACCGTTTCGAGCTCAACGCGCAGATCCACGACTTCCTGGCTTATCTTCGCAAGGAGCACCGGCTTGGCCTGTGCCTGGAGATCGAAGCCTACCTGCGCCATCTGGAGCGCCTGGCCGGTTATATCCAGGATGCCTTCGACATTCGTGATGGCCACGACCTGGCCCGCCAACTGCGCCTGCTGGACATGCGCGTACGCGACGTACTGAAAAAACTCGCCAACGACGAACAGGCCCTCGCGGCCGTGGCCGACCGTGCCAAGACCAGCGACCGGCAGATCCCGCTGCGCCAGCGTTATGCTGAAGTCCTGGCGACCTGGGACGAGTACGTCGAACCGATGATCCAGCTGGTGAACGCCGACGGTGCCTTCGAGCAAGGCGTGCGCAAAGTGGAAAACGTGCTGCTGCGCATGCTCACCGAGCAACAGCGCCTCGGCCACCTGGTGGACGACGACATGCTGCTGCGCACCCACGCGCGCATCCTCGAAATGCAGACCAGCGCCCAGTTGACCTTGCGGCATGCCCGCGAGCTGCTGTTGCCGCTGCGCGAAGAAGCGCGTCGGCACAACGCCGTGACCCGCGGTGCGGCGCTGGCGCTGTCGGCCATCCGCCGTAAAGGCCTGGACGCGGTGCCGCAGGCGGCGATGCCGATGTTTACCCGACCGCAAAGCACCTTCCTCGGCAGTGCCAGCCAGGTCGAGGCCTATGTGTATGCCCTGGCGAACTTCGAGCCGAAACCGGCCCGGTTCCCCAAGGCGCACAAGTCCCACAAGGGCGAAGCCCAGCGCGCACCGCGGACGGTCAAGGAAATGCTCGAGCGCTGCGAAGACGCGCTGCCGATGCCGGACCTGATGACCTGGCTGCTGGAGCAGGAACCGGACGGTGCCACCGACGAATTGCTGTACTGGTTCTCGCGGCTCTCGCGGGAGAAACGCTTCAAGCGCGAGCGCCTGGAACGCCGCGACTACCACACACACGAGCACCAGGTCAGCCTGCGCTCATTCGCCCTGCTCCCGGCCGGCACCGACGCCGCCGAGCATTCTGCGAGTACACCTCATGCATCTTGATCTATCCGAACTGTCCCAGCTGGCGCCGATCTTTCGCGAGCTGTTCAAGGGTTACCACGTCAGCCGCCGCGACCCCGAGCTGTACGCGCAACTGTCGAACTTCCAGGACCAGTACCGCACGCTGTTCAAGGCCCTGGGCTTTGAGCTGGTGTGCGATACCCGTGGCTTCTACTACTTCGTGCCGGACTCCGCGATTGCCAGTGCGCAGGTCAACAAGACCGCCCAGCGTCTGGCGTTGTTCACCTTCATCATTGTCGAGCACCTGGCCGACCAGGGCCGCGACCCGATCGCCGTGCTCGACGGTGGCAGCCTCGGTCGCGATGAACTGCCGTCCCTGCTGGAAAAGTACCGCGACCTGTTTATCCAGGCCGAAGTGCAGACCCAGGAAGAACTCGAAGAAAAGATCATGCGCCGCATGACCCAGCTGGGTTTTGCCAGCGAAGACAACGGCATCTACCGCTTCCTGCCACCGATGCACCGCTTCCTCGACGTGTGCCTGTCGGTGCAGCAAGACCGTGACCTCGCGGCCAGCGTGCACAGCGTGTTGCCGTTGCCGGCACCGGTGATCATCGACGAAGACAGCGATGAGAAGCTGCTGAAGACCGATGACCCGCTGGACTTGAGTGACTTCGCGGAAGAAAGCGAAGAAGACGCCCTGGCCCGCGCCATTGCCGAAGAACAGGAGACCGACGCATGAGCAAGGAACGCTACGGCATCCGCCGCTTCGCCCTATTGAACACCGCCGGCTACAGCTTGGGCTTGTTCCCGTTGGAAGAACCGCTGTCGGTGTATGGCGCCAACAACCTGGGTAAATCCGCGTCGATCAACGCCTTGCAGTTCCCGATCCTGGCGCGCATGTCGGACATGAGTTTCGGCAAGTACACCCTGGAGCAATCGCGACGCTTCTACTTCGCCACCGACACCAGCTACATCCTGGTGGAAGTCTCCCTGCCCCATGGCCCCCACGTAATCGGCGTGGTCGGGCGCGGCCCGGGCGGCGGTTTCGGGCACCAGTTCTTTGCCTACGCCGGCAAGCTGGACCTGGCCCACTATCAGAAAAACGACACCTGCCTGCGTCAGAAGGAGCTGTTCACCAACCTTGAGCGCGAAGGCCTGAAAGCCTACGAACTCAAGCCGGATGAACTGCGCCGTTTGCTGGTGGGTGGTCATACGTCGATCCCGCTGGACCTGACCCTGATCCCGCTGCGCTCCACCAGTGAGCAAAGCCTGAAAACCTTCCGCGCGTTGTTTATCAACCTGCTGCACATGCGCGAAATCACCGCGGCCAAGCTCAAGCAGCTGTTCCTCGATGCGTTCGAGCACAGCCTGCGTTCGGGCAGTGTGGATTACATCGCAGCGTGCGAAGAAGCCTTCCGCGACGTACGACGTATGGAGCAGGACTACAATTCCCTGGTCGCAGCCGGCCCGCTGGTGGAAGCCCTGGCCAACGGCGTTCGCCAGCGCGACGTACTGCGCGGCAAGCTGCATCGCCTGTCGCCGCTGCTGGATTCGCTGCTCGGCACCTGGTCGGACTATGCCAGTGCGCGCAAGGAAGAGCTGACCATCCAGGCCGAGCACTACCGCAACGAGCAGGACGCACTGCAGAACGACCAGCGTGGCGGCACCCAGGAGCTGATGCGCCTGGAGCGGGAAATCAGCGGCATCCAGCGTTGGCTGGGCGAGCTGTCGGTGCTCAAGCATCGCTTTGCCCTGGTGGATGACGTCAAGGTCCTGGAGCAGCAACTGCTGGCGGCCAAGGATGCTCACGATGAACTGGCGGGCGCCCTGGCGCAGTCGCGGCAGTTCAGCGCCGAGGATCTGGATGAGCGTCTGCGTGACCTGGAAAAACGCTTGAAGTCGGTCAAGCAGCAGCTTGATCACGCGGATAACAACAGCTACGCCAAGCTGCGCGAAGAGTTTTCGCAGCAGGACGTCGAGCGCCTGATGCGCCTGTTCAACAGCTCGTTGTTCAGCCTGCCATTAGGTGAACACGGCATCACCCTGGACGAGGACGGCCAGTGGGTCAAATCCCTGGAGCAGATCCTCGATGGCTTCAAGGGCGAGCGCTTTGAAGTGCCGGGGCTGTCCATCGACATCTCCCACATCGAACCACCGGCGCTGCAGGCCCTGGCGGATCGCGCGGCGTTGCGCGACCAAAAGGAACGCCTGGAGAAAGAACTCAAGCAGCTGAAAACCCAGCAGGCCGTGGCCTCCGACCGCGCGGCGAGCAAGACCCAGACCGAAGCGCTGTACCAGCAGGTGCTGGACGCGCAAAAGGCGCTGGAAGACTTCCGTCGCGCGCAAACCCTGAGTGCCGAAGAAGGCGAAAAACTGGAAAACCTGGCACAGATGGAAGCGGCCCAGGATGAATTGAAACGTTCCAGCGATGCGTTCACCGAGCGCGTCCAGCAACTGTCCGCCAAGCTGCAACTGGTGGGCCGCCAGATCGGCGATATGGAAGCCAAGCAACGTACGCTGGATGACGCCTTGCGCCGCAGGCAGCTGTTGCCGGCCGACTTGCCGTTCGGCACGCCGTTCATGGACCCGGTCGATGACTCCATGGATAACCTGCTGCCGCTGCTCAATGACTATCAGGACAGCTGGCAGGGCCTGCTGCGTGCCGATGGCCAGATCGAGGCGCTGTATGCTCAGGTGCGCCTCAAGGGCGTGGCCAAGTTCGACAGCGAGGATGATGTAGAGCGTCGTCTGCAATTGTTGATCAACGCTTATGCGCACCGCACCGATGAGGCGCTGACACTGGGCAAGGCGCGCCGCGCGGCGGTCACTGACATTGCGCGAACCCTGCGTAATATCCGCAGCGACTACGACAGCCTGGAACACCAGCTGGCGCTGTTCAACCGCGAGATCAACAAGCGTCAGGTGTCCAACCTGCAGAGCTTCCGCATCGTACTCGCGCCGAACAAGGAAGCCCTCAAGCATATCGACCAGATCATCCACAGTGCTGGCCAGTACGAAGAAGGCGAAACCCTGTCGGTGTTCGACCTCAGCCAAAGTGCCGAGCAGGACAACAAGAACGAAGAGGCCAAGGAATACCTGGCCCGTCTGGTGGCCGCCAACCATAACCAGTTGGGCCTCAAGGACCTGTTCGAGCTGGCCTTCGAAATCACCAAGGTGCACGGCCAGCCGGTGATCCACACCGACATCGATGGCGCGGCGTCCAACGGCACCACCATGACCATCAAGGCGCTGACCAACATGTACTTGTTGCTGCACTTGATGGACCGTGACCAGGCCGGGCGTGTGCGCTTGCCGTACTACCTCGACGAAGCAGCGGATATCGATGAGAAGAACCAGGCGGCGTTGCTGGAAACCAGTTTGCAGCTGGGCTTCGTGCCGATCCTCGCCAGTGTGAAGCCGCAGGTGTCTGCCCAGGTGGCAATCGACCTGGAAGGCGGCAGCGGGCCGAACGGGATCTACATCGATGAGGCGGACTGGAAGTACATCCGTCGCCATGATGTGGTGAAGGCGACAGTGAATGTGCAGGCGGATGAACCGGAGCTGGATGAGGTCTGACGTTTTGCGCTGAAATGCAAAAAGGCCGCGATCCATTGGATCGCGGCCTTTTTTTGTAGCTTTATTTGCCGAGTGGGATTTTCGGTGCCCAGGTCAGCCATTCCTCTTCGAATTTGTCGAACAGCGGGAAGGTTTGCTGCGGCCGCGCGGCGTTGCCCATGCGCTCGCCGTCTGGCGTGGCAAAGGCGATACCGCCGGCCACCAGCGTCTCCAGGGATTCGGTGCGCACCGTCGCGCCCTTGAACAGACCGAAGTCGAGGCCAAAGCCGCTGGTGTTCCAGAAGCGGCTGCCACTGCGTACCAGCGGTGCGTACTTGGGCTCGATGAGGATGTGGATCAGCACCCGATCGGCGGTCTGGCCCAACTCGTAGCTGGTCACTTTGCCCACGGTGACTTCACGGTAGGTCACCGGTACACCTTCTTTCAACGAGCCACGGCGTGCGGCGCTGAGTGTCAGGCTCAGGCCAGCCTCCTGACGGACAGCTTCAGGGGGTTGGCCCAGTGCGACGAAGCTCTTCTGCGGACCGGCGT
Source organism: Pseudomonas sp. GV047 (assembly GCF_003058245.1). NCBI lineage: Bacteria > Pseudomonadati > Pseudomonadota > Gammaproteobacteria > Pseudomonadales > Pseudomonadaceae > Pseudomonas > Pseudomonas sp. GV047. Next base: position 3,326 of record NZ_QCWA01000005.1, on the reverse strand, counting down.
TTTTCGCAGCCGGCTGCACCTCGATGTATTGCCCGGTGACCAGGGTTTCCAGGTTGGAGGTTTTCATCAGGCCCAGCTCTGGCTTGACCACCCAGAACTGGCTGCCGACGCGCGCGATGCGGTCCGCTACTTGGGTAATACGTGCACTGAGCAACACCGATTGCATATCGGCACTGAGGTCCACGCTCTCGATCTTACCGACATCCAGGCCTTTGAAACGTACCGGTGTGCCTGGACGCATACCGTCAGCACGCTCGACCTTGATGGTCACCAGGGTGCCATGCTGATTGGCCGCCTCACGGTCGGCAAACAAACGGAAACGTGGAATGCGCTTTTTCAGCGGTACGTTCGGCTGCGGCGTTTCGAAGGCAATTCCGCCGGCCATCAGGCTGGCCAGGGACTCACTCTTCACCTGGATACCACCGGTAAGGCCGCCGGTCAGGGTCACGCCGCTGGCATTCCAGAAACGTGTCGAACCGTTAACCAGGTTTTCGTATTCCTTCTCGATATGAACGCCGATCACCAACTGCTTGTTCTTGCGCGAGAACTGGTAGCTCTGCACCGAGCCGACCTTGACCTGTTTGTAGAGGATCGGGCTGCCGACATCCAGGGAGCCGAGGTTGTCGGTGAACAGCACCATGTGCAGGCCAGGGGAACGCAGGTCCAGCGGCGGCGCCTTTGCGCGGGCGACGAATTCGCGCTGCGGGGCGCTGCCTTTGTCACCAGGACGAATGGCGATGTAATTACCTTTGACCAGGGCTTCCAGGCCGGTAATGCCGGCCAGCGAGATGGAAGGTTTGACCACCCAGAACTGGGTGTCCTGAACCAGGTAGTCTTCGGCCAAGGGGTCGAGGGTCAGCTCGGCGTTGGCGCTGGACAGGTCCGGGTCGATCTTCAAGGTTTTCAGGCTGCCCACCTGAATGCCTTTGTACATCACCGGTGTACGCCCGGCCTGCAGGCCTTCGAAGTCCGTGAGCTTGACCTTGGCCTTGATACCGGCAGCGGCTGCGTCGAAGTCTTCGTACAGGCGGAACGGCAGGCTCGGATCGGTCGGCGGGCTGTCCTTGCGATTCTCCGGCGTGGCGAAGGCAATGCCGCCGGCGACGATACTGGAGAGGGATTCGCTGCGCACCTTCACGCCGGAGAGATTGGCATCGATGCTGATGCCGCTGGCGTTCCAGAAACGGGTGTGTTTGCGCACAAGGTTGGCGTAGGTCGGCTCGATGTAGACCTTGATCTCGACGGTGCTCTGGTCCTCGGAGAGCAAGTAGCTTTTGACCTGGCCGACCTGTATCTGCTTATAGAACACCGGGCTGCCACGGTTGAGCGAGCCGAGGCGGTCGGCCTTGATGGTCAGGTGCAGGCCAGGCTTGGCGTCGGACAAAGGCGGCTCTTCGGAGAGCGCCTTGAATTTGCGTGTGGGCTCACCGTCACCGGGGCTGGCGGCGATGTAGTTACCCGAGACCAGGGTTTCCAGGCCGGTGATACCGGCAAGGCTGACACTGGGCTTGACCAGCCAGAAACGCGTGTTGGTCTTGAGGTATTGCTCGACATCCTTGTTCATCTCGATGGTGGCAATCACCCCGCGATTATTGCCCTCGTCGTCAAGGGCAAGGGTCTTTACCTTACCCACGGACATGCCTTTGTAGACCACTTCGGTTTTGTTGGCCTGGATGCCTTCGCCGCTTTCAAAGCGCACCTGGATCTCAATACCCTGCTGGGAATAGGCACGCCACCCCAGCCAACCGCCGATGATCAAGGCAATCAGGGGAAGAACCCAAATGGCTGACCAGTTGGAGGCCGGGCGGGTTTTAGCTTTAGGCAAATCACTCATGGTCGTCGTCCGACTCCGTGTTATCCCAAATCAGTCGGGGATCAAAAGTTACTGCGGCAAGCATCGTAAGGATCACCACACTGGCGAACGCTGCGGCGCCAAGGTTGGCCTCGACGCTGGCAAGCCGTCCGAAGTTTACGACCGCCACCAGGATGGCGATCACGAAGATATCCAGCATGGACCAGCGGCCAATGAATTCGATAAAGCGGTACATGATAATGCGTTGCTGCGCGGAAAGCGGTTGGTGACGCTGAACCGAGAACAGTAAAAGGCCAATGCCCACCAGCTTGAACGTCGGCACCAGGATGCTGGCGATGAACACCACAGCCGCAATCGGGAACATGCCGTGCTGCACCAGTTGGATGACTCCGGCCATGATGGTGCTGGGCTCGCCCTGGCCGAGGGAATTGACGGTCATGATCGGCAACAGATTGGCGGGGATATACAGAATGGCCGCCGTGATCAGCAAGGCCCAGGTACGGGTGAGGCTGTTGGGGCGACGGGCATGGATCAGCGCACCGCATCGCGTGCAGGTTTGCTCATCGGTGTCAGGCTCTTGTTTGTTCAGCTCGTGGCATTCAGTACAAATCAGAATGCCCGCATCAATCGCCCGCATGATCATCCTCTCCTGACAGTGCTTGCCAGATCTGGTGCGGCGACATCACCACCTCAAGCAGAACCTGAACCATTAATAGGCTGACAAAGCAGACCAGACCCAGGCCGATGGTGATTGAGGCCATGTCGGCGAGTTTCACGATCGCCACCAGTACGCCCATCAAGTAGACCTCCAACATTCCCCAATCTTTCATATGGTGGTAAATGCGGTACAGCAGCAGGCCGTAACTACGGCCGATCTTCCAACGAATACTGAGCAGCACCACCAGTTGGCAAAGCAGCTTGAGCAGCGGAATACCCATGCTGCATAGGAACACCACGGCGGCGACACCTTGCATCCCGGTATCGAATAGACCGACTACGCCACTCCACACAGTGTCCTCTGAGGACTGCCCGAGCAGATTGAGCTGCATGATGGGCAGAAAGTTCGCCGGGACGTACAGCAACAGCGCGGCGAGTACCAGGGCGAGGCTGCGCTCAACGACATTATGGCGGTGAGCGTAGAGTTCATAACCGCAACGCGGGCATTGGGCTTTTTCACCGAGGGCGAGCATGGGTTTGCGCATCAGCAAGTCGCACTCATGGCATGCCACCAAGTTGTCCAGTGGTAAATCCGACACCTCAAGGGCATCAACCGGATCCGGCATAGATAGGGCTCTGACTCTAAAAAAGGTTAGGTGCCTATTCTAGTGGTCTGGTTCAGAAATAACTGTGCAAATTTGTCGTGCATCTTTGCGCACTTTTCGAGCGCCCAAAACAAAACCCCATCTGCTCTCGCAAATGGGGTTTCGGAATTTAATCTTGACGATGACCTACTCTCACATGGGGAAACCCCACACTACCATCGGCGATGCATCGTTTCACTGCTGAGTTCGGG